>NZ_JBLWMN010000001.1:0-351991 GCF_048380895.1 Halorubrum rarum | reverse complement strand
CATCGACGTTCCTGTTTGACACGGGAACTGGTGCGTTCGCACCGCAAGAACACGTAACGTCGTAAACCACAATATCCCAACGTGGGAATCCTCGCCCTTCAGGGCGGGGAGGATGTCAAGCGAATCCGTCCTCCCACCGGAAACGGCCGTCCCGCTGGACGACCTCACCGTCGACCTCCAACCGGGAGTTCCGGCTCACGTCCGTGATCAGGTCGACGTGGACCGCACTGTCGTTACCGGTCGCGCCCTGGGGCAGGCAGGCGTCGTACGCGCGACCGACCGCCATGTGGACGGTGTCGCCCATCTTCTCGTCGAAGAGGATCGAGTCGGTGAAGCGGTCGATCCCGCGGTTCATCCCGATCCCCAGCTCCCCGAGTCGGCGCGCGCCGGGGTCGGTGTCGAGGACGCTCGCGAGGGCGTCCTCACCGGTCTCGGCCGCGAAATCGACGACCTCGCCGTTCTCGAAGACGAGGCGGACGTTCCTGACGCGCGTCGCCTCGATCGTCATCGGCACGTCGAAGAACGCCTCGCCCTCGGTGTCGTACGGAGCGGTGAACACCTCGCCGGAGGGGAGGTTATGGGAGTCGTACGCGACCGACGCCGCGGAGTTGACCGCGGTTCGCCCCGCGATCGACATCGAAATGTCGGTGTCGGGAGCGTCGTCGCGCTCGGTGACGAGTCGGACCTCGTTGCCCGCGTCGAGGATCCGCTTCATCTCGGCCATCTCCTCGGCCAGCGTCTCCCAGTCGCGGAGGATCGCGTCGTACGCGAACTCCTGGTACTCCTCGTAGGCCATTCCCGCCTGCTGGGCGAGCGAGCGGGTCGGATGGACCGTCGACACCCAGTCCGTCCCCATTCGAGCCTCCCGGACCCCCTGTCTGGCCGTCGCGTACGCCTGCCGAACCGGGGCTGGCACGTCCGCGGTCGCGGTGGTGTTTCGGCCCCCACCGAGCCGGAGGTAGACGTCCGCCGCCTCGAAGACCGCGAGATCGACGGCCGGGTCGCTCTCGAAGTCGCCGTCGCGGGACTCGCTGCCTTTCAGGTAGGCTCGAGAGACCTCCTCGGAGTCGTACAGCGTCGTGACGTTCGCGCCGCGCTCGCCGAGCGCCGCCGCGACCGCAACCGCCAGATCGTGTGCGTCCTCCGCGACGCTCACGACGACGTCGTCGCCCGCCGCCACCCGCGCGCTCCAGTCGACGAGCACCTCGGCGTGCTCGCGTACTCGTTCGTCCATACGGGATGTTTCGGCGGTCCAGTTAAAAAGTCGCGTCCGACGCGGACCGGTCCTCGAGGTCGGCGAGGATCGCCCTCGCGTGTCCCTCGGGCGAGACGCCCTCGTACGCGAGCACGACGGTCCCGTCCGGATCGAGCACGTAGGTGTTTCGGAAGACGCCGTCGAAGACGTTCCCGAACATGCGCTTTTCGCCGTAGGAGTCGTAGTCGCTCGCGACCGCGCCGTCGGGATCCGAGAGGAGGTCGAACGGAAGATCGTGCTCCTCGGCGAACGGGGTCAGATCGGCGACGGGGTCGTCGCTGACGCCGACGACGGTCACGCCGGCGTCCGCAAACGCGTCCCACTCGTCGCGAAACCCACAGGCCTCCGTCGTACACCCCGGCGTATCCGCCCGTGGATAGAAGTAAACGACCGTGTAGTCGGCGTCCGGGTCTGGAACACGGATGGGGTCGTCGTGTTGATTCCGCAGCGTGAACGCGGGCGCGTCCGTCCCTGCTTCGAGCATGGATCCCACTTCGGGGCGAGCGGACAATAGTCGGTTCGGTCCGGCCGGACGACACGTCCACACGGACACCGTCCGCCGACCGATCCGTCTCGGCTACGCCAACTCCAACAGCCCCGCGACCGCATCGAGGTAGTCGTCGTAGATCCCGACGGCGGACTCGATCGGGTCCGGCGACGCCATGTCGATACCTGCCAGTTCGACGACGTCGAGGGGGTAGTCGGAGCCGCCAGCCCGAAGCATCTCGCGGTAGTCCGCCGCGGCCGGCTCCCCCTCGTCGAGAACGCGATCGACGATCGCCGCGGCCGCGGAGATACCGGTCGCGTACTGGTAGACGTAGAAGTCGTAGTAGAAGTGCGGGATGCGCTCCCACTCGCGTTCGATGCCGCCCGTCAGTTCGGCCGGCTCGTAGTACGCTCCCTTGCGGTCCGCGTACAGTGAATCGAACGTATCGGGCGTGAGCGCCTCGTCGTCCTCGACGCGCTCGTGGATCGTCCGCTCGAACGACGCGAACATCGTCTGGCGAAAGAGGGTAGAGCGGAACCGTTCGAGGTACTCGTCGAGCACGTGCGTCCGCAGTTCGTCGTCCTCGACGGTCTTCAGTAGGTGGTGGGTGAGGAGCGTCTCGTTGACCGTGGAGGCGATCTCCGCAATGAAGATGTCGTAGCTCGCGTCGTGCCACGGCTGGGCGTCGCCCGCGAGCTCCGAGTGCATCGAGTGCCCGAGTTCGTGAGCCAGCGTGTACAGCGACGCGATGTCGTCCTGATAGTTCATCATGATGAACGGTTGGGTGTCGTACGTGCCCGAGGAGAACGCGCCGGAGCGCTTGCCGCGGTTCTCGTACACGTCGACCCATCGACTCCGTACCCCCTCCGCCATCCGCTCCTGATACGCCTCCCCGAGCGGTTCGACCGCCTCGATGATCCATTCGACGGCCTGATCGTACTCGATGTCCGGTCCCTGCTCGCCGGTCAGCGACATGTACAGGTCGTGGCTTTCCAGCCGATCGACGCCGAGCGCCCGCCGTTTCAGCTCGGCGTGGCGATGGAGCACGTCGAGGTTGTCCTCGACCGTGTCGACGAGCGTGTCGTACACCTCGACCGGAACGTTCGCGCCGTCGAGCGCGGCCTCGCGGGCCGTGTCGTAGTTCCGGATCCCCGCGCTGACGACGTGCTCGCGAACCGCCTTTTCGAGCGACGTCCCGACCGTGTTCCGCACGGACTCCCACTCGTCGTAGAAGGTCTCGTGGACGCGTCGACGGAACGCCCGGTCCGGGTTCGTCTGGAGCTTGGTGAAGTTCGACTGCGTGATCTCAACCGTCTCGCCGTCGGGGTCCTCGACGACGCCGTAGGTGAGGTCGGCGTTCGTCAGCATCGAGTAGATCTCGCTCGGTGCGGACGTGACCTCCGACAGCTCCGCGAGCACCTCCTCGACCTCCGCCGAGCGGGTGTGGGGTTTGGTTCGCAACACGTCGTCGAAGTAGTGTTCGTACTCCGCGAGCGCGGGCTCGGCGTCGATAAACGCCGCGACTGCCTCCGCCGTGAGCGACTGCAGTTCGGGCTCGAGATACGATATCGCACTCGACGCCTCGGACCGGAGCGACGACGCCTTCGCCGACATCGCCTGGTACTCCCCGTTCCGGGTGTCCTCGGCGCTGCGGAGCTGTGCGTACACGCCGACCTCGTCGAGCGCTCGGAACACCGACTCGCGCAGTTCGAGGAGTGCGAGGAGCGTCGCGGCGTCCTCCGTGACGCGACCTTCGTACGCCCGAAGCTCGTCGATCCGCCCCGCGACGTCCTCGTACGCCGACGCCCACGCCTCGTCGCTCTCGAAGACGCTCGCTAGCTCCCACTTGTACTCCTCGTCGATCGCGGACCGCTCGGGGACCGAACTCATGGCGCGACGTTGTCGCCGGGAGCACTAAGGGTTATCACAATCGACCCGGGTCGTCCACCCGGTTAAGTGGGTCCAACGCGAACGAGAGACATGACGGAGATAGGCGTCGTCGGTGCCGGAGCGGCGGCCGCGGCGGCGACGTTCGTGATCGACGACACGGTGCCCGACGCGACCGTGACCGTCCTCGAGAAGTCCGGCGGGGTCTGCGGGCGGGCCGCGACCCGACGAGACGGCGATCTGACGTACGACTACGGTGCGAACTACCTCAAATCCGACGATGAGCGCGTCGTCGAGCTCGTCACCGAGACGCTCGACGCGGCGGGGCTCGATGACGTCACCGAGCCGGTGTACACCTTCGACGCGTCGGGGGCGGTGTCGGCCGGTCGCGACGTCGACGAGCACAAGTGGAGCTACCGGGAGGGCCTCACGACGCTCGCGAAGCGACTGTTCGGGCCGACGGACGCGACCGTCCACCGTCGAACGCGCGTCGAGACGCTCCACCGGGACGGCTCGCGCTGGGTTCTCGAGGACTCGGACGGCGAGACGTGGGGGCCGTTCGACGTCCTCCTCGTGAACCCGCCGGCTCCACAGACCGCGGCCCTGCTCGCGAGCGCCGCGTGGGACTCGCCGGTCCGAGAGCGACTTCGGGCGGCCGCCGAGGCGGTCCCGTACCGGAGCGTCTGGACCGCGGTCCTCCGCTACCCGTTCGAGATCGACGTCCCGTACTACGGGCTCGTGAACGCGGACAAGGAACACGAGGTCGGCTGGATCTCGCGCGAGGAGTGTAAGGCCGGCCACGTTCCCGACGGGGAGTCGCTGCTCGTCGTGCAGGCGTCACACGGGTGGTCACTCGACCGGTACGACGCCGACCCCGCCGAGAACGTGGCGGCGCTCGCCGATCACGCCGCGGCGATCGTCGGCGACGACCGCCTCTCGGAGCCGACGTGGACCGACCATCAGGGATGGCGCTACGCGCTTCCCGAGCGCGGCGTCGACCGGGAGCCGGTCGAGTCGGCGCGCTCGGCGGGGCTCTACGTCCTCGGCGACTGGGTCGCCGGCGAGGGGCGGATCCACGCCGCACTGGCGAACGGACTCGACGTCGGCGAGCGGGTGGCGGATTCGATCTGACCGACACCGACCGTCCGCTCCGCGAGATCAACCCCCCACCGTCCACTCCGCGAGATCGACGACCAGGACCAGCGCGTCCTCGCCGTCCCGGTAGTACCGCGGGAGCCGCCGGATCGGATCGAACCCCTCGTCGGCGTACAGCGACCGTGCGACCTCGTTGTGCTCTCGGACCTCGAGTTTGGCGACCGCCGCCCCCTGCGCACGGAGCGTGGAGAGCGCGGCGCACAACAGGGCTCGACCGATCCCCCGTCCGCGCGAGTCGGGACGGACGGCCAGGTCCTTCAGGTGGCCAATGTCTCGACCGAAGTTCGGCGTCGAGTCGGCGACCGCGTAGCCGACGACCTCGCCGCCGCGATCCGCGACGAGGAAGCCCGGTTCGCCGAGGAACCGATCGAAGGCGTCGTACGGCCACGGGTCCGAGAAGCACGCCGTCTCGATCCGCAGGACTGCGAGCAGGTCAGCGCGCTCGGCCGGCCGGACCGACACCTCGACTGGAGTCACGGGAGCGCTTCGAGGTGCGGACCGATAAACGCGACGGCACGTCCGCTCTGACGCGAAACGGATCACACGATCCCGACGAGGAGTCACACGATCCCGACGAGGAGTCACACGATCCCGACGAGGAGTCGGACGACGAGCAACCCGACCGACAGCGCGACACCGCCGACGACACCCAGCCAGAGTCCGACGCCGACGGCCGAGCGCTCCGAGGCGAACTCGGCCAGTCGGTCGGCCACGCCGTCGGGATCGCGAGCGTAATCGAGCGTCGCCTCGGCACAGTAGTCACACAACACGCGGCGCTCGCGAGGGCGTTCGTGGGTCGCTCGGCAGAACGGCAGACCGTCACAGGAGTACGCCTCCGTGCCGATCCCGACCGGGACGGCGTCGTCCGGCATCACCTCCTCCCCGCAGTTGGCACACGCGACGACCTCGTACTCGACGTCGCCGTGGGGCGTGTGTGCCGATCGGGTGTGTGACTGTGACATGCGAGTCGTTCGTATCAGGGGCGCAGCGCGCAAAAGCCTGCCGTCGACGCTCCCGAGCGACGGTACTCAGCGACCGAAAAAAGAAGTACGAAAACCGAACCGCACGAAGCCGAGGTTAGTCGTCCGCGGGCGCAGCGCCGGAGTCGTCGGAGTGCTGCTGTTTGACCCACGAGAGCTTGCCGCCGGCAGCGAGGATCTCGCGTTCGCGCTCGGAGGCGTCGACGGTGGCGGTGAACTCCCAGTCGTCGTTCACGCGCGCGGTGAATTCCTCCTGACCGGAGCGGATGCCGGCAGGCACGTCGTCGACGATCTCGATGTCGTCGCCCTGGTCGATCCGCTCGTAGGTCTCCGCGTCGATCGCCAGCGGGACGATGCCGAAGTTGAAGAGGTTCGCCTTGTGGATGCGGGCGAAGCTCTGCGCGAAGACGGCCTCGATACCGAGGTACATCGGGCAGAGTGCGGCGTGTTCCCGCGAGGATCCCTGTCCGTAGTTCTCGCCGGCCACGAGGACGCCGCCGTCGGCGTCGAGCGAGCGCTGCGCGAACGTGTCGTCGACGCGCGAGAGCGTGAACTCGGAGAGCTTCTCGATGTTCGAGCGGAACTTCAGGATGTCCGCCGTCGCCGGGATGATGTGGTCGGTGGTGATGTTGTCCTCCATCTTGAGGAGCGTTTCACCGCCGATGTCGGCATCGATCCCGTCCTTCAGCGGCACGTCGCCGATGTTCGGGCCCTTGATGAGGTCGTCGTCGATCGCCTCCTCGGGGCTGATGATGTCGGTGTCGTCTCGCCCCATCCCCGCGGTGTATTTCGTCCCCATCTCCAGGCCGGGGTCCTCCAGGTCGCCGAGTTCGTCCGCGAGGTCGCGGGGGTCGACGATTTCGCCGGTGATGGCGGCCGCCGTGGCGACCTCGGGCGAGCAGAGGTAGACGGAGTCGTCCTCGATACCGGAGCGACCCTCGAAGTTGCGGTTGAACGTCCGCAGCGAGACGGAGTCGGAGGCGGGCACGTGGCCGATGCCGATACAGGCACCACACGTCGCCTCGGAGAAGTTGACGCCGGCCGCCATCATCTCCGCGGTCCAGCCCTCGCGGGCCAGCATCTCGGACGCCTGCTTGGAGCCGGGCGCGACGATCATCTCGGTGTGCTTCGCGATCTCGCGGCCCTCCAGCATCTTGGCGGCCGGGAGGACGTCCTCGTAGGCACCGTTCGTACAGGATCCGACGATGACCTGCTCGACTTGGGTGCCCGCAGCCTCGCTGACGGGGACGACGTTGTCGGGCATCGACGGTGCCGCGATGAGCGGCTCGAGGTCGCCGAGATCGACGGTGATCGTCTCGGCGTACTCCGCGTCGTCGTCCGGCGTCAGGTCGACGAACTCCTCCTCGCGGTCCTGTTTGGCGAGCCACTCTTTGGTCTTCTCGTCGGTGCCGAAGATCGAGGAGGTCGCGCCGAGCTCCGTGCCGAGGTTCGTGATCGTCGTCCGCTCGGGGATCGACAGCGACTCCGCGCCGGAGCCGGTGTACTCGAAGATCTTGCCGACGCCGCCCTTGACGGTCAGTTCGCCGATCAGGTGGAGCGCGATGTCCTTCGCGGTCGCCCACGCGGGGAGCTCGCCCTCGAGCTGGACGTTGACTATCTCGGGCATCTCGACGTAGTACGCGCCGCCGCCCATGGCGACGGAGATGTCGAGCCCGCCCGCGCCGATCGCCAGCTGGCCGAGCCCGCCAGGGGTCGGCGTGTGCGAGTCGGAGCCGAGCAGCGTCTTGCCGGGTGCGGCGAAGTTCTCCTTGTGAACCTGGTGGCAGATCCCGTTGCCGGGCCGGGAGAAGTACGCGCCGTACGTGCCGGCCGCCGAGCGAAGGAAGCGGTGGTCGTCGGTGTTCTTGAAGTCGAACTGATACGTCTGGTGGTCACAGTACTGCGCGGCGAGCTCCGTCTGGACCTCGTCGATTCCGAGCGCCTCGAACTGGAGCCACACCATCGTCCCGGTCGTGTCCTGAGTGAGTACCTGGTCGATGTCGATACCGATCTCCTCTCCGGGGGTCAGCTCACCCTCAAGGAGATGATCGTCGAGTATCTGCTCCGTGATCGTTTGTCCCATATCGTCCGAAGATGGCAACGCCTCGGATATAAATCCCGCGTGTTTTCCGCCATATCGACCGTGTGGGATCGCCGGAATCCAGCAATTCTCGGGGGGAAATTTGCTACGATATCACACACTATGGAATCCGGCATCATCATGAATATATAAGGAGAATAAAGGCCGGTCGAGTCGACGACGACACGGTTTTGTCACGTCCGAGTGACCGCGACGTATGTACGAATCGGGGGCGTACGTGGCCGCCGCACTGGAGGCCGCGGGAGCGGAGCTCGACGGCGACCAGCGGCAGCCGAACGGGGTCGACCTCACGGTCGACTCGATGTTCGAACCGATCGAGCCGGGCAGGATCGGACGGGACGGGAAACGCGTCGGCGAGCGACGGGAGCTGTCGCCGTCGGGACCGCCGAACACGAACGCCAGCGACGGAGCCGACCGCACCGCCGGCGTCTACCGCCTCGATCCGGGCGCGTACGTGGTCCGGTACGGCGAACCGGTCAGGATCCCGGAGGGTCACGTCGGGTTCGTCTACCCGCGCTCGACGCTGCTGCGCAACGCCGCAATGCTCAACACCGCCGTGTGGGACGCCGGCTACGAGGGCGTCGGCGAGGGGCTCCTCCGGGTCGGACACGAGATCGAGATCGAACCCGGTGCACGGATCGCACAGCTCGTGCTCGCCCGTGCGGACCACGACGGGACCTACGACGGGTCCTACCAGGCGGAGAATCTCTAGTACGGGACCTACCAGGCGGAGAATCTCTCGTCGACGGGATCGAGAACCGCGAGTCGACAGGATCGAGAACCGCGAGTCGACGAGACCGACGACGGGTCGTCCCGACCGAAACCGCGGCTCGACGACCGAACGCACCGCTAGCGGTATCACGTCGAAAGGACGAACGGCGGCCCGTGCCGGGAAAAGATGGCACGGGCGTGCCGTTCGATAGGTCCCCGCTGACGCTTCGGCCCTCCAAGCGAAGCGTCACCTGAAGCAAACGCCGGATCACACTTAAGGATGCCGGGGGCGGCAGAGCTGTCGTACTAATAGAACAATATATATTAACAATAGCCCCGCAGTCACGTGTTTCACCGAGGACGTGTTCGTATTTTTATCTCTTTGCCGGGTGGTCGTCGCGGAGCCCGGTTTGGCCCTCGCCGAGCAGTCGTTCACGGAGGGTGGATCCCCGTGGTTCCGCGTCGGCGTCGGGGACGAGCCCGCGCTCGCGAAGCTCGGGGACCACGAGGTCGACGAAGTCGGTCAGCGAGTCGGGACGGACGACCTCTTTTATATTGAATCCGTGGACGCCGACCTCCTCGTGCCAGTACTGGAGTTCGTCGGCGACCTCCTCGGGCGTCCCGACGATCGTCGGCGACGTGGTTCCGAGCCCGCAGAACTCCGCGACCTCGCGGACGGTCCACTCGCGGTCGGGCTGTGACTTCGTGAACGCGTTCATCGTGCCTTGGATCGCGTCCGTCTCGATGTGTTCGACCTTCCGGTCGGGGTCGAGCGCGGACAGGTCCATGTCGAGGAAGCCGGACAGCAGCGCGAGCGTCGCCTCGACGTCGACGTGGTCCGTGTAGCTGTCGTATTTCGCTTGCGCGATCGCCTCCGTCTCCCCGACGACGGGAACGACGCCGATGAAGAACGTGAGGCTCGCCGGGTCACGGCCGTATTCGGCCGCCCGCGCTTTCACGTCCTGCATGTACTCGCGGACGCCCGCCTCGGTCGGCTGACTGGCGAAGACGGCCTCGGCGTTGGCGGCCGCGAACTCCCGGCCGCGGTCCGACGAGCCGGCCTGATACACGACGGGGGTGCGCTGTGGCGACGGCTCGCAGCCGTGCGGCCCCGGCACGGAGAAGTGGTCGCCCTCGTGGTCGATCGCGGTTACCTTTTCAGGGTCCGTGTACCGGCCCGTCTCGCGGTCGATCTCGACGGCGTCGTCCGCCCAGGAGTCCTCCCACAGCGCGTAACAGACGTCGAGGAACTCGTCGGCGCGGTCGTACCGCGTCTCCTTGTCCATCCGCTCGTCGAGCCCGAGGTTCGCGGCCGCGGACTCCAGGTAGGAGGTGACGACGTTGATCGCGATCCGGCCGTCGGTGAGGTGGTCCAGCGTCGAGAACTCCCGTGCGAGCTGGTACGGATGGGTGTACGTCGTCGAGCGCGTGACGGCGAAGCCGAGGTCGTCGGTGACCTCCGCCATCGCGGGGACGACGAGCTGCGGATCGTTGGCGGGCGTCTGGACCGCCTTCTCGACGGCGACCCCGCGGTCGTCGCCGTACACGTCGTAGACCCCGCGCACGTCCGCGAAGAAGACGGCGTCGAACCCGCCGCGCTCCGCGGTCCGTGCGACCTCCGTCCAGTACGATCGGTCCGTGTACCGAGGCGACTGGTCGCCGGGATACGTCCACGACCCCGGCGAGACGTGCTCGACGGAGTTCATCGTAAAGAGGTTGAGATGCATGCGATCGGACATGGACCCAGCTACGGGTTCCGCGGGTAATACTCCCCAGATAGTGGCCGCTCTTGTGGCTACCACCGTGGAACTCGGGGATCCCGTCCCGGACCGCGGCAAGCTTCGCGGCGGCCGAGACGAGCCACCCGGGCGCGACCGAGACGAGCCACCCGGGCGCGACCGAGACGAGCCACCCGGGCGCGACCGAGACGAGCCACCCGGGCGCGACCGAGACAAGCCACCCGGGTACGATCGACGGACGCTCACACCCAGTGTCCGAGAACGTACGTCGCACCGACGATGGTCGTGCCGCCGAGTACCTCGCGCGTCCCGATCCCGAGCGGTATCAGGGTCGCGGCGGCGTCCTCGTCGCCACCGTCGTCGCCGTCCCCCGCATCGTCGTCACCGTCGTCGCCGTCCCCCGTATCGTCGGCCCCTCCATCGGCGGCATCGTCCGCCACCGGTTCGTCGACCGCTACCGCATCGGCGGCGTCGTCGGCCGCCCCGCCGTCGACCCCGTCGGCCCCGTCGGCCCCGTCGGGTTCGGCGTCATCCGCGAGATCCGTCCCGCCGTCGCTCTCCTCGACGATCAGCGTTCCGTCGGTTTCGTCGCCCTCCACGCCGAGCGTAAACGGGTACTCGCCCGGCTCGAGATCGACGGTCGCGTCGTCGAAGCCGACGGTTTCGGACCGGTCAGGCCGGAGTCTGACCCGCTCGTCGGCGCGGATCGATCCGCCGTCGACGGCCAGTTCCAGCCGATCGACGCCGCGGATGTCGCCCTCGTTTCGCACCGACGCCGTGAGGTTCTCGAGCGTCCCTCCCTCGACCACCGTGACCGTCTCGGAGGCGTTCTCGATGACGAACGAGAACGGATCGTCGGGATCCGTGACGACGACGACCGACCGCCGGTCGTACAGTCCCTCGGAGTCGTACAGCTCGAAGATCACCCGCTGGCCGGGCTCGACGGCGGAGAAGTCGGCGTCGATCGAGAAGTGACCGTCGTCGTCGATGCCGACGTCGGTGCTCGACACGGTCGGCGTCGGCCCGGCGTCGGAGATCAGCTCCGCTTGGAGCTCCGTCGACGGGAGCATCGTCGTGTTCCCCGAGATGGTCGCGCCGTCGTCGTTCTCGACGAGGAGGTCGCCGTCCGCCGTGGTCCGGTCGTACTCCAGCCTCTCCTCGCGGATCCGAAACGTCGCCGTGGCGTTGACGCCGCCCTCGTCGTGGGCCCAGTACGGGAACTGCTGGTCGATCCGGTCGTCGCCGACCGACTCGGCCTCGAACGGGCCGGGAGGCCCCGACCCCGACCGGTCGAATCGGAAGCGCTCGCCTTCGTCGCCCTCGAGCGCGAACTCGACTTCGAACTCGTCGCCCGGCGAGAGCTCGTCGGTGAAGGCGTCCCCCCGCGTGTCGACGACGAGATACACCGCCCCCATCGTCGGGCCGTCCCCGAGATCGCTCAGGTCCTCCGGATCGTCGAAGCGGAGGTACGCGTCGCCCGTCGAGGCGCTCGCGAGGTCCAGTTCGGTCCGCCGCTCGTTCCGTCCGGGGTTCGTCTGCCGGACCGACAGCGAGACGCCTTCGTCGGCGGCGAGGAGGTCGTCGAGGAGCACGGCGTTCGCCTCGCGGTCCTCGTAGACCGTCTCCTCGTCGGAGAGGTGCGCGAGCGCCCCCCAGATCCCGCTCGCTTCCAGCCCGAAGACGATCCGGTCGCCCTCGGTGACGTTCGTGCGTTCCAGACCGCCGTCGAGCAGATCGCCGACCGACTCCTCCCCGCTCGCGGAGCCGCTCGGGACGTCGTGGATCTCGATCGACTCGCGGAACTCGGGCGCGGTCAACAGGAGGTTCGATCCGGCGAACCGACGCTCGGGTTGGACGACGCCGTCGTCGCGAACCACGATCGCGTCCCCGTTCCCGACGACGAGCCCGTATCGAAGCGGGATCAGTGGCCCGGCGATCCGGCCGGTTCCGGCCGCGCTCCGGAACCCGGAGAGGTCGTCCGCGATCTCGTTCCCGTCCTCGTCTTCGAACCCGAGGTCCGAGAACGTCTCCGTGTCCGCGGCGTGCGTCTCCGGCCCGTACTCGTGGGCGTAGCTGACGACGGTACCGTCGCTGGCGTACACCTCGTCCGTGTCGGCGTCGGTGCCGATCAGTCGGGTGTTTATCGTTATCGTCGGGTTCCCCTCGACGTACAGCACGTCGAGGTAGCCGGACGAGACGTCCGGGTCGCTCTGTCGGTCCCCGCCGACGATCACGTATCCCTCGTCGGCCTCCCCCAGGTCCGCCGAGATCGTCACGAGGTCGCCGGCCGTCGAGGTGTAGATCTCCTGGCCGAACGAGCCGCCGAGCGACGCCTCCTCGACGGTGACGCTCGCCGCGTCGGTCGCGTCCGTATCGAGCGCCCGGGCCTCGACGTCGTACGTCGTCCGGGTGACGTCCGCGAACGTGACCGTCCCGGCGTTCTCCCCGCCGTCGACGAGGGCGATCCGGTCGTTCGCGTCGTCGACGTCGGGGTCGTACAGCGCGACCTCGAAGCCGGACGGACCGACCGTCGTCGTCGCGGAGTCGAGGTCGTCAGGGTCCGCGTCACGGGCGACCCCGTCCGCGGACTCGCCGCCGGTGAATATCCGGAACAGTTCCGCGGCGTCGAGCGCGCCGCCGGCGGAGACGTCCACCGGGTAGGAGCCAGTTCGCAGGTCGGAGTCGACCGAGAACGACGTCGTCGCACCGTCCCCCGCGTCCGCGACCGTCTCGGCACCGAAGGCCGCGGAGAGCTCGTGGTCGACGAGCTCGAACCCGTCGCCCGCGGTGGGGTCGTCGACGCCGTCCAGGAAGTAGTCGTCGTCGACCGCGAGGTCGGTCGTGTCGATCGCGAACGTCCCGTCGGGTCCGGCCGTCTCGGTCACCACGGGAGCGCTGTCGTCCTCGTCCCCCCGACGAAGCTGGTAGTCCACGCCCGGCTCGAGACCGGCGACGGTGACGGACTGCCCGTCGAAGACCGTTGATCGCGGCCGCCCGTCGACGAGATACGTCGGGTTGACGGTCGTTTCGAACGCGTCTGCGGCCGTCTCGCTCGCCGCCGTGCCGTCCGAGCTCTCGACGACCGCGGTCACGTCGTGCGTGTCGGCGGCCCACGGCTGCGTCAGTTCGACAGTGACCGTCACGTCGACGTCAGCCGACTCGCCGTCGACGTCGACCGGGAAGGTCACCCCGCCGTCCTCGACCGCGGGGTCGCCGTCGAGGTCGCCGCCGTCGACCGTGACGTCGTCGGGGCCGACCGCACCGACGCTTCCGTCGCCGTCGTCGCCGAAGGCGTCGGGGAACGCGACGGTGACCGCTCCGGTCTCGTTCACGCCGGTTGCCGAGAGCTCGACCGTGTGGCTTCCCGTTTCGCCTGCGTCGCTCTCGACCGGATCGACGGTGAGCCCGTCGACCCCGTCGGCGGCCATCGCCGGAGCGGCGACCGCGAGCAGGACCGACAGCCCGGCGGCGAGCAGGACCGCGAGGAGGAGCGAGCCCGCGAGTCGCCGCCGCTGATCGGTGCGGAGGGCGGGTTCGGAGCCGACGGGGGGGCGAGTGCGTGACATCGTGTCCGACGCCGCCGCGGTCCGGCCCGTGCGACCCGAGCCCGGCGGGTGTGTCCGTCGAAAACTGCGCCCGTCCGGGATTAAAACGTGCGCCCCTGATTATCAGCCGAGAGAACGGACGGTGGCGGATCCGCGTCGACCGCGCCTCGCTCCCGCGTCGATCGCATGACTGCGGCCGGGTCCGGCGACGGTTCTCGTTCCGAAGTATTAAGCCCGACCGCGGTGCCGTTTCGATGAGGATGAAGTCGTGTCCCCGCTGTGAGGCGTCGATCGACGAATCGGCCAGGTTCTGTGTCGAGTGCGGTGCGCCACAGACCGAGGCGGCGGCCGAGGAACTCGACGAGTACGTCCAGGAGCAGGCCGAGACGGTGGTTGCGGAGTCGGGGATGTCCGACGGTCAGAACGATGGCGGTGACGGGAACGGTGACGGCGGTTCGAACGTGTTCAGCGCGGCCGCCGAGGAACTGTCCGACCGCGAGCAGCTCTGGCGACGCGGCTGTTACGCCGCCGGCTACGGGACGGTCGTCGTCGCGCTCACGATGGTCCCGGCGATCGAGGCGTGGTTCCTCCTGCTCGGCGGGATCGCGATCCTCCCGCCGATACGCCGGCTGACCGCGGAGCCGCTCGGAAGCCCGCTCAAGCGAGAGGTGATGGCCGGCCTCTACGGCGTGTTCGTGCTGATCGGGATCGTCCTGTTCGCGGTGCTGTGACGCAGTACGTCGATCCGTGATCGTGACGTGGTACGTCGATCCGCGAGTACGTCGGTGGACGTCGGTATACGTCGGTTGTGTATAAGCGATCGACTGGAAATTTGGCGGCGCTCACCGTTGAGTCAGGTGTCCGACCGATCGCGTTCGGTCTCCAGTTCGACGTCTCGTTCCGCCTCGCGAGCCGTCTCCGACTGGCGAGCGAGGTCGGCAGCGCGAGCCGTGTCGGCATCACGAGCCGTGTCCGCGTCGCGGGTCTCGTCGGTTCGGAGGTCGCTGTCGGCAACCGTGTCCAGTTGTTCGAGGGCGCTCTCGATGTCCTCCAACCCGAGGAGCCGCTCGGTCTCCTCGTCGAACGCCTTGCTCTCTAACCCCTCCATCTCCTGGGCGTCGGAGCCGGAGAGCGACTTGCCGTAGCGGCCGACGAGGCTGGTGAGCTCCTGGGGGAGCACGAACGTGGTGGACTCGCCTTTGCCGATCTCCTCTAAGGTCTCCATGCCCCGCTCGATGATCGCGCGTTCGCCCATCGATTCGGCCGAGCGCGCGCGCAACACGGTCGAGATGGCGTCCCCCTGCGCTTCGAGGATCTGGCTCTGCTTTTCGCCCTGCGCGCGGATGATGTTCGACTGCTTGTCACCCTCGGCCTGCTCGACGGCGGAACGGCGTTCCCCCTGCGCTTCCAGGATCATCGCGCGGCGGCGGCGCTCCGCCGACGTCTGCTGTTCCATCGCGCGCTGGACCTCCTTCGAGGGGTTCACCTCGCGGACCTCGACGGCCTCGACGCGGATCCCCCACTCGTCGGTCGGCTCGTCGAGCTCCTCGTGGATCCGGTCGTTGATCTGGTCGCGTCGGGAGAGCGTGTCGTCGAGCTCCATGTCGCCGAGGACGGCCCGGAGGGTGGTCTGTGCGAGGTTCGAGACGGCGTTCTTGTAGTCGTCGACCTCCAGGAACGCCTTCTTCGCGTCCATCACCTTGATGTACACCACCGCGTCCGCCGTCACCGGCGAGTTGTCCCGCGTTATCGCCTCCTGTTGCGGAACGTCAAGCGTCTGGGTCCGCATGTCGAACGCGTACGTCCGCGAGACGAACGGCGGAATGAGGTGGACGCCGGGTTCGAGCAGCTTCCGGTACTCGCCGAACACCGTGAGCGCCTCCTTCTCGTAGGCGTCGACGATCTCGACCGCGCTGACGATCGTGACGAGGACGACCAGTAGCGCGAGGACGCCGACCCCGTAGACCAGACTCTGGCTCAACAGCGCGAACCCGACCAGCAGCGCCACGCCGAGCGCGAGGTACTGCCAGACGGTGTCCGGAACCCCGCCGGTCGGGTTGCCGGTGTCGAGGAGGTCGGAGCGAGGACCTTGCGTTCCCATACGCGACGTTACGGTTCGACAACGTTAACAGTTCGCACGACGCGACGGCGAGCGGACGCCCGGACCGGTCGTCACTCGAGCGCTGCCGCGATCGAACGAACGACGTCGCGGTCGTCGGTCCAGAAGCCGCGATAGCCGTCCGCGCGCTCCTTTGCGACGAGCCCACAGGGATCGCTCTCGTCCGGACCGCCGTCGAACGCGAGCAGCCAGTACCGCTCGAACTCGCCGTCCGCGTCCTCGTGGAAGGTGATCTCTGCGACCGTCGGTGGCGTCCGGTCGGGGACGCCGTAGACGTGGACGTCGAGTTCGGTCTTAGTCGCGAGTCGACGGTACGGTTCGACCTGCGACTCGAACGTCGAGAGCGTCTGGAAGCCGACGCGGAGGGTCCCGGCTCCGACCCGGTAGGCGCGGTCCTCGATCTCCCGGCTGATCGCGAGGAGTCGTCGACGGTCCATCGAGGTGAACACCGTGTCGTCGAGCACGTCGAAGACGGCTCGATACGCGTCGGACACGCTATCCCCGTCTCCCGGCCGGACGATCGGGGGTTCGAGGAGCCCGTCCAGGGCGTCCAGCCCGAGCGCGCCGGCGAACTCGCCGTCCCGCTCGACGACGAGAAACGGAGCGGAGAACCCCGACGGGAGCGATCGATGATCGATCTCGACGTTGTGGGTCGCAAATCGGGTCTCGACTTCGGTCCACTCGTCGGTTCCGTAGACGACGAACCGAGGCTCGCGATCGCGGATCTCGGCGAACAGCGACTCGATCATCGCGAGGAGCGGGACGATCGGTCGACGCTGCGGCGGACCAGCTCGGCGACGAACGGATCGAGTGGTTCGAGCGTGACCGTCGCGTCCTGGCGGTCGTAGGCCACGAGCCCGCACTCGTCGAGGAAGGGAAGATCGGA
The DNA here is from genome assembly GCF_048380895.1 of Halorubrum rarum. Taxonomy (NCBI): domain Archaea; kingdom Methanobacteriati; phylum Methanobacteriota; class Halobacteria; order Halobacteriales; family Haloferacaceae; genus Halorubrum; species Halorubrum rarum. The sequence continues at coordinate 335,126 of NZ_JBLWMN010000001.1, read as the reverse complement.
GTGGACGAGCCGGACACGAAGTCGGTCGCGGTCGTCACGGGTCCTCGCGGTCCCCGTCTCGGTGGCCTCCCGCCCCGCGAGGACCGTCGCGAGCTCCTCGACCGTACGTTCGTCCGCATCGATCAGGTAGTACAGGAGGAGTCGACGCCGTGCCGCCGCGAGCGCACGGTAGAGCCCGTCGTCGGACGGCCGCACGGCCCCCTCGAGGACCGGAGAACTATCGCTTCGATTCGGTGCCTCTCTCTCGGGGTGCATCGTACTGTTGAATATAACATCAGATAGTAAATCAATCTAACGATCGTTATGGATTTCTATGGCGTATATGCAATTTGCGTGGGGATCCTATTATTTCAATAGATATCATTAAATATGCATTATACGAACATATCGTGGATCAGTCCCGCGAGAGAACCGGCGGATCGGCCGGAACGTCAATCGTCGAGCGTGGCGGTCAGGGTGCCGTCGCCATCGGGACGGAAGTGAACGTCCGAACGTACCCGGTTCGATCCCGGGTCGTCCCACATCCGCTCGCGAAGCGTATCGGTGGTTTATATACGACCGCATCGTCGAGCCGATCGATGAAATCCGTTCGGGTGTCGCTGTATCACGACGCGGAGACGCTCTCGCCGATCCACGAGGGGATCTGTACGTCACCCGGTCTCGATCGGGAGGTCGTCCTCGGCGGGCAAGCGGTCGACGGCGTCGAGACGATCACCTCGTACGTGTACGGCGAGGTCGCGGCCTATGAGTCGCTGCTCACGGACCTCGAGACGGTGCTCGAGTACGACGTGACGCCGGCCGACGACGGCTGCTTTTTGTACCTGCGCCAAGAGCTGGAGAGAGACGGCCTGTCGTTGTTGAACGCACTCGCGCAGGAGACCGTCGTGGTCGTCCCGCCGATCGATATCCGCTCCGATCGCACGATCCGCCTGACGATCGTCGGCCACTCGGCAGACCTGTCCGCCGTGATCGAGGAGCTCGCGACCGGCGTGTCGATAGACGTTCGTTGGACGAGCGACGGCGTGACGGCAACCGGCACGCCGGTCTCCGATCGCCAGATTGCGGCGCTGTCGACCGCTCGAGACCTCGGCTACTACGAGGTTCCCCGGCGGAACGGAATCGAAGCCGTCGCGGACGAGCTCGGCGTGGCAGTCTCTACGACTTCGGAGCTCCTCCGCCGCGGCGAGGCAAATGCCATCGAGCGCGTCCTCGACCGACGGCTGTAGCCCGCCGGCTGCCGGGCCGTCGCTCGCTGTCAGGTCGTCGTCTCCGCCGCCCGACACAGCGCCGTGTAGGTCGTCCCGGCGGTGTACGTCTCGAGCACGCGACACTCCGCGAAGACGAGCCGTAGCGTCTCGAGAACGTCGTCGTCCGGGTTCCAGTTGGCGTACCACTGCAGACACAGCCGTACCAGCGGATTCAGTACCCGCGCGGGGCCCTCCGGGAACGGCCTGACGTCGAAGACGACGAACGGCGCGCCCGGCGTGAGCAGCCCGTGGACGTTCGCAACAGTCCGGCGGACGTCGGGCATCACGCTCAGCGAGAGCGACGCGATCGCGGCGTCGAACCCCTCGTCGGCGTCGAAACGCGTCGCGTCCGCACAGACCACCTCGACGTTCTCCCAGCCGTGGCGATCGACCCGCTCGCGGGCCTTCGCGACCATCTCCGGGCTGTAGTCGACGGCGACGACCTGCCCGGTCGGGCCGACGTCCGCCCGAAGCCGCTCGAGGTTCACTCCCGGCCCACAGCCGACGTCCAGCACGCGATCGCCCGGATCGAGATCCAGACGGTCGATCGCGTCCTCGCGCATCGGCTCGAAGTCCCGTTCGCTCATCGCGTACCAGTCGCTCCAGCGGTCCCACGTCCGGCGGCTGCGCTCGAGGTGTGCCCGGTAGTCCCGGTCGGTATCGGGCCGGTCGCTCGCTTCGTCCGCGGGCGAGTCGCTCGCGCTGCCGCGATCGGGATCTCGTCCGTGCTCAGTGGCGGTGTTCATACGCGTCTCTCGATCGCCGACCGGGGAATGAATACTCGCGAAGCCTATCGGCCATTTATCAGTGAGATCGAACCCGTCGCTGGTGGAACTGCTCCGTGTGAAAGTTTTGCGAGGGAAGAACGCTCCGAGAGCGCCCTTCCGCATCACGGGGCGTGGACCCCGTCGATGCGAGGGGAGGGATTTGAACCACGGTCGCGCCGGAGGCGCTCCCTGATTCAAATTCTCCCCCTTGTGCATTCGCGCGTTGTGGACGCGGTCATGCGAGGGGAGGGATTTGAACCCACGGACCTCTACAGGAGCGGATCTTGAGTCCGCCGCCGTTTCCGGGCTTGGCTACCCTCGCACGCGACCGATCGTTTTCGGTCCCGGCTCTTTATCCCGTCGGTTCCGCGTTTCGGGTCCCCGTCCTCCCGGCGCTCGGTGTGAGGGCTACGCTTACGACGTTCCCGGTCCAAATCGTCCGCATGGACGATCACACCCGCGATCCGGGCGTCGCCCCGCCGCTCGGGGACCCGACCGGGTGGCATTCGGGCGACGGAGCGACGTCGGACGAGTCCGGAGCCGACGCTCGTGTCGGCGGCGGCTACTGGGAGCACGCGACGCTCCGTCGAGCGACCGAGCACGGCGTTCGGCTGTTCAACGCCGGGGAGTACCACGAGGCCCACGACTGCTTCGAGGACGAGTGGTACAACTACGGGTCGGGCACCGTCGAGTCCGCGTACCTCCACGGGATGGTGCAGGTCGCGGCGGGCGCGTACAAGCACGTCGACTTCGAGAACGACGACGGCATGCGCTCGCTGTTCGAGACGGCGCTCCAGTACCTCCACGGCGTCCCCGAGGACTTCTACGGCGTCGACGTGGCGGCGGTCCGGACGCGGCTCCGCGCCGCGCTCGACGACCCGACCGCCATCGATGGCTGGGCGATCCGACTCGACGGCGCGCGGCCGGAGGCGTACCCGGTCGACTACGAGTACGCGGAACGGCTCGAACACGGCCCGTAGCTGTACCGGGCGAACGTCGAGGCGGATCCGAACGCCACTTAGTCGCTGACGTGCTCCGATGTATCATGGACGTCTTCGAGCTGGGAGAGGGCACGCCGGAGATCGCGGTCGTCGGCGCGATCCACGGCGACGAGCCCTGCGGTGCACGCGCGATAGAGCGGCTGTTGAGCGACGACCCGGCCGTCGAGCGGCCGATCAAGCTGATCGTCGCAAACGAGGAGGCGCTGGCCGCGGGCGAGCGCTACCTCGACGAGGACCTCAACCGGGCGTTCCCCGGCGACCCAAACGCCGACACCCACGAAGGGCGGCTGGCACACCGGGTCCAGTCGGAGCTGACCGGCTGTACCACGCTCGCGATCCACTCGACGCAGTCGTACGCCGACCCGTTCGCGGTCGTCGACTCGATGGACGAGATCACCCGCGGCGTCGCCCCGCATCTCCCGGTCGACGTCATCATCCAAACCGACGAGTTCACGGAAGGTCGGCTGATCGAACACCCGCACACCCTCGAAGTCGAGGCGGGCTTACAGGCGTCGGAGGGTGCCGCGGACAACGCGTACTGGCTGACCCGCGCGTTCCTCGCGGCGACGGGCGCGCTGCCCGCGCCCGGCGCGGAGGACGTCGTCGACGCCGGCGGCCGCGACGACGTCGACGTGTTCCGGCTGCGAGAGCGTATCCCGAAGCCGGACGCTGAGACGTACGAGGTGTTCGCGCGCAACTTCCGACGCGTCGAGGCCGGCGAGCGGTTCGCCGCCGCCGACGGCGAGGCGCTGTTCGCGGAGGAGCCGTTCTACCCCGTCCTCCTCTCGCCGTACGGCTACCGCGACCAGTTCGGCTACGTCGCCGAGAAGGTCGGCGCGATCGAGTGATAGCGCGGCGATCGGTTCACGGTCCGTCGTCGTCGGACGCGACCAGCGACTCGTACTGCGCGCCCGTCTGTTTCAGCGTCTCCGTCGAGTAGAGCCGCTCGTGCTCGAACGGCAGGTACTCCGCCGCCAGCTCGTCGATCTTCGCGTCGACGGCGTCGGCCTCGCGACCGTGGATCATCGTGAACAGGCTGTACTCCCACCCCTGCTCGGGCCGTCGAGGTCGGTGGTAACACAGCGTCACGTACGGGAGGCTGCCGACCGCCTCGCCCCGCTCGTCGAGCGCCGCGTCGGGCACGTCCCAAACGACCATGCAGTTGTTCGTGAACCCGGTGACGACGTGGTTGACGACGCAGCCGATCCGTTTGATACAGCCGTCCGCCAGCAGGCGCTCGACCGCCGCGAGCACGTCGTCGACGGGGGCGTCGATCTCGCTCGCCACGTCGGCGTAGGGGGTCGCCGACAGCGGAAAGCCGTCCTGGATCGCGAGGAGGAGGTCGGCCTCGACGGGCGTGAGGTCGCCGCGGGCGTCCTCGGAGATGCGGGTCGCGGACACCGTCGTCTCGCCGAGCGACTCCCTCGCGAACCGGTCCCCGTTCACCACCGGGAACTCCAGATCGATGTAGTAGTCCGTGAGCATCGGGAGAGCCAGCACCTCACAGCCGGTCCGCTCCTCGATCTCCGAGAGGATCGCGTCGCGTCGCTCCCGCGACCCCGCGGTGACGACGAACCACTGGTTCCACTCGTGGTCGCGGCGGTAGTTGTGGTTCACCTGTCGGTAGCCGTTGATGACCTCGGCCACCTCGTCGAAGCGGTCCGCCGGCGCGCGCACCGCCGCGAGCGTCGACGAGCCGATGGCCGGTGGGTTGAGCACCGCCCCGAACCGCCGGAACACGCCGCGCTCTCGGAGGTCGCGGACGCGGTCGAGGATCGCCTTGCCGTCGACGTCGACGCCCGTCTCGGCCGCGATCTCGCGGGCGACCCGCTCGAACGGGTGCGACTCGACGGGGAAGTCGCTCTGGTACTCGTCGATGAGGGCCGCGTCGATCGCGTCGAGGGCGGCCCGCCAGTCCGCGTCCAGACTCATTGGCCGACGTAGGTCGGGGACGTACCTACGGCTTTCGGACCGGCGAGCGACGCCTTATAAACGGGCACGCGGGTTCGTTTCCGTGCGGGGAGCGACGACGACCGCCGAGGCGGCTACCGTACGGGATCGGCCCCGACCGCGTCCGGCGAGATGGTCCGAGCGCTCGCGCGGATCTGGTCGGCGGAACAGCCGCTCGCCGTCGCCGCCTGCTCCAGCGTGATGGTCCGGGAACGATACAGCGTCAGCGCGGTGGCAACGGAGTGAGACGTCATCAGGGTACGTCAATCAGTTACTGTACACATACATAACAGTATCGTCTTTGAGAGACCATATAACCGGAGAGATATCTCAAAAGTGGTTATACGGGCGTATATAGTCCTTGAAAGTTGACTATGTGGAACCCCAATCGGGTGAGATGTCTCATCCGTGTGCGGTCAGTACCGTTGATTCATCTACAGGCGGAGCAGGCCGAGTGCCTCGGGATCGTCCGAGAATCTTCGATTCCCGGGGTAACGAGACGCCTTTGGCGTCTCGAACCACTTGACCCCGAGGCAGTTCACCGGTATGGGCTGCGTCTTCTCGGTATCTGGTAACACGGGGACGTCGTCATTTTCGCCAAACGAGCGTGCGAACTGGAATTTCTATCTCCCTTTTCGCCAGATGTGGCGGCTGATACGTTCCCGCATCGTACACTCGACGGCGAACCGGGCCGAACTGGGCGGGCCGATCGGCAGGACGGTCAGCGGGCCGATCGGCAGGACGGTCAGCGGACCGATCAGCGTCCTCCGGGCGGTCATCGTGCTCGGTCGACGTCGTTCGGGTGGCGACCACCGTTCCCGTTCGACGGGAGTCGAGCGGGAGGCTTTTCGTTCGACGACCCGAACGGGGTCGCATGGCGCAAGCGACCCGGGAGTTCGGCGAGTGGCCCCTCAAACGGCTGATGACCGAGGTGTGTGGATCCGGTCACAAGTCCGCTGACGACCTGACACGCGCGCAGGCGACGGAGGCGTTCGAGCGCATTCTCGCGGACGAGCCCGACCACACGACGCTCGGCGCGTTCTGGCTCGCGAACCGCTGGAAGCGCAACGATCCGGAGGAGTTGGCGGCGTACACGGACGTGATGTGCGAACGCGTCGAGTACGCCGAACCCGACTGCGACCCCGTCGACTGCGGCGCGAACTACGACGGCAAGGGGCGGAGCGCGATCCTCGGCGTCGCCGCCGGCGCGGTCGCGGCCGCGGCCGGAACCCCCGTCGTCGTCCACTCCGGCGACCGCGTCCCGACCCAGAAGCAGGACGCGTACAAACACGTCCTCGACGAGCTCGGCGTTCACACGGAGTTGACGCCCGCCGACTCCGCCGACATGGTCGACGAGACCGGCTTCGGCTTCTACTACCAGCCCGCGTTTAACCCGGCGATCGACGACCTGTTCGAGCGCCGCGACATGATGGGCGTCCGCACGTTCGTCAACACGATCGAGACGCTCGCGAACCCCGCGGGGGCGTCGACGCATCTCGGCTCCTTTTATCACCTCGCGTTCGCGAAGAAGGTGGTCGACACGTTCGCGGAAAGCGAGTTCCACGACCTCGACCGCGTGTTGATGTTCCAGGGGATGGAGGGGTACGACGACGTCCGTCCCGGCTACACGAAGGTCGCGGAGTGGGACGCCGACGGCGGCGACGGCGAGCCCGCGTTCGACGACTTCGAGATCGAGACCGCCGAGTACGGGATGGACGTCGAGAGCGAGGACCTGGGCGTCGACGACGTCGCGGTCGACTCCGCGCGGATCACCGAGGAGGTGCTCGCGGGCGAGCGCGACGACGAGTTCGCCGACGCGGTCGCGGTCAACGCCGCCCTCCGGATCTACGCCGGCGAGGACGCCGACTCGATCGGGGAGGGGCTGACGATCGCTCGCGACCACATCGACGACGGCTCGGCACACGACGTGCTCGACGCGATGCGGGCGTTTTAACTGAGGATCGAGGCGGCACGACGCGGGCGTTTTAATGGGGATCGAGGCGGCACGACGCGGGCGTTTTAACTGAGGATCGAGACGGCACGACGCGGGCGTTTTAATGGGGATCGAAACGATGCGATCCGGGAGACCGCGACGGATCTCGGGGGAATTTTGGAGAGAGTTCGGACAGCCAATATATGCGTTCGTCACCCACGCTCACGTGTACAGCACACACTCATGATCCACGACGCTCCATCACCCCATGCCGACGTGTGAACACTGCGAGGAACACGTCTCCGAACGGTTCGTCCGCGTCTTCGCCGACGAACGAGGGCGGGTCCACGCCTGTCCGAACTGCTCGGCGAACGCCGGGATAGCCGAGATAGCGAAGGAGCGTGCGCAGGACGCCTGAACCTCGATCGCTACCGGGTCGATACGTCCATCGGAGCCGGCGGGCGGTTCCGGCTTATCGCTCCGGTGCGGGCGGCATCGACCGCTTGTGGGCGCTCCGTTCGGTCAGTTCGACGACCCGATCGACCGCCTCGGCCGGGACGCCAAGTTCGCGAACGGTCGCGTCCCGCGAGAGCCCGCCGTCGACGTGGACCGCGAGGATCGCGTCGACGGTGTCGTAGTCGAGCCCCATCTCCTGGGCGTCGGTCTGGCCCTCCCACATGCCCGCGGTCGGCTCCTGCATCACGAGGTCGCGCGGGACGCCGACGTGGGCCGCGAGCTGGCGAACCTGCTGTTTGTACAGGTTACCGATCGGGTTACAGTCGACCGCCTGGTCGCCGTACTTCGTGAAGTAGCCCGTCATCGCCTCCGCGCGGTTCCCGGTTCCCAGCACGAGGCGGTTCTCCGCGTTGGCGACGAAGTAGTTCAGTACGGCTCGCGTCCGGACGAAGACGTTCCCCTTCGCCATGCGGCTCTCGGCGGCGTCCGGGAACGCCTCGAAGAACCCCTCCGCGATCGGCCCGATCTCCACGACGTCGTACTCGATGCCGAGGTCGTCGGCGACGCGCTCGGCGTCGCTCATCACGTCCGGGTCGTTCACGGCCGAGGGCATCGTGATCCCGTGGAGGCCATCCTCGCCGAGCGCCTCGACCGCGAGGTGGGCGGTCAGCGTCGAGTCGATGCCACCCGAAAGCCCGAGGACGGTCCCTTCGGCACCCGCGTCGTCGACGAGGTCACCGATGAAGGAGACGATACGGTCGCGGGTCGCGTCGAGCTCGCGGTCCGACAGCCGGAGGTCCAACGGGGGGTCCTCCGACAGCAACACTGACTGGTCCGTGGTCCGGCTCATGAACGGACGCAGGGGCTCGGCCGACTAATACCTCCCCGTCGGCGCGGGGAACTGGACGCGCGTCGGATTCGACGGTACCCGCGGAGCGATCGCCTCACGCATCGCCGACGAACGGGCCGCGACGGAATATCGGTATATAAAAGAGAACGGCGAGCGCGACGAACAGCCCCGCGGCGTACCGGAGCTGCGTGACCGGGTCCGGCGGCGGCTTATAAATACCCAACGGCGAGACCCTCGATTCGTTATAAAAGCCCGTCCTCTTTGGCCAACAGCAACCCCTCCACCGTCGCGTCGTTGGTCGGCGGCTCGCGGGCGACGTCGATCGCCTCGTCGATGGGGACCGTCCGCGGGACGAGGAACTCGTTGTCGTCGAGGGCGACGTCGACCGGGTCGAGCCCCTCGGCGAACACGTAGCCACGCCGGTGTCGAAGCAGCCCGGTCGAACACCACACCTCCTGTAACAGCGCGGTCGAATCGGGCTCGAACCCCGTCTCCTCGGCGAGTTCGCGTGCCCCCGCCTCCGTGTACGACTCGCCCGGCTCGACGATGCCGGCGGGGAGTTCCAGGTTCGTCTCCCGGATCGTCGGGCGGTACTGCTCGACGAACAGCACCGAGTCGTCGGCGACCGCGATCACGACCGTCGCGGGCGGGAGCTCCGCCCAGTAGTAGTTCTTCTCCGTGCCGTCGGGCTGTTCGACGCGGTCGTAACCGCCGACGTACCACCCGGCGTCGTACTCGACGGCGACCTCGCGCACCGGCCACTCGGGCTCGCCCGGCAGCGAGTGGAGCCGCCCGTCGGCGAACGCGGGCAGGTCCCGGAGGTCGCGTGCGGCAGTGTCCGTGACGTGCTCGCCGTCATCACGCTCGGGGTCCGTCATGGGGGCGGCTGCGTCACCTCGACGTAATACGTTTCCCCTTCGTACTCCACGCGGACGCCGTCGTCGATCCCGGCCGCAGGGACCTGCTGTGTCAGCGCGTCGACCTCGTCGAAGGGGGTGTGCGTGAACCACTCCTTGATCCCGTACGGTCCCATCCGGTACCCGTCCGACCGACCGTCGTCGCTTTCGAGCGCGCCGACCAGATACGGGTATCGCCGATCCGAGAGGTCGTCGACGTTCGCCGCCGACTCGTCGGTGTCGACGTGCTCGGCGGTGAGATAGTACGGGTCCCCGCTTCCGAGATAGCTCGGGAGCGCGCCCAACGCGAGCAGCGCGAGGAGGACGAGCGCGATGGCGACGAGCAGGTTCCGGGTGACCGGACGCATACCCCGGCGTAGGTGGCCGCCGGGAATACGGGTTTCGACCGCGAGATCCGGGCCCTATTCGACCGTGCAACGGTGCGGCGAGCCCTGTCCGGCCGTCCGAAGCCGACGACGACGCGTTTTAGCCCGTCCCGAGCCTCGAGCATCCATGGAGTTCCGATTCGAGTTGGCGCTGTGTGCCGCGCTCGAATCGCCGGATCGCGTCGTCGCTCGCCAGCTCGGCTCAGGCGTGACGGCTCCCGGAGCGCGGATCGTCGACGTCTGCGTGCTGTCGCCCGGCCCGGGGTTCGACGCCCGAGCCGCGATCACCCCCGACCGGATCCCAGATCCCGCGATCGAGTCACCCGTCGGTCCCGGCGAGGCGATCCCGCTCGCGGACGCGTTCGACCTCCCGCCGGACCGGGCCGAGGCGGTCGCCGATGCCGCCGTCGACGCCGGGTACCTCGAACGGGAGCGCCGCGGCGGGCGGCCGGTCGTTCGTGCGACGGCTCGGTATCCGGACGACTGGGTCAGTTCGCTGACCGCCGTCGAGAACAAGCCCGATCTGGGCGTCCCGGGGGATCTGCGGGCCCAGCTGCGGTACGACGTCGCGCTCGGTCTGTTCGATCGGGTGGTCCTCGCGACCGCCTCCTACGTCACCCGCGCGCATCTCAACCGGATCCCGGACGCGGTCGGCGTCTGGCGGTTCGACCCGGACTCCGGCGACCGCGAGGTGGTTCGCGAGCCGGAGCCGTTGGCGACCGCAGCGCCCGGCGTGGAGATCCGCGAGGAGCGTCCGCTCCGGACGGACGTAGCGCTCGTCGGCTCCGAGGCGAAAGCCCGGAAGCGGCGGCGGGTCGCCGAACGCGCCTACGGGAAGGGATGGCGGCCGGAACCACCGGCCTGTGCTCACGCGTCGGCGACCGACGACGGGCGACCGTACTGCGAGCGGTTCGAGCACGTCGTCGATCCCGGCCGTGACTGCGGGGAGACCTGTGCGGCGCACGACCCCGCGGACCCTCCACCGGTGGACCGTGCCGGGCTCCGCGACGGTCGGACGGCGTGGGTCGCGGAGCCCGAGGGCGGCGGCCCCCGACGACAGTCCGGGCTCTCGCGGTTCGAGTGATCGGCGGTGGGAGGCGGAGGCGACCGAGCGGAATCGGACGATCCGAGTCCAAGTCGGTGGGTCTCCGTCCCATGTCTTAAGGGCTCACGGTAACCCTTATACCGCGAGCGAGGAATCGTCCAGTATGGACGACATCGACGACATCTTCGTCGCACGGCTGATGACGACCGACCTGCATACGGTAACGCCCGGCACGCTCGTCGAGGACGCCGCGGCCGTGCTGCTCGACAACGACATCAGTTCCGTGTTGGTCGTCGAGGACGACCGGCTCGTCGGGATCCTCACGACCACCGACTTCGTCGACATCGTCGCGAAGAGCCAGCCGAAAGCGGAGACGGCCGTCGACCGCTACATGAGCACGGACACGGTGACGGCGGGCGCGCAGGACTCGATCGCGACGGTCGCCACGACGATGGTCGAGCACGGCATCCACCACATCCCCGTCGTCGACGACGACGGGATGGCGATCGGAATCATCACCACCTCCGACTTCGCCGCGTACGTCTCGACGGCGGAACCGAACGCCTCGATCTGAGTCCCACCCGACGACGGGTGGAAGCGATCGAGAGGGAGCGGAGTTCGGTGAGCGAAGTTCGGTGAGCGAAGTTCGGTGAGTGGAGTTCGATGTGCGGAGTTCGATGTGCAGAGACGAAGGCCCGATCCGCCGGCGATCGACGACTCGCGTTCTCACGACTGAGAACCGCGGGGGAGCGATTAAGTGATCGTCGGAACCGAGACACGGTATATGGCTACACGCGTACTTATCGCGGACGATTCGGAGTTCATGCGGAACCTGCTCCGGGAGATCCTCGAAGGCGAGTTCGAGATCGTCGGCGAGGCGGAGAACGGCGTGGAGGCGGTGAACATGTACGACGAGCACGGGCCGGACCTCGTGATGATGGACATCGTGATGCCGATCCGCGACGGTATCGAGGCGACGACGGAGATCAAATCGGAGGACCCGAACGCGAAGGTCATCATGTGTACCAGCGTCGGGCAGGAGGAGAAGATGAAAGCCGCGATCAAGGCGGGCGCGGAGGGGTACATCACGAAGCCGTTCCAGAAGCCGAACGTCCTCGACGCGATCGGGTCCGCGGTCTGATGCGTGTCGACGTTCGAGCGCTCGGCGCGTGCAACCGACTGGCGGAACGCGGGGCCGAGCAGGCCGCCGGCGCGCTCTCGGAGCTGACGGGGACGGATCTCACGGTCGAGGTGACGGGCGCGAGCGTCGCCAGCGGCGAGGACCTCGCGGAGGCGTTCGCGGGACGGGAGTCGATCGGCGTGACCGTCGGCCTCCGCGGCGGTCTGGAGGGCGAGGCCGTGCTCGCGTTCGACGCCGCCAACGTCGACGGGCTGCTCTCGCTGCTTCCGGGCGGCCAGTCGATGGGTCACAGCGCGGTGACGGAGGTCGGCAACATCGCGCTCGGGGGCTTCCTCGACGGATGGGCGAACTACCTCGGCAAAGCGATCGATATGACGCCGCCCAGGTACCTCGAAGCCGACGGTGCAGCGGTGCTCCCGGACGGTGCGCTCGCGGGCGACGGCGTGTTCCTCTTCGAGAGCCGGCTCGACGCGATCGGAACCGATCTGGACTTCTCGATCTACATGCTGCCGGACTCCGGGCCCTTCCGTGACCTGATCGTCGGGAGGACCGCCCCCGCGGCGGCAGCTGGCGGCGGGAACGGGGGCGGGACGGACAGGACCGTGGTTCCCTACGAGTCGCTGTCGACGTTCGCGTCGCTGGCGAAGCGGGGATCCGCGAACGCCGCCGACAACATCGGGATGATGACCGGCCTCGACACGTCCGTCGAGGTGAGCCGGCTCCGGTTCGTCCCGCTGGCCGACGTCCCGATGGAGGTCGGCCGCGAGCCGCACGCCGGGACCGTCTTCGAACTGCAGGGCGAGCTGAGCGGCTATCTCGCGATCCTGTTCAACGAGGCGTCGGCCGCGAGCGTCGCGGGGGCGATGTTGCCGATGGAGCCCGACGAGCCGCTCGGCGACATGGCCGAGAACGCGCTCTGCGAGCTCGGAAACGTGATGACGAGCGGCTTCATCGACGGGTGGGCGAACGTGCTCGGCACGTCGATCTCACACTCCCCGCCGGAGTTCGTCCACGACATCGGCGCGGCGACGGTCAGCCCGCTGGTCGCGAAGCTGAGCGAGCGACAGGACTACGGCTTCGTCATCGACGCCGCCATCGAGACCGAGGGCATCCAGGCGCGGTGTGACGTGTACGCGCTCCCGGACGAGCGCGAACTGGCCATGGCGCTCGAGAACCTCTCATCGAAGTGAGCCACCCGACGTCGGCGAACGACCCGACGCGTGCCGGCCACCAGCCGCGCGTGAAGGTCGGCGTCGGCGATCTGGCCGTCGTGACCGACGACTCGACGCTGACGACGAGCGGGCTCGGCTCCTGTGTCGCCGTGGCGGTGGGCGATCCCCGCGCGGGGGTTCGCGGCCTGTTACACGCGATGTTGCCGACCGCCGGACGCGTCGAGACGCCCGCACCGCGACCCGCCAAGTACGTCGATATCGGTATCGAGACCCTCCTCGAGGAGCTCCAGGCCGCCGGCGCGTCCACGCGCCGGCTGGAGGCGCGACTCGTCGGCGGCGCGGAGATGCTGGACCTGACCGAGGCGATCGGCCCGCGCAACGTGACGCGTGCGGAGGCGACGCTCGAGGCGGCGGGCGTGCCGATCGTCGGCAGCGACGTCGGCGACACGGTCGGACGGACGGTTCGGTTCCGGACGGACGGGAGCCTCGCGGTCAGAGCGGCCGACGGCTTCGAGCGCACGCTATGACGTCCTCCTCGTCGTGAACGGTAGCCGATCGTGTTCCCCGGACGTGACGAGTTGGTCGTGGTTTCGACGACGACGCAATCGCCCGACCGCGTTCCTTCGAGTGCTGTTCTCATCACTGATAGTTTGAGGGGTGCCTTGAAGTGGACGCTGTGGCTCGTACCTGGTAATGGGCCTCGAACTACCGGTGTGGGGAGCTCCAACGGTCGTGTGGGTAGTCGCCACGCTGGGGCTCGTCAGCGCGAGCGTCCTCGATCGGTTCCTCGACAACGACTCCGACGACCCCGACGATTCAGGCGGCATGGGCGGGGACGACGACCTCTTCGGCGGTGGTGGCGGGGGCGGCGGTGGCGGCGGAGAGTTCGACGACTTCGACGGAATGGACGAGTGGGACGACGCGATCGAGGGCGATGAGGGCGGCGGCGACACCGACGAACTGGAGAAACGCATCGACGATCTCGAAGCCGAGGTCGCGTCGTTGTCATCGACGGTTTCGACGGTGCGCTCGGAGAACGAGGAGATCTCCGGCACCGTCGAGGAGATCGAGGAGGACGTCAGAAACTTACTCGACATCTACGAGATGGTCACGCGCGGGATCAACCCGTTCGTCGACGAGTCCAGCGGCTTCGACGACGTGGGCGGCGGCGGCGAGGGCTCGTTCGGACTCTTCGACGACGACGACGAGGAAGTCGAAGACGACCTCGACGAGGACGTCGCCAGCGCGAACGCGGACGGCTTCTTCGACGAGGATCTGGTCGAGCCCGGCGACGACGGGTTCGACGACCTCGACGACGAACTGGACGATGAGTTGGACGAGGGGCTGGACGACGAACCGGACGACGGCGACACCGCCGACGCCGCGTCCGAGACGGAACCGGCGGACGGAGACGACATGAACGACGATGGAAAGAGCTTCAGCGAACTGAAAGAGGAGTACGACGCCGGGGAGGCCGACTGGGCCGACGACGGCGGCGAAACGGACGCGGGCGCGGCCGCGGACGAGGACCCGTTCGACGACGGCACGGACTCGTTCGACGACGGCGACGACGACCCCTTCGGTGACGACGGCTTCGATGAGGCTTCGGGGCCGGTCGACGACGGCTTCGATGACGGCGGGTTCGACGACGACCCCGAACCGTCGACGCCCGACCCCGAACCGACGCGGACGTCGCCCCCCGGTGGTGACCCCGCGGAGGCAAACGGGGACGGCTTCGAGTACGTCCAGCAGGGCGATCTGTCGGGGAGTCGGCGCAAGCCGTACCTGACCGAGCTTCCCGGCGACTACGTCGGGGACCTCCTCGTGATGGAGTGGCTGGAGTTCCTCGTGTCCGCGAGCGACGTCACTGACGCGGTGCGCGCGATCAACTACTACGAGCGCATCGAGTGGGTCGGGGCGGACGCCGCCGACAGCCTCCGTGACTTCCTGTCCGGCTTCGGGACGATCGACCGCAACGTCGTCGACCAGCCCGGCACCGACCGACTCGTCCGGGAACACCACACGCGGAGTCTCCGATACATCACGCAGCTCAACGGGACGAGTTCCCACACGGTCCTGCTCGACCGGTGGGACGATCTCTCCGGCGGCTCGCTCGTCGGCGGCGTCCCGCCGGAGCCGGTTTCCCGAGGTCGAAGCCGACGGACGAACGGGGACCGACGCGGTCGCGGTGCGGACGGAAGCAGCCCTCGCCACGAGGAACACGACGACCACGACAGCCGAGGCGACACGCCCCGAGGGAGCCGCGACGACCACGACAGCCGAGGCGACACGCCCCGAGGGAGCCGCGACGACCACGACAGCCGAGGCGACACGCCCCGAGGGAGCCGCGACGGGGCGAACGGCCGCGAGGACAACGGGTCCGCCCCGCGCCCGATGAACGACCCGAACCCGCGTTCGGACCGCGCCGATCCGGCCGACGGAGGGTGGGGAGATGGGCGTTAGCGTCTCCGCGTCCACGGCCATCATCGTCGCGGGGCTGTTCTTCGCGTTCACCGCCTTTTACCCGGTCGCGGCGAACGGGTTCGAGCGCGTCACCGACGCCCAACACGACGTCGGCGAGCGGGCGCTCGAACGACAGAACACGGCGATCGGGATCGACGCCGCCGAGAACCGGACGGTCGACGGCGGCGACGAGCTCGTGATCAACGCTACCAACGACGGCTCGACCGGGCTCGTCGTGAGCGACACGACGCTGGTCGTCGACAACGAGTACGTCGACCTCGCCGACGTGAACACGACCGTCTACGACCGCGACGGGGCGACCGGCGAGACGGATCTGTGGCTGACCGACGAGACGCTGGAGATCGTCGTCGTCGACGCCGACCTGGAGACGACCATCGTCTCGGAGGCGGAACGGGTCGTCGTCGTCACCGAGAGCGGCGTCCGCGACGCGACGGCCGTGGAGGGGGGTGCCTGAATGGCGAGCGTCCCCGTCTCCCACCTCATCCTGTTCGTGGCGAGCCTCGTCATCGCCGCCGGCGTCGTCGGCACGGTGACGACCGGCGTCGATCGGGTGAGTTCCGCGGTCGACGACGGAAGTCTCGACGCGACCGAGCAGCTCCGGACGGACGTGACGGTGATCTCCGACCCGAACTCGGGGGTGTACGACCCGAACGCAGGCGAGGACGGGAACGTGACACTCCTCATAAAGAACACCGGCACCCAGCGGCTCCGCCCGGACGGCTCGGGACTCGACGTCGTGTTCGACGGGACGTTCGTGCGACCGAACGCGACGAGCGGCGAGCTGGTGTCCGTCGACGGTGCGACCGCGTGGAGCCGCGGTGACGTGCTCGCGCTCACGATCGATCTGGACGAAATCGACGGGGCCGGGAGCCTCGACGACGAGAACAGCGACCACCGAGTGTACCTCTCGATCAACGGCGACGAGGAACTGTTCCAGTTCCGCGTGGAGGGGAGCTAACGATGCCACGAGCCGATAACCTGCTGTCGCTCGGACTGGGGGATCGGGATCGACTGAACAAGGAGCTCGGGGGCGGGATCCCCCGCGGGAGCATCGTGCTCCTCGAGGGAGACTACGGTGCGGGGAAAAGCGCCATATCACAGCGCTTCTCGTACGGACTCGTCCAGGAGGGCGCGTCGGTGACGATGATGTCGACGGAGCTGACCGTCCGCGGGTTCATCGACCAGATGCACTCGCTGGAGTACGACATGGTGTCGCCGCTGTTGAACGAGGAGCTCCTCTTTTTACAGGCCGACTTCGACTCCGGAGGCGCGTTCTCCGACAGCGACGGCGAACGAAAGGAGCTACTCAAACGGCTGATGAACGCGGAGGCGATGTGGAACTCCGACGTGGTCTTCCTCGACACGTTCGACGCCATCTTCAGAAACGATCCGACGTTCGAAGCGTTGGTTCGGAAAAACGAGGAGCGGCAGGCCGCCCTGGAGATCATCTCCTTTTTCCGGGACATCATCTCACAGGGGAAAGTCGTCGTCCTCACCGTCGACCCGTCCGCGGTCGACGACGACGCGATCGGGCCGTTTCGGTCGATCGCCGACGTGTTCATCGAACTGGAGATGGTGGAGGTCGGCGGCGACATCAGACGCCAGATCAACGTCAAGCGGTTCGCCGGAATGGGCGAACAGGTCGGGGACACGATCGGCTTCTCGGTCCGTTCGGGGACCGGAATCGTCATCGAGAGCCGGAGCGTCGCATGAGATCGAGCCGGGACGACACGCTCAAGCGGGCGGCGGTCCGACGGACGAACTGACGGACGGACTGACGGACGAACGAATCGACGGACACGACGGCACGAGCAGGAATGACAGAACACGGGACCGCAAAACCCTCGGACGAGCTTCGAAAGGCGGCCATGCGCCGCCCCCACCTACGGAAACATCTCCGGGAGTTCAAACAGATCACGGGGGAGTTCCCGCAGTTCATCGAGGAGCCGAAATCCGAGTACGAGTCCGATCGGCCCAACGTGTTGTATCCGGTCGGTGGACCGATCTTCTGTCACGTGTACGGCGACCTCGGACAGGAGACGAAGTACTACGCCATCGAGCCGGAGATGTCCGGACCGCAGGCGACGATCCTCGACCAGGTGAAAAACAAGCTCCTCACCGTCAGTGGCCAGCACAGCGCCCCCGACTCCGAGGCCGAGTACGACGACCTCATCGAGGAGCTGTTGGAGGACGTCACGCACGTGCAGGCGAACCGCGAGGGGTGGAAGCGGATCCTCGAGCGGATGCGAAACTGGGGGAAGCTGTCGGTGACCGAGGAGACGTACGAGGACATTCGCTACCGACTCAATCGCGACATCGTCGGGCTCGGCCCGCTCGAGCCGGTGATGCGTGACCCCGCGAACGAGGACATTCACGTCATCGGTCCCCACGAGTGTCACGTCGATCACGGGACGTTCGGCATGCTGGAGACCACGGTCGACTTCGGCGACAAAAAGCAGTTCGACACCTGGCTTCGGAACATGGGCGAGCGGATCGGCGACCCGCTGTCCGACTCCGACCCCATCGTCGACTCGACGCTGCCGGACGGGTCGCGTATCAACATCATCTACTCCGACGACGTCTCGCTGAAAGGCTCGTCGCTCACGATCCGGCAGGGCCAAGAACAGCCGCTGTCGATCAACCAGATCACCAACTGGGGAACGCTCTCCCCGAAGCTGGCGGCGTATCTCTGGCTCTGTCTGGAGAACGAACAGACCGTCTTCGTCGTCGGGGAGACGGCGTCCGGGAAGACGACGACGCTGAACGCGATCCTCTCGTACATCCCGAGCGACTCGAAGATATACACCGCGGAGGACACCGCGGAGGTCATCCCGCCGCACAACACCTGGCAGCAGCTGTTGACCCGCGAGGGCGGCGACGAGGGGTCCTCGGACGTCGACATGTTCGACCTGGTCGCGGCCGCGCTGCGCTCCCGTCCCGACTACATCATCGTGGGTGAGGTTCGTGGTGCGGAGGGGCGAATGGCGTTCCAGGCCGCACAGACGGGTCACCCGGTCATGCTGACGTTCCACGCGTCCGACATCGTCTCGATGATCCAGCGGTTCACCTCCGATCCGATCAACGTCCCGGAGACGTTCATGGACAACGCCGACGTGGCGCTGTTCCAGAACCGGGTGAAACAGGGCGACGACGTCCTCCGCCGCGTGACGAGCGTCCAGGAGATCGAGGGATACTCGAAGGAGATGGACGGCGTCGTCACCCGGGAGGCGTTCAGTTGGGACCCGGTCGAGGACGAAATCGTCTTTCAGGGGATGAACAACTCCTACGTGCTAGAAGAGCAGATCGCGACGCTGCTCGGCTACGCCGACACGCGAGACATCTACGACGATCTGGAGTTCCGTGCGAACATGATCGAGCGCATGATCCAGGAGGGGATTCTGGGCTATCACGAGGTGAACAACGCGATCGACGCCTTCCAACGCGACGGCGTCGAAGGGCTTCCGTTCGATATGCACCGGAAGATATCCTGACGCCATGTCCGTGAAACAGGCCAGCGACGGGCTCGCAATGGCGGTGCGTCTAACCTCCGATCTCCTCGCATCGTACGAGAAGCTCGACATCTCCAAGCGGCAGTACGTCGGCTACGTGCTGGTGCCGGCGGTTCTCGTGTTCGCGCTGAGCATCGTCGGTCTGTTCGCGCTTCCGTTGCCGCTCGCAGCACGAGTCCCCGTCCCGATGTTCGGCGGCGTCGTGTTGATCGCGGCGGGGGTGTATCCGAAGATCTACCTCAGCAGCCGCGAGAACCAGATCGACAACCAGTTCCACCTCGTGATGACGCACATGACCGTGCTGTCGACGACGAACATCGACCGCATGGAGGTGTTCCGGACGCTCGCGCGCGAGGAGGAGTACGGCGTCGCCGCCGAAGAGATCGCACAGATCGTCCATCTGGTCGACACGTGGAATCAGAGCCTTGACGACGCGTGTCGGCGGCGTGCAAAGGAGGTCCCCTCCGCGATGATGAGCGACTTCTTCGACCGGTTGGGCTACACGCTCGGGGCGGGACAGTCGTTAGAGGAGTTCCTGATCACCGAACAGGACGTCATGCTCACGCAGTACGAGACGCTGTACGAGTCGTCGCTCTCGAACATCGAGGTGATGAAGGATCTGTACATGTCGATGATCCTGTCGGTGACGTTCGCGTTGGTGTTCGCGATCGTGTTGCCGATCCTGACGGGGAACAGCCCGACGGTTACGGTCTCGGCGGTGATCGCGTTGTTCGTGTTCGTGCAGGTCGGCTTCTACATCGCCATCCGGGCGATGTCGCCGTACGATCCCGTCTGGTACCACCCCGATCAGCGAGTTCCCGGTGACCTGAAACTGTGGCTGGCGCTCGGGATCGGCGGGTCGCTCACGTTCGGACTCATCGGGATCACGGCCGCCGGGATGTTCGGATACGGGCCGGGACTACCCGGCATGCTCTGGTTCCTCGGGGACGTTCCGCTCCCGCTGTATCTCGCGGTCCCGATCACGCCGATGATCGTCACCGGGATCATCCTCCGAACCGAAGAGCAGGCGATCACCGCCCGCGACGGGGAGTTCCCCTCCTTTATCCGGGCGCTTGGCGCGACCGAGAGCGCGAAGCAGTCGACGACGACCGACGTGTTGACCACGCTCCGGGACAAGGACTTCGGAAGGCTCTCACCGGCGATAGAGGGACTGTATCGCCGCCTCAACATGCGCATCAGCACGGAGGGTGCGTGGCGCTCGTTCTCGCGCGCCACGCGTTCGTACCTGATCCAGAAGTTCTCCGAGATGTACCTCGTCGCACGTCGAATGGGCGGCGAACCGAAGCAGCTCGGCGAGCTCATCTCGCGGAACATGAACGCCGTCAACCAGTTGCGCGAACAGCGCCAGCAGGCGGCGATCACCTTCATCGGACTCATCTACGGGATCACGGCGGCAGCGACGTTCGCGTTCTTCATCGGGCTGGAGATCGTGTCCATCCTCGCGGACCTGTCGGCGGACTTTGAGATGGATCAGATGGACATCGGGCAGATCATCTACGCCGGCGCGTACGACATCCCGCTGATCGAGTACCTCCTTCTGACCGTCGTCATCTTCAACGCCGCGCTCTCCTCACAGATGATCCGCACCATCGACGGCGGCAATCCCGCGAACGGCTACATCCACTTCGTGTTGCTCACGTGGCTCGGCGCGCTCACCGCCATCGCGACGCAGACGCTGGTCAACGCGCTGTTGACGATCTGACCCCGCGAGCGGCACGGACTGCGATCGGACCCCGCGATCGGTACGGACTGCGATCGGACCCCGCGATCGGTACGGACTGCGATCGGACCCCGCGATCGGTACGGACCGCCCACGACGCGGCCGCCTCCGGCAGGTTTTAAGCCGATGAGCCGATACGAACGGGTATGCAATGGAACACGGACTGGGGACTCCGTGGACGGATGGCGTTCACGATGTTTCTCCTGTTCGCCCTCTACCTCGTCTTCGTCGGATTCATCACCCTCTACTTCCAGGGTGGGATGCTCCCGCTGATCCTGCTCGGCGGGTTCGCGATCGCACAGTACTTCTTCAGTGACAAGCTCGCGCTCCGGAGCATGGGCGCTCGCGAGGTGTCCGCCGACGAGTACCCCGAGCTCCATCGGATGGTCGAGCGGCTGTGTCAGCAGGCCGATCTCCCGAAGCCGAAAGTCGCCGTCGCGGACACGCAGGTCCCGAACGCGTTCGCGACCGGCCGGAACCAGCAGAACGCGACCGTCGCGGTGACGACCGGCCTGCTCGCGACCCTCGATGACGACGAACTGGAGGGCGTCATGGCCCACGAGCTCGCGCACGTCAAGAACCGCGACGTGATGGTGATGACCATCGCCTCGTTCCTCTCGACTATCGCCTTCTTCGTCGTGCGGTGGGGATGGCTGCTCAGTGGGAACAACCGACAGGGCGCGCCCGTCATCGTCGCCATCGGCGTCTCGCTGGTCGTGTGGGTCGTCTCGTTCCTGCTGATCCGCACGCTCTCGCGATACCGTGAGTACTCCGCCGACCGCGGCGCGGCCCTGATAACGGGGAAGCCCGCCGCGCTCGCGTCGGCACTCGTCTCCATCAGCGGCCGGATGGACCGGGTGCCCAAGGAGGACCTCCGCGACGAGGCCGAGATGAACGCCTTCTTCATCATCCCGATCCGCTCGGGGTTCATCGGCAAGCTCGCCTCGACGCACCCCTCGACGGAGAACCGGATCGAGCGCCTGCGCGAGCTCGAACGCGAGATGGAGACCGCCTGACGGACCGAGACGACGCGCGACGGCACCCGGCGACACACCCTTTTATACTCCCGTTCATGTCGACCACATGGACCTCGCGATCACGCTGCTCGGTGCGGCCGCCATCGTCCTACTGACGGGGATCAGCGCGTTCTTCTCCAGTTCGGAACTGGCCGTGTTCTCGGTCGCACGACATCGGGTCGACGCCCTGGTCTCGGCGGGCGTCCCGGGGAGCGACGCGCTCGCGGCGCTGCGGGCGGACCCGCATCGCTTTCTCGTCACCGCTCTCGTGAGCAACAACGTCGCCAACATCGCGGCCGCTTCGGTCGCCACCGCCGTGCTGGTCCAGTACGTCTCGCCGAGCCAAGCGGCGACCGGGTCGACGGTGTTCACCTCCGTGTTCGTCATCGTCCTCGGCGAGATCGCGCCGAAGTCGTACGCCGTCGCGAACGCCGAGCGACACGCGCTGCGGGTCGCTCGTCCCGTCGTCGTCGCCCAGCGAGTCCTCCGGCCGGTGTTGTTCGTCTTCGAGGCGCTCTCCGGGGCCGTCAACCGCGTTACGGGTGGAGAAACGGAGATCGAGTCGTACCTCACTCGCGAGGAGATCGCGACGCTCGTCCTCTCCGGCGAGGAGACGGGCGCGCTCGACGCCGAGGAGAGCGCGATGATCCGGGGCGTTCTCGAACTGGACACGACCCGCGTCACGGCCGTGATGGTTCCGCGAACCGATATGGTCGCCGTCCCCGACACCGCGACTCCCGAGGAGGTGATCACGACCGCGGCCGCCGAGGACGTCACGCGGATGCCGGTGTACGGCGAGAACCGGGACGACGTGGTCGGCGTCGTCGACGTCCGTGACGCGATCCGCGCGAGCGAGTCGGGCGCGAGCCTCGCGAGCGTGCTCGACGAGCCGACGTTCGTCCCCGAGAGCAAGCCCGTCGGCGAGCTGTTCGAGGAGATGCGAGCGGACGAGACCCGAATGGTGATCGTCGTCGACGAGTTCGGCGCAGTGGTCGGTCTCGCGACCGTCGAGGACGTCATCGAGGAGGTCGTCGGCGAGATCGTCGGCCGCGGGGAGACCGAACACGTCAGCGTCGTCGACGCGGACACCGCGGTCGTCAGGGGATGGACCACGATCGCACATCTCAACGAGACGCTCGGGCTCTCGCTGCCCGTCGACGGCGAGTTCGAGACCGTCGCCGGCCTGATCACGACACGTGTGGGCCGACTCGCGGCGGAGGGCGACCGCGTCGAGGTCGACGGCGTGACGCTGATCGTCACCGACGCGACCCCGACGCGGATCCGTCGCGTTCGCGTGGAGTTCACGACGGACATCTGATGGGCGGGAAGTCCATCGGGGACGGAGCGCCGCCCACTCGCCACAAACCGCCGTCCAGGGTCGACGTCCCGAGGCGCAGAGGCGGTCCGAATCGGAGCCGTCGAGCGTCGATCGCGGCTCCGAGACCGTTCCGCCGATCGGGTGCCTTTTTAGGGCATACCGCCGTAGCCCGACGTATATGTTCAAGGCCATCGTGGGCGCGTCGACGCTGCAGGACGCGCTCGATTCGGTGAGCGTGCTGGTCGACGAGTGTAAGATCCGCTTAAACGAGGAGGAGCTCTCGATCCGAGCCGTCGATCCCGCCAACGTCGGCATGGTGGACCTCACCCTCGAAGCCGCGGCGTTCGAGTCGTACGAGGCCGACGGCGGCGTCATCGGCGTCAACCTCGCACGCTTGGAGGACATCGCCGGCATGGCCAACTCCGGCGATCTGATCCACCTCGAACTCGACGAGGAGACCCGCAAGCTCCACATCGAGGTCGACGGCCTCTCGTACACGCTCGCGCTCATCGACCCCGACTCGATCCGGCAGGAGCCGGACATCCCCGACCTCGATCTGCCCGCCGAGATCGTCGTCGAGGGCGCACAGCTCGACCGCGGCGTGAAAGCCGCCGACATGGTCTCCGACCACATCCGCCTCCGCGTCGACGAGACCGACGAGGCCTTCTTCATCGAGGCGGAGGGCGACACCGACGACGTCGACCTCCGACTCAGCCGTGAGGACCTGATCGCGCTCACCGCCGGTCCCGCCGACTCGCTTTTCAGCCTCGACTACCTCAAGGACATGAACAAGGCGATCCCGGGCGACGCGGAGGTGACCGTCGAGCTCGGCGAGGAGTTCCCCGTCAAACTCCACTACAGCTTCGCGGAGGGGTTAGGGACCGTGACGTTCATGTTAGCACCTCGCATTCAGAGCGACTGAGGTCCCGTTCTACCGGGGTTCAACGCTCGACCCGCGCGTTCTCTTCTCCTCGCCATCGATCTCGGTCGTGACCGGTATCCGAACGGTGACGGACGTTCCTCGCGGCTCCCGGTCGGCGTAGTCGACCGCGGCTCCGAGCGCGACGGCGGCCCACTCGACGATCCACAGCCCGATCCCCGAGCCGTGTTCGAGCGACGTCTCGCGACCGGACTCGACGGCGGCGATCTCGTGGTCGGGGATCCCCGGGCCGTCGTCCGCGACCGTGAGGACGAGCGCATCGTCCGCTCGCACGAGTTCGACTCGAACCCACGGACCGCCGTCCTCGCGCTCGACGCCAGCGTCGTCGTGGTGTTCGAGCGCGTTATCCACGGTGTTCTCGACGATCGCCCGAACGGCGGTCCGGCGGAGCTCGACGACCGCCGATCCCGCGTCGACGGTCGCGTCGACGGTCGCATCCGGGTACCGGTGGCGCGCGTCGGCGACGACCGTCTCGACGACGTTCTCGACGTCGACCGCGACCGGCGTCGCGTCCGTCGACAGCGCCTCGACGGTGCCGGCCTTCGCTCCGAGAGCGGCGAGCGCGCCTGCACGACGTTCGATCGCGTCCGCCATTCGGCGGAGGTCGGGATCGTCCAGGCGCTCGACGAGCAGCTCCCCGTATCCCCGTGCGACGCCGGCATCGTTCCGGAGGTTGTGTCGGAGGATCCGGTTTAACACCGCCAGCTGTTGGCGGCGGCGCTCCCGGTCGGTGACGTCGGAGAACACCACGGTGTAGCCGACGTGGCTCCCGGTCGAATCGGTGAGCGGCGAGGTGGACACCGAGTACGTCCGACGTCCACGGGCGGATCCGACGGTGAGCTCCTCGGTCCCGCCGTCGACGGCGACGGTCACGTCGAGGAACTCCGACAGCGCCGTGTCCCGGACGTCCGTCGACGCCGTGACGCCGAGCAGCGACTCGGCCGCGGGGTTGAGCCGGACGATCCGACCGTCGAGCGCGAGCGCCACGATCGGGTCGGTCAGATCGTCGATGGCGGTCCGCTCGGCCGCCCGGCTCGTCGTCGGGTTCCGCTCGAACATCTCGGCGCGGGCGAACGCGTAGCCGTCGAGCGCGACGTGCGGAACGAACATGAGCGGTGCGAGCTGGAGCTGCGGAACGGGGCCGATCGCCAGTATCCACGCGACGAGCGCGAAGCCGGGTGCGAGCGGGCTCAACGCGACCGCCGCGCTCTCGCGCCAGTAGAGCGGGCCGTAGCTGAGCAGGGTGTCGACGAGCAGGAAGACGGCACTGGCGACGGCGATCAGTTCGACCGCGATCACGAGGTACGCCCACGGACCGAACGCGTACGACGCCGTCGACACGCCGAACACGGGATCGATCCGGAACGACGTCCAGTACGCACCGTGAACCGAGTTCGTGATCAACAGCGCGGTCGACAGCAGTCCGAACGCGACGACGATCCCGAACAGCCGCCCGTGGATCACGTCCCCGCGACCGGTGTACTCCAACGCGAACCCGAGAAAGGCGATCCCCGTCCAGACGATCCCGAACCACGCCGTCGTCTCGAGTACGATCCGGAGCGTGAGGTCGGAGACGGCGAGTCCGATACCGTACGAGAAACACCAGACCGCCTGCGCGGCGAACACGCCGAGGAACCAGTCGACGCCGGGCTCGTCCCGGTACGCCCGGAGCGCCCACGCGAGGACGACCGCACCGATCCCGCCGGCGAGCGAGCCGAGGACGGGCCACGCGAGGAGGGATCCGGAGATCATTCGTCGGACACGACGGGGGAGCGGCCCCTAAAACTGTCGTGCGTCCGCGGTCCGCGTCGGTCGGTTCGCGGGGTGATCGAGCCCGGATCGGTCCGCGGGTCGAACGGTCTCGAACGACGGAGTCAGCCGGTGCGCCGAACGAACGCCACGGCGACGGGAACGAGCAACAGGGCACCGACGAGGAACGGAGAGGCGTACGCGACGGTGTACAGAACCGCCATGAGCGGTGGTCCGACGGTTCGGCCGAGGCTCGCCGCACCCTGCGTCACGCCGAACGCGGCCCCCTGTCCGGCCGCGTCCGTCGACGTCGATACGAGCGTCGCAAGCGAGACGTTGACGAGCGCGTTTCCGAGCGAGAGCGTCGCGAGGACGACGAGCAACGCGACGAGCGGCCCGGTGAGCCACGTCGGACCGCCGACCGCGACGCCGCGGCCGACCCCGGCGGTGAACGGGAGCGCGGCCAGCGCGCACGCGAGCAGTGCCGCGCCGGCGGCCGCGAGGGTCCGCGAGGGAACGACGCGGGAGAGCCGTCCGACGAGCACGCCCTGATTCATCGCGCCGAGGACTCCGACGTAGGTGAGCAGGAACGCGGCCGCGGTCGCGTCGTAGCCGTACAGGTCCGCGACGTACGGGATGAACATCACCTGGACGCCCGCGAACGCGACGGCGACGACGAAGTACGCGACCGTGATCGGTCGAAGCGTCGGCGACGCGAGCGCGTTCCTGAACGTTCCGACGAACGTCACCCGGACCCCCGCCGTCCGGTTTCGACGGGGCTCCTCGAGGAACCGGTGTCCCGCGAGAACCGCGAGGAGGCTCATTCCGGCGGCGGCGAAGCTCGGGATCGAGTACGGAGTCGCCGGGACGAACGCCGGGAACACCGCGTCGGCGCGCGCAACGACGGCGTCGGCGGCGAGGAGGCCACCGATCGCCGGACCGAACACGAACCCGAGCGCGAACGACGCCCCGATCAGTCCGAGCGCGCCCGCACGTTCCTCCGGCGGAGTGATGTCGGCGACGTACGCCTGCGCGGCGGCGATGTTTCCGCCCATCGCACCCGCGAGCGTCCGAGAGGCGAAAAGCGTCGCGAGTGCGGCCGCGGTACCGAACGCGGCGTCGGCCTCGCTCGCGAACCCGAACACGACCCACGCGACCGCGGCCGTCGACAGCGACGCGAGGAGCACTGGGCGTCGGCCCAGTCGGTCGGAGAGCCGTCCCAGATACGGCGCGGAGAGGAACTGCGCCAGCGAGTACGACGCCGCCAGCAGACCGATGAAGGCGTCGCTGACGCCGAAGGATCGGACGTAAAAGGGGAGGATCGGGATCACGATCCCGAAACCGACCAGATCGATGAAGACGACGCCGATGACGACCGCGAGCGCGCGACGGGGATTGGTGACCGCCGGCGTCGACCCCTCGGTGTCGCCGACGTCCGGTGTCCCCTCGGAAATCGACGCGGCTCCGGCCTCGGGATGCGTCACGGTGAGTCAACGCGCCCGCGAATGAAAAAGGCCGAGCGTGCCGTCGAGGAGGTGACGGTCCCGTCCGGCGAACTCACCGATGGTGGTCGATGACGCGTTTCGCGGACTGTCCTTTCTCCTTCCAGCCGTAGCCCTGCTCGTACACGTGACGCTTCTTCTCGACGAGCTCCTCGGGCGAGGACTCCTCGAAGCCGCCGCGGTCCCACGCACCGGAGTCGCGGAGCCACTCGACGACGTTCTCCTTCGTTTCGGGCCACGAGAGCCCGACCATCTCGTACCACGCGATCATCGCGAAGACCGCGTTGTCGTGACAGCCGGGGACGGAGCCGTGCGTGTACACCGTCCGCATCGGCTCGCGGGTCGGCTCCGAGACGAGCTCCTTGAACTGCGCGGCCGTCAGGAGCCGGAGCGTCCCGTCCTCGCGAACGATCCGTTGTTCACGCTCGAGGGCGGCGAGTGCGGCCTTGTGCAGGCCCCCCCACGATCCGTCGGCGGCCTCCCGGAGCATCGGCTCGGACATCCCCTCGCGTTCGGCCGTGAGCACCGCCAGCAGGTCGGTGTACGCCTTCTCGATCGTCGGCCAGCTCGTCCCCTCGAACTCGCAGTCGACGTCGTGGAGGCTGTTGGTCGTCCGACAGCCGGGGCACGGGTAGCGGAACGTCGGCACTACGCGGACCTGCGTCACGCGCGGAGTTAGGGTTTTCGCGACGCGTTCGCCCGCCACGTCCGACCGCCGAATTCGACGCGTGCCGATCCCGAATGTCGACGGTTGAGGCGTGTTGTCGTCCGTTCCGAAACGTTTACTCGGCGTCCGGTCGCGGGTTTATGTGGCATGACGAAAGTTAGCGTAGTCGGCGCCGCGGGCACCGTCGGTGCAGCGGCCGGCTACAACCTCGCACTGCGTGACGTGGCGGACGAGCTCGTGTTCGTCGACATCCCCGACCAGCGGGAGACGACGATCGGACAGGCGGCCGACACGAACCACGGGGTCGCGTACGACTCGAACACGACGATCCGACAGGGCGAGTACGAGGACACCGCCGGCTCCGACGTCGTCGTGATCACCGCCGGGATCCCCCGCAAGGAGGGACAGACCCGGATCGATCTCGCCGGCGACAACGCGCCGATCATGGCGGACATCGGCTCCTCGCTCGCCGAGTACAACGACGACTTCATCACGGTTACCACCTCGAACCCGGTCGATCTGCTCAACCGACACCTGTACGAGGCCGGCGACCGCGACCGGAACCAGGTCATCGGCTTCGGCGGGCGGCTCGATTCGGCACGCTTCCGGTACGTGCTCTCCGAGCGCTTCGACGCGCCCGTCAAGAACGTCGAGGCGACGATCCTCGGCGAGCACGGCGACGCGCAGGCCCCGGTGTTCTCGAAGGTCCGCGTGAACGGGAGCGACCCCGAGTTCGACGCCGACGAGCGCGAGGAGATCCTCGCTGACCTCCAGGAGTCGGCGATGGACGTCATCAGCCGCAAGGGCGCGACGCAGTGGGGCCCCGCGACGGGCGTCGCCCACACGGTCGAGGCGATCCTGAACGACACGGGCGAGGTGCTCCCCTGTTCGCTCGTGCTCGACGGCGAGTTCGGCCACGACGACACTGCCTTCGGCGTCCCCACGAAGCTCGGCTCCGACGGCGTCGAGGAGGTCGTCGAGTGGGACCTCGACGACTACGAGTCCGAACTGCTCGGCGAGGCGGCCGAGAAGCTCTCCGAGCAGTACGAGCGGATCGCGTAGGTCGACGCGTCGACGCACCGCGCCGCCCTCGACAGATCATCCGGTCCGATTTTTTATAAGCAAAGCCGAAGCCAGTCGTCCTCGTGACCTGAGTCTCGCCCCGGAACGGGGGACGGGTGTGCGGCGGTCGTTCCGGGACGTCGTCTGCCGCCTGTCAGCCACGGAAAACCCCTACAGCCGGCCGCGGATCCGCTCCGCAGTCGTCGATCCGATCCCGTCGACGTCGGTGAGATCCGCCGTCGACGCCGCGCGCACGTTCTCGACCGACCCGAACCGCCGGAGGAGCCGCTTTCGGGTCTCCGGTCCGATACCGGGGACGTCGTCCAGCACCGTCTTCACCTCGTCGCGGACGGTCTGGTGATACTGTACGGCGAATCGATGGGCCTCGTCGCGGACGCGTTGGAGCAGGTGGAGCTCCGGCGCGTCGTCCGGCCAGCGCTGCGGCCCGTTCGGCGTCACCACCAGCTCCTCGGCTTTCGCGAGCGCGACGACCGAGATGTCCCACCCCGTCTCGGCCAGCGCGTCGCGGGCGGCGGCGAGCTGTCCCTCTCCGCCGTCGATCAGGAGGAGGTCCGGATCCGGACGGTCGTCGCGCCCGTCGACGGCGCGCTCCGCCCGCCACCGGACGAGCTCGCGCATGTTCGCGTAGTCGTCGTTGCGTTCGGAGAGCTTCTTACGTCGGTAGTCGCTCGTCTCGGCGCTTCCGTCGACGAAGCAGACGTTCGACCCGACGACGGCGGTCCCGCCGGCGTGGCTCACGTCGAACCCCTCGACGCGCTCCGGACGCCCGATCCCGAGTCGCTCGCCGAGCGCGCCGGTCGGATCGTCGCGACCGTCGCGCTTCCGAGCATTCTTCAGCGCGAGCTCGACCAGCTTCGCCTCCCGGCCCGCGCCGGGCACTCGGACCGCGACACCCTCGCCTTCGAGCCAGTCGACGACCCGCGAGTCGTCGGGACGCTCCGCGAGCAACATGGCGTCCGGGAACGGACGCTCCGCGTAGTACTGGGTCAGGAACGCCGACAGCACCGCAGCCGGGGTGTTCGCGTAGTCGTCCCCGTCGATGACGTCGGGGGCTCCCCCGTGATCCGTACCGGTTCCATCGAGACCGTCGGCAGCGGCGGCGTTCAGCCGGTGCCGGCTCCGATCGACCAACTGACCGCGTTCGCTGTGGAGCCGCGCCACGCGAGCGACGTCCCCCTCGACGGCGGCGGCCAACACGTCGACGGTCCGGTCGTCAGATCGGGCGGAGACGGCCTCGCCGCCCTCGCCGTGGAACGCCTCGACCGCCGCCAACCGGTCACGGAGGTTCGCGGCACGCTCGAACTCGGCGTTCTCCGCGGCCGCCTCCATCCGACGGCGAAGCGGGTCGGCGAGGACGCCGGTCTCACCCTCGAAGAACCGCCGAGCAGCGGTCACGTCCTCGGCGTACGACGCCGGATCGATCTCGTCGGTGCACGGCGCGGAGCAGATCCCCATCTCGTAGTCGAGACAGGGGCGCTCGCGACCCGCGTACTTGTGGTCCGAACAGCCGCGAAGTCGGTACTCGTCGCGGATCGCCTTCACGACCGTCTCGACGCGTCCCTTGTTCGTGAACGGGCCGTACGCGACGGCCCCCGCGTCCGGATCGCGAGTCACCTCTATCCGCGGGACCTCGTGGTCCGTGAACGCGACGAGCGGATACGACTTGTCGTCCTTCAGCCGGACGTTGTAGCGCGGTTGGAGCCGTTTGATGAGGTTCGCCTCGAGCAGCAGCGCCTGCGTCTCGGTGTCGGTGACCGCGAACTCGATCGCGTCCGCGCGCTCGACCATTCCCCTGATCCGATCGGATCGGGGGTCCGAATACGATCGAACCCGGTCACGGAGATCGACCGCCTTCCCGACGTACAGCGTCGTCTCACCCGACCGGAACTGGTACACGCCCGGTTCGGCGGGGAGGTCCGCGGCACGGCTCCGGACTGCGGCGGCGTCCATCGATCATCCGTAGCCGGCCGAGTCGCTTGAACGCTACGCTGAGCAGGACGATCGAGGCCGCCCTCGTGAACTGGACGCCGCTCCGATCCGGAGATCCCTTCGCTGCCGCCGAACGTTTAACCTCGGCGAGCCCACACATCTCGCATGTCCGTGACGCCCCCCGGGCCGATCGGGGACCCCCTGTTCGGAACCGCTCGACGGTACGCGAACGACCCCTTCTCGTTCATGCGGGCGTGTGCGGAGAGCTACGGGGACGTCGTGCGCTTCGATCTCGGCCCCCGCGAGACGTACATGCTCACGAACCCGTCGGACGTACAGCGCGTGCTCGTCGCCGACGCCGCACGGTACCGCAAGCCGTCGTTCGGCGACGACGCCATCCGGACGCTGCTCGGCGACGGGCTCCTGATGAGCGAGGGCGAGACGTGGGAGCGCCAGCGAGCGCTCGCAAACCCCGCGTTCCGCACGCGGCGGATCGGTGCGCTCGCGGGGACGATGGTCGAGCACACGGAGTCACAGATCGCCGGCTGGTCCGACGGTGACGTCGTCGACGTGCAGTTGGAGATCGCTCGGCTCACCGTCCGGATCATCGTCTCCGCGATGTTCGGCTCCGACATCAGCACCGAGGAGGTCCGGACGGTCCAGGAGAACCTCGAACCGCTCGGTGCACGGTTCGAGCCGGACCCGCGGCGGTTCCTGCTTCCGAACTGGGTCCCGACCCGGGAGAACCGCGAGTTCGATGCCGCGATCGACACGTTAGAGGAGCTGATAGACGGGATCGTCGCCCGACGACGCGGAACCGAACGGGACCCCTCCGTCGACCCCGCGTGGGCGGACGGCGTCGTCATGGGCGGGCCACCGGGCGACGCCGAAGGCGACCTGCCGATGGATCTGCTCTCGGTTCTGTTACGCGCGTACGACCGCGGCGAGCAGACCGAGAAGAACCTCAGAGACGAGCTCGTGACGATGCTTCTGGCCGGACACGACACGACGGCGCTCGCGCTCACGTACACGTTCTATCTCCTCTCGGAGCATCCGGAGGCTCGAGCACGCGTCGAGGCGGAGGCGACGGCGGCGACCGACGACGGTCCCCCGAACGCGGGCGACGTCCGGGAGATGGCGGACACGGAGCGCGTGCTCAACGAGGCGATGCGGCTGTATCCGCCGGTGTACACGATGTTCCGCGAGCCGAAACTCGACGTGAAGCTCGGTGGGTACCGGATCCCGGAGGGGGCCGCACTCATGCTCCCGCAGTGGGTGATCCACCGCTCCGACCGCTGGTACGACGACCCCGACGCGTTCGATCCGGAGCGGTGGACGCCGGAGCGACGGAGCGGGCGACCGCGGTTCGCGTTCTTCCCGTTCGGCGGCGGTCCGCGTCACTGCATCGGGAAGGCGTTCTCGCTCATGGAGGCGAAACTGATCCTCGCGCGCCTCTGCTCGGAGTACCGGCTGGCGTACGAGGGGCCGGAGCTGTCCCTGCGCGGCTCCCTGACGATGCATCCGGATCACCCGGTCCCGATGCGCGTTCGGAAGCGGTGATCGAGCCGGGGGAGCCGACGCCTACAGCTCGATCCTGTCGGCGACCTCCCGGAACTCGGGGTCGTACAGCGCCAGTTCGTGGACGCGCCACTCGATCGGGTCGATGTCGACGTCGCTGAGGGCATCGACCGCCTTCGATCCCCCGCCGCGAGCGAGGGTGATATGGGGAACGTAGTCGTCGCCCTCGATCCCGTCAACGGGATCGAACGCGGCACACAGTCGTCGATGGAGCCGGACGAGCACGTCGCTCTCGACGGCGAGATAGACGACCGGGGCGGGCCCCTGTGCCGGTGTCTCGAAGGTGGCGACCGCGGTGACCGACACGTCGAACGGTCCCGTTCCGGCGAGGAGCGGTCGGAGATCAGCACGGAGAGTCGCGACCGCGGCGTCTTTCGACCGGTGAGTTCGACCCGCCTCTCCGACGTCGTCGACGCCGAACCGTTTTCCGACGAGGGTGTACCGCTCCCGGACCCGATCGAACCCCGTCAGTTTCGGGTGGAGATCGGCTGCGAGGCGCTCGACTGCCGGCGGCAGCGGGACGTTGAGGCTGAACACGTCTCAGATCCGATCGGTGAGCCACAGGGCGATCAGGACGACGATCGCGATCCCGATGAGCGTCGGCAGGGTGTGAAACAGCGTCATCGTGATGCTCAGGAGGGTGCCGACGATCTCGAGGAGAAGCCAGACGATCACGAGCGCGAGGACGATCTTCAGCAGGTCCTCGACGTCGAGTTTCGCGCGGGTCATGGCTTCGACTCCGCGCGTCAGTTCCAAAAGCACTGTGGCTCGACCGAGGGTCCGATCGGGCGGTTAAAAGCCCCCACGGACACAACGGTCGCGTATGCGACTGATCGCGTTCGACTTCGACGGGACGCTCTCGGACTCGGAGATGACGGTTCTGCTCGCGGAGCGGGCGGGCGTCGCCGACGAGGTCGCGGAGATCACGGAACGGGCGATGAACGACGAGTTGAGCTATGCGGAGAGCCTGTATCGCCGCGCGGAGCTGCTCGGCGGGCTCTCCGAGGCGGACGCGACGGACGCGTACGACGACGTGACGCTCCGTCCGGGAGCCGGTCGGTTGATCGAGCGCCTCCGGGCGGAGGGACACCACGTGGCCGTCCTCACCGGCGGGTTCGAGCGCGGCGTCGAGCGCGCGCTCGCGAAGGAGGGCGTCGAGGCCGACACGATCGTCGCCAACCGTCTCCCGATCGAGGGGGGAAAGCTGACCGGCGACGCCGAGGGTCCGCTCATCGAGGGGACGAAAGACGACGCCTTGGAGGACCTCGCGAACGAGCTCGACGTCCCGATGGAGCTGACGGTCGCGGTCGGCGACGGCGCGAACGACCTCCCGATGTTGGAGGTGGCCGGGCTGTCGGTCGGGTTCATGCCGAAGCCCGCGGTTCGATCGTCGTGTGACGCGGTCGTCGCCTCCATGTTCCGGCTGGGGAAGGTGTTGGAGGGTTACCGCGTGCTACCGAGCGAGTGAGTCTCGGCGACGGAGACCGTCGAACACGGACGAAGCCACGGCTCACCGACGTAGCCAATCGGAAGAATCGCTCCGTCAAGCGTCGCGCGAAGCGACGAGAAAACGGGTGTTAGTTGCGGACGACGTTCGTCGCGCGGGGTCCTTTGGGGGACGACTCGATATCGAAATCGAGGTCCTGTCCTTCTTCGAGGTCTGCGCCGCCGACGTCCTCCATGTGGAAGAATACGTCATCGTCCGCGTCCTCAGTCGAAATGAAACCGTAGCCGCCAGTGTCGTTGAAGAAATCAACCTTTCCGTTTGCCATTGCAAACAAACGTACATCCGTCCGGGGGATAACCCTTGCGAGGGGGACGGTACCACGCCGTCTCGCGAGCGCGTCCGACGGGGGGCCCGAGCGCGTCCGACGAGGGGACCCGACCGCGAGAAGGGACCGTCGGACGTGTGAACGCTTAATCGGACAGGGATCGAACGGTCGACATGGTCGGGAACGAGAGGGGAGCCCGGTGATTCCCTCCCTGACGTATCTTCAGTTCCATCTCGTTTTCAGTCTCCCCCCGCTGGCGGTGCTGTGGTATCTCGCACCGCGATACGAGCGGCGTCGGCGTCGGCGCTCCGCAGCCGGCATCGCGGTCCTCGTCGCCGTCGCGTACGCGTACACGACGCCGTGGATCGGCTACATGATCCGGTCCGGGGTCTGGTGGTACGGTGACGGCGCGGTGTCGGTTCGTTTCCTCTCGATCCCCCTCGGGGAGTACCTCTACGTCGCGGTCCAGACGTGTATCGTCGCGCTCGCGCTCCATCGCATCGGCTTCGATCCCGCGTTCCTCGAGGGTGATTTCGCCCGCACCCCTCGTCTCGCGGGTCTCATCGTGGGAGCCGGTCTGTTCGGGCTCGGGCTGTGGCTCGTCTCGCTCGACGCCGCGACCCTGTACCTCGGCGGGTTGCTTGCGTGGGTCGGCCCGGTGTTCGCGCTTCAGTGGGCCGTCGGCGGCGGCTACTTGGCCCGGACGCCGCGAGTGTGGGTGACCGCGGCGCTCGTTCCGGCGGTCTACTTCTGGATCGTCGACCGGATCGCCATCGAGATGGGAACGTGGATCGTCTCGGGAGCGCACACGACCGGGATCGCTCCCCTCGGGCTCCCGATCGAGGAGGCGCTGTTCTTCGTGTTGGCGGGCCTGATGACGGTCAACGGACTCGTGCTGTTCGAGTGGGTACTCGACTGGAACGACCGGCGGGCGGCGACCGACCGAGGCAACCCGACGACCGCAGGGACCGTCCGGAACGACGACTCGACGGGGAGGATCCTGAACGATGACTGACGCGACGGCGTCTCGCCGAGTCGACCGACTGTTCGCGCTGTATCCCGCGCTCGCGCTCGCCACGCTCCTCCCGGTCGGTGCGATAACCCCTCTGTTTCCGGTGGAACTCGGCGTCGCCGTCTTCGCGCTCGGGACGCTCACGGTCGGGATGGCTCACGGCGCGGTCGACCATCTCGTCCCGGTGCGCGCTGCCGACGTGTCGCTCACTCGGTCCGTGTCCGCCGTCGCTGTCGTCTACGCGGTGCTCGGCGGCGCGGTCGTCACCGCGTTCTTCCTCGCCCCGGTGACCGCGTTCGTCGGATTCATCGCGCTCACGTGGCTGCACTGGGGACAGGGCGACGTCGCCGCGCTGGTGGTCGTCGGCGTCGATCACCTCCCGACGACCGCGGAGCGGGCGCTCGCGCTGTTCGTTCGAGGAGGACTCCCGATGGGCGTTCCGCTTCTCGCCCATCCGGCGGAGTACCGACTGGTCGCCGAGTGGGTCGTCGGACTGTTCGTGGTCGATCCCGCGGCCGCGACGGCGGCCGTCGATCCCGTGTTCACCGGAAACGTTCGAGTCGCCGTCGGCGTCGCGATGGCGAGTGCGACGCTGCTCGCGGCCGCACTCGGAGCCGCTCGAGTCCGACGCGGTGCCGACCGGCGCGGATGGCACCGCGACGTCGGCGAGATCGCTGTGCTGTGGGCGTGGTTCCTGCTCGCTGCGCCCGTGTTCGCCGTCGGGGTGTACTTCGCCGTCTGGCACGCGCTTCGACACGTCGGTCGGCTCGTCCTCGTCGACGAGGCGGCGGCGGGGGCGATCGCCGCGGGCGACCGGCACCGCGCGCTCCGGCGGTTCGCCCGCGACGCCGCGCCGCTGACGCTCGGCGGGTTCGCGGTGATCGGGATCGTCGCGCGCGCCGTCCCGTCGGGGGTCGCCACGTCGGGGGACCTGCTCGCCGCCTCGCTCGTCGCCATCGCGGCGCTGACGCTCCCGCACGTCGCCGTCGTCGCGTGGCTCGACGCACAGCAAGGCGTGTGGCGATCGGCGTGAGGAGTGGCGTGCGGTTTTAAGAGGACGGCGGCCCCCTCCCCGATAATGACGATCGAAGACCGCGACGACGCGTACCTCATCACCCACGCGCTGGCGAAGGACACCCTTTCGCGGCTCCGCGACGTCGAGACCGAACAGGTCGCCTTCCGGAAGGGGCTCGTCAAGCTCGGTAGGATCTGCGGCTACGAGATCATCGACGGCGCGATGGAGACGGAGTACGTCCCGGTCGAGACCCCCTTAGCGGAGACGACCGGCGAGCGCGTGAAGGGGCTCGAGGACGTCGTCATCATCAACGTGTTACGCGCGGCGACGCCGTTCGTCGAGGGGCTCTTAAAGGCGTTCCCGCGCGCGAAACAGGGCGTCATCTCCGCCGGGCGCGACGAGGAGGCGGGGATGAACGCGGACGGGGAGTTTCCGATCACCATCGACTACGTGAAGCTCCCGGAGATCAGCGAGGAGGACACGGTCATCGTCGCCGACCCGATGCTCGCGACGGGCTCGACGATGTGTGCGGTGTTGGACCACATCGTCGGTGAGGCGGACGCCTACGAGAACCTGTTCGTGCTCTCGGCCGTCTCAGCGCCCGACGGACTGATTCGCGTGAGCGAGCAGTTCCCGGAGGCGGACCTGCTCACCGTCGCCATCGACGACGGACTCAACGACGAGGGGTTCATCGTGCCCGGGCTCGGTGACGCCGGCGACCGCGCGTTCCGGACGACCTAAGACGATCCCGAACCCGACCGAAGCGGGCGATCCCGGACCCGACCGAAGCGGACGATCCCGGACCCGCACTCTGCGACGCCTCCCCGCGTACTTTTAAGAGCCGCCGACGCGACGACCGCGTATGAGCGACGCGGCGACGAACGAGCCCTGTGACGCCTGCGGCGAGCCGACGACGGACGCGCTCGCACGTACCGTCCGGCTGAGCGTCGACCGGGCGAACATCGACACCCAGCGACTCTGTCCGGAGTGTTTCGCCGAGTGGATACAGCGGTATCAGACGGAGATGGGCGGCGGGACCGATGACGCGGTGAGTGCCGGCTCCGACTCCGAGATCATCGTCGACTGAGTCGAGGCGGATCCGACGCCGACTCCGGCGAGACCTTTTGAGCATGCGTATCGATAGCATACGTGATGGAGCTCCGCTGTGAGGGGTGTGCGGGATGCTGCGTCGACTGGCGTCCGATCGATCCGGACGCCGCCGGCGACGGCGACCGGACGGGTCGCCGCCCGACGCTCGACGATCGGTACGACCTCGTTCCCCTGACCCGCGACGAGGTCGTGGCGTTTCTCGACCGCGGGCTCGGGGACGTTCTCGTCCCGCGACTGTTCGAGCCGGCCGAGGGTGACGATCACGTGACCGTCGACGGGATCACGCTCGCGGCGGTTCGCGATCGCCCGACGTTCGTCGTCGGGCTCCGCAAGCCGTCCAAACCGGTTGCACCCGTCGGGACGGGCGTGTCGCGCTGGCTCGACAGTTGCGTGTTCCTCGATCCGACGACGCTACAGTGTCGGATCCACGGACGCGAGGAGTACCCACGGACCTGCTCGGTGTACCCCGCACACAATCTCGAACTCGACGCGGAGACGGAGTGTGAACGCGTCGAGGCGGCCGGCGGGGGCGAGCGCCTGATCGAGGCTGACGTGCCGGCGGAGACGCCAGCGCCGCCGTTCGGGTCGCACGCGCTCGGCGCGACCGTGTTCGCGTATCCCGTCTCGGCCGACCTCGACGGCGTCGTCGATCGACTTCGACAGGGGTTCGGAACCGACGACGATCGCGCCCGGTTCGTGGGGGCCGCAGCGGGATCGCGGCCGGGATCGCTCTCGGTCGACCGCGATCGGATGGCCGAAGCGAGGGTGCGGGCACGCGAGGCGGACTCGTGGGCGGGCCGTGCGATCGACGCGTGGACCGCTCGGGCGGGTACTGACGGGGCCCTGGTCGGCCTCGACGACGCCGAACGGGAACGGCTCGTCCATCGACTGGAGGACGACGCAGGCGCACCGGGAACGCCGGGATGGGGGCGCTGATCGTTCACGAACGCTCGGCCGGGTCAGGGAGTCGCTCGCGTATCGGGGCGAACTCCGTCTCAGTCATACCCTCGACGCCGAGCGTCAGTTCGTGTGCGTCGCTGCCGCCGGTTCGAAGGAGGGACGCCGTCTCGGCGACGCGGTCGATCCGAGCGAGATCGACGTCGCGACCGTAGGGGTACCAGCGCTCGATCGCGTCCAACCCCTCGGCAACGTCGAGCGCGGCGGTGACGTCGTCGTAGCGGAACGGATGTGCGAGCCCGACGATCGCACACGCGTCGCGGAGGAGTTCGACGCCTCGATCGACCGTCGTCACCTCGCGAGCGACGTAGCAGGGACCGTCGTCGCCGATCAGCCGATCGAAGGCGTCCGCGTAGTCGTACGGTGCCGACGAGGCGTCGATGGCGCGAGCGATATGCGGACGCCCGAGTCCCGGCCGGGGGGCGACGTCGAGTTCGACGTCGAGTCGGTCTTCGACGCGGGCCAGCATCCTCGCGCCGCGTTCCCGTCGGTCCGTCTGGAGACGATCGATCTCCGCGACGAGCGCGTCCGTGTGTCGGACGGCGTATCCGAGGAGATCGACGCGCTCGAAGCCGGCATCGACGCGGAGTTCGATCCCCCGGACGATCCGGACGCCGGCGCGCTCGACGACCGGCGCGTCGATACCGGGATGGATCCGATCGTGGTCCGTGACGGCGACCCAGTCGAGTCCCGCCTCGTGGGCAGCCGCCGGAACGTCTCGGAGCGCGAGCGTCCCGTCGGAGGCGGTCGTGTGCGTGTGGAGGTCCGCGACGATTCGACCCGCACGCTCCGGGCGGCCGTCGGTTGTCGAACGCGTGCCCATGGTCGATACCCGAGCGAGCCGTACTAATCGACGGCGGTTCGGCCCTCATCGGAGATCGTGAGGCACGTTCACAATCATCCATTAATGATGATTAAGGAATCCACACCCGGCTAAGGTCATACATGGAAAATCATTAAGAACCTGCAGTGCTTCTCATCCGTTGATGCGCTTGAATGGCATTGACGATCGACTCGAACGGCACCAGTATCCGGCCACCTCGGACGAGATAATCGCGGCTCACGGGAACGCGACCGTAGAGCTCGCGGACGGTTCCGAGCGGCTCGGGGACGTCCTGGCGCGGTTCGGCGAGCAGACCTTCGATCGTCCGGACGAGGTGTTCGACACCGTCCGGTCCGGCGTCTGCCATCGAGGAGTCGGTCGGCGGTTCTACTCGGATCGGGACCCGACGACCGACGCCGAGACGGGTCCACAGCCCGTCTCCTTTTAAGGGACGCGGGACCGCTCAACGTTTTCGATGACCGACATCGAGAGCGATGGTCTCGCCGGCGATCGAACCCGATCGCTTAGCCGACCCACTCGATCGCGTCCGACAGATCGAGGGGGACGGAGCCCTTCGAGTAGCCCTCGACGTGTCCGTCGGGGCGTGCACGAAACACGACCGCCGGCTTGTGTCGAACGTCCGGTCGCTCGGTTTTGACCGCGGCCCAGTCGTCCTCGGGGAACGACGTACAGTCGACGAACAGGGTCGCGCCGCCGCCGTGCGCCTCCAACTGGCCGTTCGTCTTCGTCTCCGCGGTGTCCCTGACGGCGGCGACCGGCGTGTTCGCGCTTCGGCCGGACACCGGCTGGGGCCGCGTCACCTCGACGAGCGACGCGACACCGGTGTTGGGGTCCTCCGCCCGATAGTCCAGCGAGTGGCCGGTCGTCACCTCGATCTCGGGAGTGACGTCGTATCCCGAATCGGAGAGGATCTTGGCCGCGGTGAACTCGGCGACCGTCGCGCTCATCCGAACGAGATCTACGGACGCGGACGTGCCGAGCTTCCCGGCCATCGTCTCTCGATAGTCGTCGAGGATCCCGGGACGAAGGAGTCGTTCGAGGTAGCCGGCCCCCGCCTCGCGCGTCGCGTCCGGGAAGCCGGCGGCGTAGTCACGGAAGAAGGCTCGCGTCGTCTCGGCACCGTCCTTCGAACAGAACACCGGCAGGAAGAACCACGAGACGTGTGGGTAGTCCGCGAGCCATGGTTCGTCGTCGTGCAGCCCGGCGAGCAGTTCGCGCTGTGCCCAGCGCGAGACGGAGTACGGAGCCTCGTCGAATCCGAACTTGTTCGTCTGCCAGAGATCCCTCGGCGTCTCCGTGTTTCCGAGCCAGTAACCGACAGGTCCCGAACCGACACCCTGCGGCGGGTCGTCGTCGTTGTCGGTCCAACAGAACAGCGCCATCGAGCCGTCGTCCATGTCGAATCGGCGAGCGTCGTAGCCGGGCGGCGGGCTGAACCACGGGTCGCTTGCGGTCGCTCCGAGGTTGTCATCGAGCGAGCGTTCGAGCCGCGAGCGAACCCGGTCGCGGCTCCATCGACCGGGTGCGCGTCTGAATCGGAGCGGTTGTGCCACGATCGACCTACTGGCCCCCGATGCTAAGGGTTTCCGGTGAATCGCCTCGGAGACACGTGGTCCGAGACGCCTTCGACGTCTCGTTGCTCCGGGAGAGCTTTGACGTCTCAGCATCACGAGAGAGCAGATCTCTCCCGGACGACCTCGAGGCATCCGATCTGTTCGACCTGTTGCGTTGGTACGGCGTCATCCCCTCCCTCCCAAATACGTGAGTATCGATCGGTGTGCATGACCGATACATATATGTCTCGGAAATTCCAAGTGAGTATGTACCATGTCAATGGGTGCCTATGACGAAGACGAACACGAGCGCCGTGAACGGAAAACCGGTGTCGTCGACGCCGACTTCGACGCCGAGCGTGCGGAGTACTCCGGATCGCTCACGTACGACTCGGGGGACTCGGCGGAGGCACTCCTGGACAAGTTCGAGGAGCTGCAGGGGAAGTGACAACCCGAGTCGGTCGACGATCCACTGATCCTTCCGGTCTCCGTCGCTGAGAGCGTTCCGCTCGATGAGGGATGACGCTCACGAGAGAGATGACGCTCACGAGAGAAGGATCGCCGCCGTACAGACGACGGCGACGGCGACGACGTGACCGACGACCGCACCGAGCAGGATCGGGTCCTCGAACAGGAACGGCACGAGTACCAGCTGGATCGCGGAGAATCCGACGTTCTCCGCGTCTATCCGGCGTGCTCGAGCCCGGTCGGACGTCGAGAGTTCGACGTGGACCGCGCGCCACAGCGCGACGACCGCGCTCCACCAGGACGTTCCGATCCGGTAACAGAGGTCCCAGAGGATCAGCAGGGCGAGATACACCGCCGCAACCGGCGGGGTCGACCCGAACAGACGCGTGACCAGCACGTCGTTCCACACGAACAGGTACGTCACGAGAGCGATGAACGCCAGCAGTCCCAACACGATCTCGACGCTCGAACCGAAGAGGAGCCGTTTGTGTTCGGCCGGCGTCGACAGGGCTCGGTTTCCATCCCCGAGTCGATGCATCTCGACGCTCCCCGCGGCCGCAACGCCGACCGCGACCGTACCGGCGACGACCGCGCTCCACAGTCCGTAGTACCAGCCCACGACCAGGACGCCGGTCTGAAACAGCACCACCTGTATCGCGACCGCAGCGGCGCGTGAGAGATCGAGGCCGGGGATCCCGCCGACGAGGCTCTCATACACCCACGTCTCTCCGTAGTGGGGAGCCACGAGATCGGTCTCTTG
Source organism: Halorubrum rarum (assembly GCF_048380895.1). NCBI lineage: Archaea > Methanobacteriati > Methanobacteriota > Halobacteria > Halobacteriales > Haloferacaceae > Halorubrum > Halorubrum rarum. The sequence continues at coordinate 293,275 of NZ_JBLWMN010000001.1, read as the reverse complement.
CCCCGCTCGGCCGACGTTCTCCCCACCCGGATCGCCGTGCTCGGAAGCCCCCGCCTCGGAACCGGACCGTCCGTTCACCGGGTCGACACCTCGTCACCACCGTTCCGGTCGACGTCGCCGACCGCACCGGGCCCTTGGTCGTCGGAGCCATCGGTGCGGCGATCCTCGACGGGGACGGCGATCCGTTGTGCACCGGCGAGCGCGCGAGCGACGGCGAGATCGAAGGTAGTTCTCTCGAACGGTATCAGCTCCTGTATCCGAGTGTCCTCGACGACGACCGTGTTTCGGAGTCCTTCGACCAGCGATCGGGCGAGGTGTGGGTTCACGTCCGTTACCAGTCGGAGCCACATCGCCGACAGCTCCGGACTCAACACCGGCACTCGAACGATCCGGAGTCCCCCACCGAGTTGGCGTCGGGTTCGACGGAGGATCTCGGCGTACGTCAACACCTCCGGACCGCCGATCTCGAATGTCTCGCCGGCGGTAGCCGGAACGTCGAGCACGCCGACGAGGTACGTCACCACGTCGTCGATCGCGATCGGCTGACAGAGCGTGTCGACCCATTTGGGAGTGATCATGACGGGAAGCCGGCTCGCGAGCCCCTCTATCACCTCGAAGCTCGCGCTCCCGGTACCGATGATGACGGCGGCGCGAAGCACGGTGAGCGCGTACTCACCGTCGGAGAGGATCCGCTCGACCTCGCGGCGCGAGCGAAGGTGTTCGGAGAGCTCCTCGCGGTCCTCACCGAGTCCACCGAGATAGACGAGCCGGGCGATCCCGGCAGCGGACGCGGCGTCAGCGAAGTTTCGCGCACATTCCCGGTCGCGTTCCTCGAAGCCAGGACCGCCGTCCATCGAATGAACGAGGTAGTAGGCGGCGTCGATCGAACGGCCATCGATCTCGAACGCCGGCGAGAGGCTTGCCGGTTCCAGCAGGTCACCCTCGACGACGTGGACCTCGTTCGGCGGATCGTATCGATCGGCATCGCGAACGAGCGCGACGACCTCGTGTCCCCGTTCGGATAGCGCCGAGACGAGTCGAGTTCCGACGAAACCGGTGGCACCGGTGACGAGAACGCGCATACCGTCTTGTCGGGTGGGACGCGTATAATCCCCCGACACGGGAACGAGCGGTACGGGGGAGCGATCCGCTCCGTCGACCGATCCCTAAAAGGCCCTCCGGGCTGTCGCTCGGGCATGAAGGCTGGCGAGTTCGAACCCGTTCGCGGCGTCGACGATCTGTACGTTCACGACACCGGGATGTTCGAGACCGACGAGTACGGATCGGTGTACGTGTTCGACGCCGAGCGGCCGGCAGTGATCGACACGGGAACCGGGCAAAACCGAGACGCACTGTTCGAGACGCTCGACGAGATCGGGATCGGTCGCGAGGAGCTCGCGTGGATCGTCCCGACGCACGCCCACCTCGATCACGCCGGCGGGGCGGGGTATCTCGCCGATCGGTACCCGAACGCCGAGGTAGCCGTCCCCGAGAAGGGCGTGCGCCATATCGTCGATCCTGAGGCGCTCATCGCCGGAACGAAGTCCGCCGTCGAAGATCAGTGGCAGTACTACGCCGATCCGAAGCCGGTTCCCGAAGCGCGGCTAACCGGGCTGAGCGACGGAGACCGGATCGATCTGGGCGATCGAGAACTCGTCGTCCACGACGCACCGGGACACGCCCCACACCACGCCGTGTATCACGAGCAGCGTTCGGACGTCGTGTTCACCGCGGACGCCACCGGCCTCTACGTTCCGTCGATCGATACGGTCCGAGAGACGACGCCGCCGCCGCAGTTCGACCTCGATCGGTGTCTGGAGGACATGCGGCTGATCGAGGAGCTGGATCCCGAGTACCTCTGTTTCGGTCACTTCGGACCGAGAGCATACGAGCCGAAACTGATCGGCGAGGCGAAACGCGCGTACGTCGAGTGGGTCGAAGCCGTCCGATCGAAGCGAGCCGAGCTCGGCGACGACGACGCCGTCGTGGATCACTTCGAGGCGGCGAGCAGCGCGCTCGAGATGTGGAACCCGGAGCGAGCTCGCGCCAACGCGAGTCTGAACGCTCGTGGCGTGTTGAGGTACCTCGATCGCATCGGAGGCGAGTGAGACGACGAGGCGGATCTGTCTCTCCGTCGGTGTCGACCGGAAACGCCTAACCCCTCGTCACCAATACGAAAGCGAGAGATGGGCATCTTCGACACGATCCGTGCCGTACTCGGGACGAGCGCCGAGACCGACGCGACCCGCGACGCCGACCCGGAGGACCTGTTCGGGATGTCGACCGCGTACGTGACGATGCAGGCCGACCTCGGGTACGACAACTGCGGCGAGGCGGCGCTGTGTTTCTCGGGCGTGGACAGCACCCGCTTCGACGACGCCGTCGAGGAGGTCGAGGCGATCCTGGAAGCCGGGGAGATCGAGACGGGGACCGGCTTTCACCGACACGAGGACGACCACGGCTACCACTGGTTCGTACTCGAGGACGACGACCCGGAGGACCTCGTGACGAGCATCCACTTCGCCGCCGACCAGTTCATCGAAGAGGGGTTCGGATCACGGCTCCTGGCCGCCGTCTTCGGGTTCGAGAAGTCGGAGGGCGACGCCTACTGGATCTATTCGTTCCGCCGCGGTGCGTACTACCCGTTCGCTCCCGACGGCGACCACGAACGGAACCAACGCGTCGAGTTCAAGCTCCAATCAGTGCTCGACGGGGAGTTGGGGATCGAAAGCGACGAGTCGTACTGGTACCCGCTGTGGCCGGACACGCCGGGATATCATCCGTGGGAGTGATCCGATGAGCGAGTCGGAGGGTGTAGACGGTGGCCGGCAATCCGGACTGAAGAAGGTGCTTCGGGCCGTCGCCGTGCAGGGGGCGGTGTTGAGCGCCGCCGTGCATCTGCTGTGGGCGTGGCCGCGGTTGACCGAGCCCGCGGACCCGAGGCCGTACGTGTTCCTCCTCGCCGGTCTCTTCAGCGTCATCGTCGCCGCGGCGACGCTGCAAGCCGACGAGTATCGCCGCCTGTACGCACTGGGCGCTGGAACGCTCGCCACGTTCCTCCTCGGATACGTCGGCTGGCACGGAGCAGCGGTCCCGAGTGCGCTCGCCGCTGATCCGTTCGCGATCGTCGGGAAAGTCGCGGAGCTCGTCGGGGTGTTCGCGTTCGTCGCGCTGTATCGGCTCGCACCGCCGACGAGCGTCGTCGTGGAGCGTCGACAACGTGAGCGAGGGGAACAGTGACCGACAGCTACCTGACGGTGTCCGAGCGAGCGACCACGACGTTCGAGGTTCGGGGTTCGGAGTTCCTCGGTCACGTCTCTCCCGCCGACACGGTTGAAGAGGCGGAGGCGTTCATCGCGACCGTCGATGAGGAGTACGACGACGCGACGCACAACGTTCCCGCGTACCGCGTCCCCGCAGGAGAGCGCTCCGAGCGGACCCCCGGAAGCGACGTGATGCTCCGGGAGTACGCTTCCGACGACGGTGAGCCGACCGGCTCCGCGGGGAAGCCGGCGCTAAACGTCCTCGTTCAACGAGAGGTTCGCAACGTCGTCGTCGTCGTCACTCGATACTACGGCGGGACGAACCTCGGTGTCGGCGGGCTGGCCCGCGCGTACTCGCGGGCGGTCAAGGAAGGGCTTGACGAGGCGGGCGTGGTCGAGGAGCGCCCGCACCGTCGACTGACCGTTCGAACCGACTACGACGACTCCGGGACCGTTCGGGGCGTGATCGAGTCCGGGGGTGTCGAGTTCGACGCCGACTACGACCAGCGGGTTCGGTTCGATCTGCGGGTTCCGGTGGCCGAGATCGAGGAGCTCGTCGACCGACTCAACAGCGCGACGAGCGGTCGAGTAGAGATCGAGCGATAGCAACGCTCGTGAAGTGGCTAACAGGCGACGCGTCAATCGGGCCGATCGGTCGTCTCCGCCGCGGCGGGGCGTCGCGCTCCCTCCCAGTGCGCCGCGGGCAGTCATCAGATCACGGGAGCGTTGGTCGCGGCATCCAATGTAAACCGTCGGAGGGGAGGATCGCCTTCGTCGACGCCAGCTGTACCGTTGTACCGTCGTGTTGGACCACAGAGCGAGGTCACAGAGCGAGGTCACAGAGCGAGGTCACAGAGCGAAGTCACGGTCGTCGTCGATCGAGGCTGAAGAGTCAAGTCAAGAGTGTCGTGAAGCCGCGAGAGCAGCGTTGGACCGCCGGTCGTTGGCGGTCAGGCGAACTTCCGGACGGTCATCTCCAGCGTATCGAGATCGAGTATCGGCGCGAATCCGGCGTCGGGATCGATGTTGACGGACTTCTGGAAATCGGTTTGGGCCTGCCAGCAGCCGGAGTTGACCGCGAGCACGTTGTGGTACTTCCCCCACCCGAGCTTGTGGACGTGGCCGGTGTGGAACACGTCCGGGACGTCGTCGATCACGAGGTAGTCCCGTTCCTCCGGTGCGACGCGCGTGTGTCCGCCGAACTGCGGAGCGACGTGGCGTTTCTTGAGCAGCTGGTACATCGCCTTGTGCGGCTCGTCGTAGCTCGCCTTCTCCTCGGGAAGTTCGGCGATCACCTCGTCGAGCGAGACGCCGTGATACATCAACACCTCGACGCCCTCGACGTGTACCGTCGCCGGGTTCGAGACGATCCGCGCGTCGTGGACGTCCATGATGCCGCGAAGCTCCTCGGTGAATCCCGGCTGGGGCTCCGCGAGGCGAACGGCGTCGTGGTTGCCGGGGATCATCACGATCTCGGTGTCGCCCGGTACCTCCTTTAAGTACTCCGCGAACCGCTCGTACTGCTCGTAGATGTCGACGATGTCGAGCTCCTCGTCCTGGTTCGGGTAGACGCCGACGCCCTCGACCATGTCGCCCGCGAGGAGAAGGTACTCGACGGGGTCCGCCTCCGGCGTGTGGAGCCAGTCGGTAAAGCGGTGCCACGCGTCGGCCATGAACTCGTCGCTTCCGACGTGGACGTCCGAGATGAGCGCGGCTTGGACGTGACGGTCGGCCGTGCCGGTCCGGTGGGTCCGCGGGACGTCCGGGAAGTGCAGCGAGTCGGCAAAGAGGATCCCCGCGTCGTCCGCGAGCGTCCCCTCGACGGCGATACACTCGTCCATCAGGATCTCGTCGACGACGTCCGCGAGCCCCTTGTCCTTCATGATCAGCGCTGGAAACGTCCCCGTCGTGTCCTCCAGTTCGACGAGCCAGTGACCGGAGCGCGTCGATCGAACGTCGTTGACGAGGCCGATCATCGAGGCGTCGCTCCCGCCCGGCATGGACGCGATCGCCTCGGCCGGACGGTGGTTGACGCGACCGCGAAGCACTTTCGAGAGTCGTTCGTATCGGTCTCGAAACGTCCGGACGAAGTCGTCGTACTCGCCGGTCCCGGTGCTGTTGCCGGTCATGTCGTTACCGACCGATAGATCCCGACGATCGGGATCGCGGACGTGGGCGGACGGATCACGTGATGGGTCACGTGATGGGTCACGTAATGAATCGCGTGGCGGATCGTCGGTCGCGTTCGAGTCCGACTCCGCGGGATCTGACTCCGCGGGATCTGACTCCGCGGGATCTGACTCGGTCCGGTGGGAGTCTCCATCGACGAGGTCGTTCCCGTGGTTTGTAGACCCCTCTATTTCTACTGGAGACGAATCAACAGTCTCCGTGTTTTGTTCTATCTCGTTTGGAGTCGAAACGGAGGTGTTGTTATCGGATCCGGAGTCGTAATCCGGAACGGATCGTGAGTCGTCGAGAACTGCACGAACGTGTTCCGTGGTGATGCGGAGCGCGTCGGCGGGCGCGTGTTCGACGGTCGCCTCCAGCGCGAGGGTCGGTTCGGACGCCCCGGCGAGGAGCGTGATCGCCTCGCGCTCGGCGTTGTACCCGCGTTTGGCAAGTTCACTGACGATCCGTGCGTTCGACTCCAGCGGCACGATACCGGAAACGGTGGTAGCAGTGAAAACGGTTCCGGGACGGGACCCCGAGACTTATCACCGAAACCAACCTACCTGACTACGATGGACCCCGAGGACCGACCGCCAGCTACTGACGACGCGGTCGAGAGTACGAATGGGGCATGCGACACCGACACCGACACCGACACGATCGACGACACCGACACCGACACCGACACGATCGACGACACCGAGGATCCGGAAGCGTTTGTAGGAGATCCGGACGGCGGGGATAGAGACGGTCCGGTCGCCGACGTGAACCCGGATCGAAGCGAGGACGGGTTGCTCAAGCGGTTCCGGCGCGACAACGAGGGACCGTTGATGTGGCTCCGTGAGATGCTCTCGAGCGTTGCGATCGTTCTCCTCCTCGGTCTGATCCTGTTCGGTGTCAGTGGCGTGTGGCCGCCGATGGTCGCCGTCGAGTCCGGAAGCATGGAACCGAACATGGAGGTCGGCGATCTCGTGTTCGTCACCGAGCCCGGCCGGTTCGCTCCGGACGCCGCCGACAACGATATCGGCGTGGTGACCTACGAAAACGGGCAAGCCGCCGACTATCGGACGTTCGGGACGTACGGCTCCGTCGTGATCTACCAGCCGCCCGGCAGAACGGCGTCACCGATCATACACAGGGCGATGTTTCACGTCGACGAGGGAGAGAACTGGTACGAGCGTGCAGATCGGCGGTTACACAACGCTGACGACTGCGAGGAGCTCCGGAACTGTCCGGCACCCCACGACGGTTTCATCACCCTCGGAGACAACAACGGACAGTACGACCAAGCGAACGGACTGTCCGAACCCGTCAAAGCCGACTGGGTGACCGGCGTCGCACGGCTACGGGTCCCGTATCTCGGCTACGTCCGACTCATCGCGACGGGACAGGCGAAACCGAGCGACCTGATCTCGGTTTCGACCGGAGTCGAACCGAGAGAGCTCGGTACGGAGAGTACGTCTCCCCTGATCGATCGATCTGAAAGCACGCCAGGAACGATGATCGGTACGGAACGAACTGGCTTTTCGCTCCGATTCGACTCGAGTACGGTTGCAGTCCACGGATAGCCGAATTAGGCACGGCCGGGTTCGCTAATTGTCGAAGCGTGCCTGAACGAACGGTTGCGCGTTCTCGATATCGCCGAGCCTGGAGTCCGACAGGAGGACCGCTTCCGTTTCCTCGACCGGGACGGACAGACCCATCTCCTTCGTCCGGCCGTATCGGCCCTTCGAGACGACGACGGCGTTGACGATCCCGAGCATGTCGAGCTCGCTGATGAGATCCGTGACTCGACGTTGGGTGAGGACGTCGGCGTCGATCTCCTCACATAGGCGCTTGTAGATGTTGAACACCTCACCGGTGTTGATGTTGTGGACGCCGTTCTTCTCGAGAAGAATGACCGCAAAGAGGACTATCTTGCTCTGTGTCGGGAGGGTTCTAACGACCTCGACGACGCGGTCGAGTTCGATCTTGTCCTGTGCCTGTCTGACGTGCTCCTCGCCGACGACCTCGGCTTGCGAGCGCTCCGCGAGTTCGCCGGCCGTTCTGAGGAGATCGAGTGCACGACGGGCGTCACCGTGTTCCTGCGCCGCGAACGCAGCACACAGCGGTATCACGTCGTCGGTGAGCGCATCGTGCTTGAACGCGATGTCGGCACGGTGTTGGAGGATGTCACGGAGCTGATTGGCGTCGTACGGGGGAAACACGATCTCCTCCTCGCCGAGGCTCGACTTGACGCGGGGGTCGAGGAAGTCGGTGAACTTCAGGTCGTTCGAGATCCCCATGATCGAGATCCGGGAGTTGACGAGTTCGGAGTTCATCCGGGAGAGGTTATACAGCGTGTCGTCGCCGCTCTTCTCCACGAGTTTGTCGATCTCGTCGAGCATGATGACGACGACGCGTTCGTGGTAGTCGACGGCGTCGAAGAACGTCGAGTAGACGCGGTCCGTCGGCCACCCAGTCATCGGAACCTCCTCCATCTCGTCGGCGTCGGCCTCGAGTTCGTCGATCCGTGCTTGCAGCGCGTCGGCATCGGAGAACTCCGTCCGATCGAGAACGGTCGGATCGTCCGGGATCGTCGATCGAAGCTCTCGACAGCGATCGAGCCGGTCCTCGATGAGGTTCTGGTTCTTCTCGATGAACTTGTTCGCGAGCTGTGCGAGCACCCGATACTGGGTGTCGGTCACTTCACAGTTGATGTACTCGACCTCGCAGGGAACGTCGTACTTCTGAGACGTCGACTCGAGTTCCTGTGAGACGAACTTCGCGGACGCCGTTTTTCCGGTTCCGGTTTTTCCGTATATGAGGATGTTCGACGGGGTTTCCCCGCGGAGGGCGGACACGAGGATCGTCGCCATCTGGTTGATCTGGTCGTTTCTGTGGGGCAGTTCGTGTGGCGTGTACGACGGGCGGAGAACCTCCTTGTTCTCGAATATCGGCTCGCCGGACAGGAGATCGTCGAACAGTCCCTTGTTGTCGTCGTCCTCGTCGTCGAGAACGACGCCGTCGAGGTCGACATCGGTTGCCGACCGATCCCGACCGCCACTCTCCAAGTCAACGGTGACGTCGGGACTCCCCCCGCTGGATACGTCGGTATCGCCAGTGGACACGGCGTCGGTGTCCGCGACGGAGACGTCCGAAGGATCGGTCGACGTCGCGGCAACACCACCGGTCGGATCCGTCTCGAACGAAGGAGTATCCGGATCGTCGACATCGCGCCGACCGTCTCCGTTCTCACCGACGCCGTCGTCGGAATCGACGTTTTCGTCGTCGGAATCGGCGTTTTCGTCATCAGAACCGTCGGTTCCGCCGTCGGAACTACCGGTACCGCTGCCGTGCTCACCGTCGCCGCCGTTTCGCGTACGTCCATCCTCCTCGGCCGCGAGAGATGTACCCGCCCCTGTAGGCGACGTATCGTCCGCGTGCGATTTGTTGTCCTCCATTGTAACCCCCCAGTTTCGAGTGGAAATCACGCCCACGTAGTGTCTTTACCCACGTTTTCGGCACCGTAGAGCCCTAAGATACGGGTTACAGCGGTAGTAGTGATGGGAGCGTGTCCAATTGATGCAGTCGAACCAGATGAAGAGACACTACAAAAGTGTTGCTCATTCGAGTCGAAACGAAGGTGTCCGGCAGCCCTCGACCGCGGAATACGGGACGCGACGACCGCGGAATACGGGACGCGATGAACGATGGGAAGCGATCGTGGAAGAGAAACGGACGGGGGTGTGATTCAGGAAGGGATCGTTTCTGGTTGAGCTAGCCCGAGTGGATGACGGTCGGAGTACGCGACCGAGGTATACGGTCGGAGTACACGGCCGAGGTATACGGTTGGAGGGTGCGATCAAAGCGTACAAGCTGTGAACGTATTGTCGCTGCTAATAGTATCGGTCGATGTCTGGGGATATCTATTGAATCGAGTCGATGGAGTCAAAGCCGTATGTGACACGCCGAGAGATACTCGACCAATGGACCCCCCCCACCCCTTCGTTTCGGGTGGAACTGTTCGGAGGTGGGGGGAGGGGGCGAGGAGGCGTCTATTCATCGGTGTTTTTATTATGGGATAGAAGAAACAGCACCCTCGGTGCTCTATTAGAGAAAATTACGTTAGTATGATCTATGGTTCGAAAGGGAGAGACGGCAAACGACCCTCGAGATCAACTCACCCACCACCCGAACGTACGAGTTCCACCCGAAACGAAGGGGTGGGGGAGGGAAGAGACGGACGTTCCGCAACGGACTCACGGATATGAGGCATGACGAACACTAACGGTACTACCGATAATGGTCACGGGCACAAGCTACATCGCAGTCCGTTCATTTCACCGATGTTTCAGGCTGCCGATAACAATCTCGTTGGACTGCCCGGAACAGCACTTACAACCCGTCTTTAGCCGATTTGGAGGCGTCTGACGCAGTTCTTAAGTGAGAGGGGCGTGGAACGCCTACACGATAAACCGATTCCCCGCGCACGCGCAGGGAGAACTAACATACAGGAGGTCAGGATGGGACTGCTTACAAATCTTAAAGACAGCATTTCACGGGTCACGGACGGGCTGTTCGCCGCCGACGAGCCCAAGCGGATCGGGATCTATGGGCCACCGAACGCCGGAAAGACGACCCTCGCGAACCGTATCGCACGCGACTGGACGGGTGACGCCGTCGGGCCGGAGAGCCACATTCCACACGAAACCCGCCGCGCTCGCCGGAAGGAGAACGTCGAGATCGAACGCGACGGACGGAAAGTCACGATCGACATCGTCGACACGCCCGGTGTGACGACCAAGGTGGACTACAAGGAGTTCCTCGACCACGACATGGAGAAGGACGACGCCGTTCGCCGCTCCCGGGAGGCGACCGAGGGGGTCGCCGAGGCGATGCACTGGCTTCGTGAGGACGTCGACGGCGTCATCTACGTGCTCGACTCGACGACGGACCCGTTCACGCAGGTGAACACGATGCTGATCGGGATCATCGAGTCACAGGAACTCCCGGTACTCATCCTCGCGAACAAGACGGACCTCCCGGAATCGAGCGTCCAACAGATCGCGAACGCGTTCCCGCAACACGAGACGATCCCGCTGTCCGCTCTGGAGGGCGAGAACATGGACGAAGTATACGGCAAGATAGCGGAGTACTTCGGATAATGCCTGGGGCAAGACCGGGCGTCGATGGCGACGGCAACGGACCTGGAGACGGAAACGGTCCGAACGACGACTCGGACGACGGCGTCCGGATCGACATGATAAGCGGTGCCCGGATGGAGGGACTCACGGGCATGGAGAAGATCCGGCTCATCCTCGACGGCGTCCGTGACGGGAACATCGTCATTCTCGAGGAGGGTCTCTCGCCGGACGAGGAGTCGAAACTGATCGAGGTGACGATGACGGAGATCAGCCCCGACGACTTCACCGGGATCGAGATCGAGACGTATCCCAAAGCGGAGGCATCGAATCAGAGCTTCCTCGACAAACTGATGGGTCGAGAGTCGACGAAGAAACTCACAGTCATCGGTCCCGCAAACAGGATCGAGACGCTCCACAAAGACGAGAACCTCATCAGCACCCTCGTCTCCCGCAAGTAGATGCCCCACCAATGTACCTCCTGTGGCCGCGTGTTCGCCGACGGCTCCAAGGAGATGTTATCGGGGTGTCCCGACTGCGGAGGAAACAAGTTCCAGTTCAGACCGGACGGAGCGTTCGACGACGAGCCCGATACGGGTCCCGATCGATCCCGGAGCGCACCCTCCGAGACGACACCGTCAGACACGACACCGTCAGATACGACACCGTCTGAGACGCCGACCTCCCCCGGACGGGAAGACAGATCTTCAACGCCTGATTCTCCCTCGCCTTCGACTGACACGCCTTCGACTGACACGCCGTCTCCCGCGAAGACGCCTGATTCGCCATCGACCGCGAACGATCCGTCCGGATCCGGAACTCCGACGGCATCCGAGTCGGACGCTTCGGACTCGAAAGTGACGGGTTCCGAACGGCTCGCCGACACCGATGCCGAAGACACCGCTCAAGCGAGCGCCAGGTCCGACGTCGTCAGTCCCGACGAACTCGACCGTGCGAGTCGGGATGTCCCCGCTGATACTCCCGACGATCAGGCGGACACGGGGGCGGATCGTCCGGGAATCGACGACCTTCGCGACGAGCTCAACGACCAGTTCGAGAGTATCCGCATCGTTAGCCCCGGACAGTACGAACTGAATCTGATGGAGCTGTACGACCGTCAGGAGTATATCATCTCGTTACAGGAGGACGGCCGCTACGTCATCGAGATGCCTGATGCATGGGGCGTCTCCGACGAGTAGCAAACACCAACTCAGTTCTCCCCATTCGTCCTCCTATCCGATCGTCTCTCATCCGGGCTTCTCCCGTCGGATCGACCACATTTACGGAGGTGAAAGGCGGAACCACACTACTTGAGTCGTGAGTAACTGACAATCGGCCACGTGGCTCCGTTGAGATCCCACTCTTCAGACACGATACAGCGTGAAACAGCCGGTCGCTGAAGACTGGGACTGAGCGACTCGAGCGATTCAGAAGAGACCAATAATCCATATTAAGGATGAGACGACAAATCCACTAATAAATGCTACCAACAGGAAGATAGCGACCCAGCGTCGTGCGTTATCCGGGAGATACGGTATCTCACTTGGATAAATTGGGGCAAGCGTCCCTTTTTCATCAGAACCGCGTCCATCCATATAAGATGCTAGAAATACAACATTATTATTTCTTCTGCTGTACTGAGCGATCCGTACTTCACCTGTACTGACCGCGATCGGACTCAAATATATCGACTGTTGAGGATTTCAACGGAGCCAGCCACGTGATGATATACTATTACCATAATTAAATTGACTGTTAACGGAGAAGACACAGTTATGCGGCTCCCTCTGTTACGAGGGCGCATGTTTACCGATCACGGTGGTGTCGCCATCCAAGGGGGCGAGTCCGGGACCGAAACGAACGGTGTGGCTGACGTGAACGAGGCAGATAGTGAAACGGCGGTTGGAGGTACTGAAACGGCGGCTGGAGGTACTGTATGCGCGTAGTGGCGAAGTTCGGTGGAACGAGTCTCGGAAGCGGAGACCGAATCAACCGTGCGGCCGACTCGATAGCGAACGCGGTCGAAGCGGGCCACGAGATCGCGGTCGTTGCAAGCGCGATGGGGTCGACGACCGACGAACTGCTCGACGATATTACGTTCGAGACGGACGAGGCGGACCGTGCAGAGATCGTTTCGATGGGTGAACGGACCAGCGTCCGGATGTTGAAAGCCGCGCTCTCAGCGCGCGGTATCGATTCGGTGTTCCTCGAACCCGGCCATCCCGACTGGCCCGTCATCACGAACGGGCTCGGCGAGGTCGACGTCGAGGAGACGCGCAGGCGTGCCGAAGCGATCGCGTCGACGCTCGACGGCGTCGTCCCGGTCATTACCGGGTTCCTCGCCGAGGACCACGATGGAAACGTCACCACGCTCGGGCGCGGCGGGTCCGACACGACCGCGGTCATGCTTGGCAACTACATGGAGGCGGACGAGGTCGTCATTATCACCGACGTCGAAGGCGTGATGACCGGCGATCCGCGGGTCGTCGAGGGGGCGCGCAACGTCGGTCGGATCACGGTCGATGAGCTCCGGAACCTCTCGTTCCGTGGTGCCGAGGTCGTCGCTCCGTCCGCGCTGTCGTACAAGAACGAACAGCTCGCCGTTCGTGTCGTCCACTACCAACACGGCGACCTCCTTACCGGGGGGACCCGGATCGAGGGACAGTTCGAGAACCTCATCGACATGCGGGAGGAGCCGCTCGCGTGTCTCACCGTCGCGGGGCGCGCGATCCGGAACCGGCCAGGGATCCTGTCGGAGCTCTCGAACGCGCTTCGAAAGGAGAACATCAACGTCGATGCGGTCGCGTCAGGGATGGATTCGGTGACGTTCTACGTCGATATCGACGTCGCGGAGACGGCGGAGGCGCTGCTTCACGAGGCGGTCGTCGATGACGAGACGCTCTCGTCGGTCACCGTTGCTGACCCGATCGCAGTCATCCGCGTTACCGGCGGTGAACTCCCCAACCAGCCGGGCGTCATCCAGAACGTCATCGCTCCGTTGGCGGAGTCGGGCATCAACGTCATCGACCTGATCACGAGCGCGACGTCCGTCGCACTCTTCGTCGACTGGGGCGACCGTGAGGACGCGCTCGGGATCGTTCAAGAGCAGTTCGACTGATCCTGGGCGGCTCACTGGGACATCGTCGAAGTGATCCTGGCCGGCTCACTCGGTCGGATCGAGTCGAAACCGCGTCGTTGACCGGCCGTCGAATCGCGGCCCGGAGCCGACGCGATCGAACCCAACGCCCTCGACGGCGTCGATACCGATCGAATCGTCGTCGGCGACGACGACTTCAACGTTCATCGATTCGCGAACCGCGAATCGCCGTGGCTCCTCGAACAGCTCCCGAACCACGCGTTCGGGACCGCCGAAATCGGTGACGTGGACGGTCTCCGATCGAGCGTCGAAGGCGATGAATCCCGAAATCGAAACGTCCGAACCGTCACTGCTTGTATCCGCATGGTCCGACGTCTCTCCGTCGGCGAGGGCGACACGGACCGACCGATCGTGGACCATGTCGACCAGTACCTCCTCCGGTCGACCGGTGAGCGCGGTAAGGGCTTCGGCGTCCGATTCGAGTGCGTCACGGATCCGCATACTCTTCGTGTATCCGTGCTATCCCCTTAAAATCGTGGACGTCGACGGGAGATGATGTTCGGAGGATAAAACGGGTAAGAGGCGAGGTGGCCGGAAGGCGAATCATCCGGAATACGAGGCGATCGAGGGATACGGCGGATCGGCGGACTCATCGAAACTGGGTGGATTTAAGCGACCGGCGGACGGACGGCGAGACATGAGCAAGGCAACCAAGGTCGTTCTCGGAACCGTCAGCGTGTCGACCGTCCTCTCGGTTCTCATCATCCTCTCGTACGTGTTCGGGTGATGTTCTCGTCGCGAGCGCTCGACGACGACCTCGCGGCGATCCGGGCCGAGTACGCATCCGACTCCCCCGTCCTCGACGTGGAGTCGGACTTCGAGACGCTTCCGCCCGCGGTCGCGGAGGACCTCGGGCTGTTCGTCGACGGACTCGGACCTGCCTCGTATCCGGACGGTTGGCTCCCGGCGGACGCGCCGGAACTACTCCGTCGGTACGCCGGCCCCGACTTCACGGTCGGTCTCCCGGGAGACGGCACCGTCGTCCGAACCACCCAGACGACGCCCGACACGATCCTCGTCAAGCGCCGTGCGGAGGGGACTCCGGAGCAGTTCCTCGCGTTCCTCATCGCGGATCGACTCGTTCGGATCGGGATCGAACCCTCGTCCGGCGCGATCAGTGCCGACGGCGTCCCGCCCGACCGAATCCCCGAGTCGTTCCTTCCCTTTTTCGGACCGCTGTACGTCGACCTCGACGAAGCGATCAGACGGCCCGCAAGCGCCGACGATGCATCCCGTTCCGACGGCGAGCCTCGCGCTGGTCCGGATTCCCCCGTGACGGGGCTCGGTCCGGCGGACGTGTTTCAGGTCGCGAACGCGCTGTTCGACGCGTGGGTCGGACTCCACACGCGCGACGTCTTCGCGTCGTGGGAGCGTGAGTATCCCCGCCTGTTCGATGCCTGGCTGGACGCGGGCGACAGGCTTTCGGGCCGACTCGAGGACCTCCCCGGAGCGGTCGCACGTGGGGAGACGGAGTTCGCCAGCGCGACGGAGTATGCCTGCTCCGCGGTCCGACACGGACTCGATCTACCGGCCCCGTTCGCCGCGCTCGACACGCAGGCGTACCGCGAACGCGGTGCTCCGTACGCGGTGAAGTGGGCCGAAAAGACGTTCACGTCGATGGTCGACGTTCCGTAGGCCCTCCATCGACGTTTTCGCAGGCAGCGTAGCGGGTGTCATAGAACTCCTATCACGGCTATATATTCACAATTCGACAACTGCACCAGAGATGAGAGTCTGCGTGCTTCTTGATCGATAGCGGGAGTGGGTGTACCAGATCAGTGGCGTGGTTGTTTATAAGTCGAATTGGGGTGTTGCTGGCGGGCGTTTATAAGCGATCGAGGACTCTGCGATGAACGCCTGCAAAGCCCCAGCCGCGACGGCTCGCGCGCCTTGCTGCGCGCCTCGCTCGCGTCGCTCGCTGCGGTGCTTACTGCGGCGGGCTTCGCCCTCGCGGCTGCCCCTTTGAGCCCCACCCCGCACGGCACCGCACCCGCACCTCAGGCCTCCCCAGCCTCGTCAGGGGCGGTCGCCGGAACCGCTCGGCGACCGCCCCTGACTCCCTCGCGCGAGGCCGTTCGCGGCCTGACGGCCGCTCACGGGCGCGCGCCGACCGCACACGGGTGCACGCCGACCGCACACGGGTGCGCGCCCACCGCACACGGCTGTCCGGAATGTCGCATTCCGTTTATATACGATAGCCACCCGAACCTGATGGGCGATTCGATCCCGAGACGGACCAATGCGTAGAGTCGCTCTCTCGCCCTCGCGGAACCCGTGACACGACCCGTTCGAGCTTCCTCGCTTCACCCTACTCCTCGAAGCCGAGGAGTCGCAGCCCGATCAGCGAGACGAGGACCGTGGACCCCTCGTGGCCGACGACCGCGACCGGGAGCGGGATCCCCGCGGTGAGGATCGCGACGATCATGATCGCGATCGCTCCGAAGGCGATCGCGAAGTTCGTGTACAGCGTCTTCCGTGTCTCGCGGCTCAACGCTAACGCGTACGGGAGCTTGTCCAAGTCGTCGGACATGAGCACGACGTCGGCGGTCTCCAAGGCGACGTCCGTACCCGCACCGCCCATACCGATGCTGACGTCCGCGGTCGCGAGCGCGGGCGCGTCGTTCACGCCGTCGCCGACCATCGCGACCCCCTCGTAGCGCTCCTGGAGCGCCCGTATCCGATCGACCTTCTGCTCCGGCAGCAGCTCCGCGTACACCTCGTCGATCCCGACCTCGTCGGCGATATGCCGCGCGACGCGCTCGTTGTCGCCCGTCAGCATGACGACGCGTTCGACGCCGCCGTCCCGGAGCCGCTGGATCGTCTCCGCCGCACCCGCTCGGACGGTGTCGGTGAACGCCAGCCAGCCGAGCACCGTCACCCCGGCGTCCGTCTCCTCGGCGACGAGAACGCTCGTCTTCCCGTTCGCCTCGAGGCGACGGACTGCCCGGAGGCCGGCATCAAGGCCGTCGACGGTCGCATCGGCGATGACGGTCTCGAAGTATCGCTGGTTGCCGATGTGGATCGTTCGACCGTGAACCGTCGCGTGGACGCCCTTCCCGACGACGGCCTGGAAGTCGTCCGCGTCCGGGACGTCCAGCGAGCGATCCTCGGCTTCGTCGACGGTCGCGCGAGCCAGGTGGTGTTCCGACCGAGACTGTACCGCGGCGGCGACCGCGAGCAGCCGATCCGAGGTGATCGAGCGGCCGTCGGCGACCGACTCCCCGTCGATGACTGACCCCCCGTCGGCCGAGCCTCCGTCGACCGTGACTCCCTGTCGAGGTTCCACGTCAGTGAGGCGCGTGTTCCCCTCAGTCAGCGTCCCCGTCTTGTCGAACGCGACCGCGTTGACGTCGGCCGCGGTCTCGACGAACTCGCCCCCTTTGAACAGCACGCCCTGACGCGCCCCGGCGGTGATCGCCGACAGCACGGCCGCCGGCGTCGAGATGATGACCGCACACGGCGAGGCGGCCACCATGAGCGTCATCGCGCGGTAGAACGTCGAGTCGAACGGGTGCTCGAGGACGAAATACGGGAGCGCGACCGCAACGGCGGTCATCGCGAAGACCCCGAGCACGTACGGCTGCTCCAGCCGGTCGATGAGCCGCTGGGTCGGTGCGCGCTTGCTCTGTGCCTCCTCGACGAGGTGGATCAGCCGGGAGATGGCGGACTCGTGGACCGTCCGCGTGACCTCGACCTCGAGGCTCCCGGTCTCGTTGATCGTCCCGCCGAACACCTCGTCGCCCGGCTCCTTTGCGACCGGAACCGACTCGCCGGTCAGCGAGGACTGATCGACCGTGCTCTCGCCGTCGATGACGACGCCGTCCAGCGGAAGTCGATCGCCGGGGCGGACGACGAACACGTTGCCGACCTCGACGTCTTCGATCGGAGCGACGACCTCCTCGCCGTCGCGAAGCAGCCGCGCCGACTCCGGTCGGATCTCCATGAGCGACTCGATGGCGGTTCGAGATCGGCCGATCGCGTATCCCTCGAGGACCGTCGACAGCGAGAACAGAAACAGAAGCATCGCGCCCTCGAACGGTGCACCGATGACGAGCGCGCCGAGCGCGGCCAGCACCATCAGCAGGTCGATCTCGACGGCCGGCTCTCGGAGCGCAGCGAGGCTCTCCTTGAGCCCGTACCAGCCGCCGAAGACGTACGCCGCCCCGTAACAGATCCGGACGAGCGACTCGGACGCGCCGAACCAACCGCCGAGTAGCCCACCCACCATCCCGACGAACGTGAGGACGACGAACACCGCCCGCCTGCGGAGCATCGACCGATCCATTGCCGGCTCCGGAGACCGATCCATTGCCGGCTCCGGATCGGTGGACTTCTCCCGCTCGGAAGCCAGTTCCTGGTCCATATATAAACGAACGACCCGATCAGGGATGACTATTCGGGTGTCGGATCGACGGGGACGACGGTTTCGTCACTCGATGACACGGCCACCCGAGAGTCGTAACGGTTATCCGTGAATGCGGGGTACGTGTCGATGCGTGTCCGGGTTAGGGTAGTGGACTATCCTTCAGCCTTGTGGAGGCTGAGACGCGGGTTCGATTCTCGCACCCGGACCTTAACACTTCTAACCTCGTAGCTGTGGTTCGGTTTTGAATGTTCTTACTCAAGAAGTGATACAATCGCTAAAGTCATAAAGGCGGGTTTCGACAGGGCCCCATCGTCCCGAAACCATCGAAAGAACAGCTCACAGACCGGCAACTCGAGGACCACACTGAACATCGGATCCGTCTTCTTTCCTGGATGGAACATCTGGGGAAGTCGCCGGAGTATGGCGAGGGGTTTTCGCCGAGCACCGCGACGAACACGACGTGGATGACGCGATCGTTCTGGTCCATGGAGCGGCCATCTCTCAACTGTTCAAATAAACGGGATCGTAACACGATGAGCGAACTATGCTAACGAAGCGTCGGGCTCGGTAACGATCGGCTCGGGTAACGGTTTTGCACGCGCGGTTTGAGAGGTCACGTATGGCAACGTTCGAGGAGACGGACTTTCGACAACTCGAATCTCAGGACGTCCGGGATTACTGGCAGCACGAGGCCCATCAGTTTACGCCGTGGTTAGCTGACGAGATCCGGTCAGAGGAAGCCTCCCATCTTGAGGACGTTCTTGGATTAGACCTAGAGGTGATCGAGACGGAACGGAACGTCGGCAAGTATAGTGTAGATGTCTTGGCCGAGGTCGTCGACGACGGCCGACAGATAATCATCGAGAACCAGCTGGAGACGTCAGATCACGATCATCTCGGGAAATGCATCGCCTACGCCGCAGGCGTCGATGCGGACATCATCGTGTGGATATCACCCCAGTTTAACGCCGAGCACCAGGATGCATTTGAGTGGCTCAACAGGAATAGTCGATCGACAGTTAACCTATTTGCCATTCGACTTGAAGTATGGCGAATCGGTGACTCACAGCCTGCTATTCGACTCAACCCGGTCGAGGAACCAAGTGAGTGGAAAACAAAAGCACAGCGAAGTGGCGGTGAACTATCTGACAGGAGACAACTTCAAGAGGAGTTCTGGACCGCGTTTCGCGACGTGATCGAGGAATCGTCGACACACCTTCGCACGCGAAAGCCGAGACCTCGCCATTACTACAGCAATCCAATTGGAAGAACCGGATTTCACATCTACTTCGGCTTCGATGACGACCCAGCTGAAATCCATATCTCGCTGACAATTGACGACGACGAAGAGGCGTTTTGGGAACTAAAGTCACAAGAAGACGAAATCGGACAAGCCCTTGGTACGGAAGTGCGGTGGGATGAGCCAGAAGAAACCAGAACGGGAAACATGCGAAGCCACATTTGGATCGCGAGAGACGGACGGCTCGATAACCAAGATGAGTGGGACGAGTATTTCGACTGGATGCTGGAACAGGGCGACCAGTTCCACGAGGTGTTCTACGACCGCATCCAACAGCTTTGATCCATCTCGAGATCATTGATGAATTGACTGATGACGCAAGAAAACCCTCTCAACCTGTGTTAGCCATCAGGGTTACTTTATACCATAGAGCTCTCTTAAGGTGAGAGCCGGCCAAAAAACCTGACCATAGAGAGAAAACACGGGTTAGCGGTGTTGAGGCGACTGAAGCCTTGTGGGGGCTGAGACGCGGGTTCGGTTCTCGCACCGAACCGTCGTCACCGAAGAGTCGTCACCCGACGTCGTGTCGAGCCGCCGACTCGCATGCTCCACCCTACGCCTCACACCTCGTCGCGGTCGGTAAACGTGTGGCGGCGAGCGATCCGGTCGCCCTCGAACTCGTGGAAGTCGGCGAAGCCGAATCGGACTCGCTCGCCGTGCTGGGTGCCCGAGAACGTGCCGCGGACCCCCACGGTGGGGTCGTCGTCCTCGCTCTCGCGCTCGACGACGACCGCGTGGACCTCGTGTGTGCCGTCGTCGAGCGGGCGACCCGCTCGATAGAACGTCTCGAACGACTCCTTCCCCTCGATGGGCTCCTGTCCGGGGCGTTCGTAGACGACGTCGTCGGTGAACAGATGGAACAGCGCCTCGTACGCCCCATCGTCGACGAGGTCGTAGTAGCGGCGCACGAGCGACTCGGGATCGAGTTCGGCCGGCGTCACGGACATATGGAGACTGGTGGCTGCACGCCGATAAGTCGTTTGTCGGACGCGATCGGATGGCCGTTCGGAGCCTCCGGGACGCGGACCCTTTTCACGCCCGCCGTCGATGGGGGAGCCATGAGCGATCCAGACGTCGCCGTGTTGCGACAGACGATCCACGGCGTCGGTGCACCGGAACTGACCGCGGCGATCCGCGACCGACTCCCCGAGTACGACGTCTCACTGGCGCGGACTCCCGAGGAGGAACGTGAACTGCTCGAAACCGCACGTATCGCCATCGGCCTCGACGTCGAGGAGTCGGCGCTCGAGGCCGCGGAGAACCTGGAGCTGTTCGCGTGCGTGTACGCCGGGACCGGCCATCTCCCGCTGGCCGCGTTCGAATCGCAGGGGGTCGCCGTCACGAACGCGTCGGGCGTCCACGGACCGAACATCGCTGAGTACGTCGTGGGATCGATGATCGGACACGCCCGCGAGTTCCATCGGGCGTACCGTCAACAGTCGCGACGCGAGTGGCGGAGCTATCCGTCGACGGAGGTGTACGGATCGACGGTCGCCGTGGTCGGTCTCGGCGCGATCGGGACGACCGTCGTCGATCGGCTCGCCGCGTTCGACGCCGAGACGATCGGGGTTCGATACTCGCCTGAAAAGGGCGGACCGACAGACCGCGTGTACGGGTTCGACGAGTTCCACGACGCGATCGCGGACGCGGAGTACGTCGTCCTCGCCTGCCCGCTCTCGGAGACGACCGAGGGGCTCGTGGACGCGGACGCGTTCCGGACCATGCGCCCCGACGCCGTCCTCGTCAACGTCGCCCGTGGGGGCGTCGTCGACACCGACGCGCTCGTCGCCGCGCTTCGGAACAACGAGATCCGCAGCGCCGCACTCGACGTCACCGATCCCGAGCCGCTTCCCGAGGAGCACCCGCTGTGGGGGCTCGGAAACGTCACGATCACGCCGCACAACGCCGGCCACACGCCCGAGTACTTCGAGCGCGTCGCCGACATCCTCGCCGACAACGTCGAGCGGCTGTCGACGGACGTGGAGCTCCGAAACCGGGTCCTGTAGGGGCGGGCGTTCACCCGAGCACGGCGACGTCGACCGCGTGCTCGCCGCCGTTCGCCTCGATGGTAACGGAATCGACGACGGATCCGCGGACCGTCGCTCGCCACTCGGCGACGGCAGCGGCGTGGCGCTCGCGACGCGTCTCAATGTCGGCGTCCGGAAACGCCGCGGTTGTCTCGTCGACCTCCGGATACGGCGGCACGTCCGCGACGAGGCGGCGCGGATCGACGTGGATCGTCCCATCGTCGGTGCTCTCGTCGTCGGTGCTCCCGTCGTGCGTGCCGCTTTCGTCGACCTCGTCGCCGCCGCTTTCGATTCCGCTCCCGCCGATCGCCTCGTGCAGCCGCGCCCGCATCCGCCCCGAGAACGGCGGCGTGATCCGGAGGACGACCTCCCTGTCGGTCCGGATCGAGGCCTCCAGAGCGGTCGCGACGTCCTCGCGGTGGACCGCGATCGAACGGATGCGTGTGGGCTCACTCATCGTCGGGGGTCCATCGGGCGTCCGAGAGCGTTCGCTGGACCGCCTCCTCGCCGACCGCCATCGCGAGGTGCTCGAAGCCGCCACGGACGCCGCGATCGGTGGCATTTGCGACGAGGCGAGAGACGATGAACTCCGGCGTCGACTTGCCGACCGTTCCGAACCGGGGCTGGTAGTCGACGCGGAGTTCGAGGTCGTTCGTAAGCCCCTCCGCGAAGATCCCGTCGATCCGGGCGGCGTCCGGCAGCGGGCTGAGGTCGTCGGCGAGGTGCGTGACGTAGACGCCGAGCGCCGCACGGTCGACGGTCAGATCGACGAGTCCGTTGAGGAGATCCGCGGCCCGACCGGGCTCCGTGATCGCCTCGAACTCGTCGACGAGCATGAGCGTGCGCCCGTCCTCGACGAGCGGCGGAACGACCGACTTCAACGTCGACTCCAGCACGCCGGCGTTAAACGAGGCGTGCCGACGGTGGAAGACGATCCGGTCGAAGCGCCCGACTGCCGCCTCCTCGGCGGGGACGGGAAGTCCCATCGACGTCAACAGCGCGATCGTACACAGCGTCTCCAGGAGCGTCGTCTTCCCGCCGGAGTTTGCACCGGTGAGCACGCTCACACGGTCGCCCGATGGCGGTGATTCCCGCCCGCTGAATCCGGCACCGTCGGCGAGCGTGTGCGTCCCGATCCCGTACGACACCGGTTGCACCTCGTCGCCGATGAAGAGGGACCGCGCGTTTCGGACGGCGAGGCCGTCTTCGATCAGTCGCGGACGGACCAGGTCGTGTTCTGCGGCGAATCGACCGAGTGAGAGGTGGACAGCGATGTCCGAGACGGCGTCGACCGCGCGGTCGACGTCGCCGTCGGTCTCGCCGACCGCACTGCGGAGTTCGGTCGCGACGTCGGCCTCCCGATCGCTGACCGTGGTCTCGAGATCGGCCACGAGCGTTCGGAGCGTTCCGGAGACGAAGTCCGCCGCGTCGACCGCTTCGTCGGGTGTCGCGGAGCGGATCGTCGCCGGATCGATCCCCGTTTCGCCCGCGACGTGGGACACGACGCCGTCGGTGAACGCCTCGAAGTCACGAACTGACCCATCGCGAACGCTGTCGATGACGTCGAACGCCGAGCTCTCGAGCGCTCGCGCCGCGTCGAGGCGCTCGCGTCGCCGGTCGAGCGCCTCGTCCGCGCCGTCGACGACCGTGAGCTCGCCGGGGTCTCCGTCGAGCGGCCCTCGGAGGTACCCCAGCGCACCCGCGGCGTCGCGGAGGGCGTCGTCGTCGAGCCCGTCGAGTCCGTCGAACGTGTCGCCGTCGAGCCCGATGTCACGAAGCAGGAGGGCCGTTTCCACGGCCGCACGGTCGCTCCCGCCCGCCGCGTCGTACTCGGCGAACGCATCGAGGAGGCGCTCCCGCTGGACGTCGTCGAGCGCCCGCCACGCGTCGCGGGCCGCGACCACCTCGTCGAGTCTGGACGCGATCGCCTCGCGATCGGTAAGCGGAGTGAGTACACGGATACGGTCGCCGGCGTGGTCGGTCACGGCATAGCTCGCGGCCAACGAGAGCAGGTCGTCGTACACGGATCGGCTGTCGCCCGTCGCGAGCACGTCCATCCCGGCTTCGCCGTTCGCCCGGCGGAGGATGCGCGTCGCGCGTCCGCGAGGGATCCCCGCGTCGACCAGCGTCCGGACGTCCGCGGACTCGATGGCGTCGAGGGAGCGGTCGACGCCGAGCCGATCGCGCAACGTCTCGCTCGTCTTCGGGCCGATCCCCCAGTAATCCTCCAGTCGCATACCCGTGGGTGTCGGCGGAGCGCCTTGGCGTTTTCGTCGGGGGCGGGACCGATCCGACGCCCTTCGATCGCCGTCAGTCCGCCGTCGACGGCGACGCGGCCCCGGTGCGTTGTTCCCGGAGGTAGCCCTGCAGGTACGCACCGACGAACATTCCGGCGACGCCGTAGAGGATGACGACGTTTCCGATCCCGAGGCTCGCGTACGCCGCGCCGGGGCAGATCCCGGACAGTCCCCAGCCGACGCCGAACACGCCGCCGCCGACGATCACGTCTCGGTCCATCGACTTGAGACGACGTCCGAAGCGTCTCCCGGTCAGCGGTGCCGACCGCCCCGACAGCGTGAGCGCCCAGAACGTGATCCCGACGACGACGCTCGCGCCACCCATCACGAAGACGAGACCGAGATCACGGAGCTGGAGGAACTCGATGACGATCTCCGGTCGCGCCATCTGACTCACCGCGAGGCCGACGCCGAACACCGCCCCGCCGAGGAAGACGAGCGGGAGGAACAGCGGGTGTCCCTCGTGTTCCGCGACGACGCCCGCACCGCTCATGGTTGAACCCCCATGGCCATCACGAACTGTGCGACGCCGATCGCGACCAGCATGAACGTCGCGACGTTGAGAACCGACGCGCGCGATCCGGAGCCGATCCCACAGACGCCGTGTCCGGACGTACAGCCCTTCCCGAGCCGAGTTCCGACCCCGATCAGTATCCCGCCGAGGAACAGTCGCCACGGCTGTACCTCGGTCGTCCAGCCGAACTCACCGGTCGCCAGCGAGTAGACGGCGGCCCCGAACACGATCCCGAGCGTGAACACGACCCGCCAGTCGCGGGAGGCGACGAACCGCGGCTGTTGGAAGCGCCGGAGCTTCGAGCCGTACGACAGCGTCGATTCGAGGAACGTGCTCGCGCCGGCGTGAATCCCCGTCCCGACGTAGATGATCGCGGTTCCGAGTCCGATGAGGAGCCCGCCGAGCAGATAGTGTTCCCAGCCGCGTGGGAACAGCGTGTCGACGAGCAGGAGTGCCTCGTTCATACCCCCTCTGTGTGGGCGAGGAGGGAAAACGCACCGTTCACCGACCGATGTTGCCGCACTCGTGGCGGACCGGTCCTCCACGGGAGATACCGACCACCGACCACCGACCACCGACCACCGACCACCGACCACTACCGACCACTACCGACCACTACCGACCACCGACCACTACCGGCGGTGCGAACGGGTCGTGAGCACAATGGCGAACAGGCGACACGAATCGGTCCACGCGGCGACGTGTCGCACGCCCGCTACCCGCCGCGCGTCGAGACGCTTAGGTCACGGGGAGTGTGGCCGCGGCATCTCTTATAAACCACGGCGTACGGCTGGGCGGTTCATCGGATCTCGCGATGTCCACGCTCCACTACGTTTCGGCCGACAACCCGTCCACGACCGCGTCCACGTCCGACTCCGTCGAAACCGCATGGACGGACACGCGAATCGCCGCGGGATACGGGAGCGATCGCACGACGACGTCGCGATCCGCGAACCGGGCGACGGTCGCTTCGGGGTCGTCGACAGCGATCGACACGAGCCCGGATTCGAACTCGCGAGGGCTTAACAGGGACGCGTCGTCGATTCCCTCCTTGAGCCGGTCCGTCAGCGACTCGATCCGCGTCTCGATCCTGTCGATCCCGATCTCATCGATCGCGTCGAGCGCCGCCCCGAGGCCGACGTGCGCCGCGGGGGTCGTGCTTCCGACCTCGAAGCGGGGGGCACCCGTCTTATATTGGATCGTCTCCGCGGTCGGCGTCTCGACGCTTCGATACCCGATCGCGCCCGGAACGAGGTCGTCCGCGACGTCGCGGTCGACGTACAGGAACCCCGCACCCCACGGACCGAGCAGCCACTTGTGTCCGGCGGCCGCGACCGCGTCCGCCCCCCATTCGGAGACGTCCATCCTCCGTTCTCCCGGCACCTGCACCGCATCGACGAGCGTGAACGCGCCGGCGTCGCTCGCGGTCTCGACGAGCGTCCGGACCGGCAGCTTCGTCCCGTGCGTCCACGTGATCGCGCTGAAACAGACGAGCCTCGCGTCCGCGATCGCGTCCGCGAACTCGTCGAGGTCCATCCGGCCCCGGTCCGTCTCGACGACGCGGACCTCCACTCCCTCGCGTTCGAGCCGCTGCCACGGCAGTATCCCGGCCGGATGTTCGAGGTCCGTCCGAACGACGACGTCGCCCGGCTCCCAGTCGATCGCGCTCGCGATCCTGTTTATCCCGTCCGTCGTGCTCTCGGTCAGCGCGATCTCGTCGGGACGAGCGCCCACGAACTCGGCGATCCGTTCGCGGACGTCCTCGTACGTCCCGAACGCGACCTCGTAGGGATCGTTCGAGGCGGAGCCGTACTCGTGGGTACGGAGGAACTCGGACGCCGCCTCGACGACGCGACGCGGGCTCGGTCCGTGGGCTCCGAAGTTGAGATACGCCGCGTCCCGCAGCCCGGGCGTCTCCGCCCGGAGGTCCAGTGGATCCATATCCCCGATCGGAACGGCGGGGCCGATAAGCGTCCCGGGACGACCGGTCGACACGCTCAACCGATCGAAGCGAGAACCATGAGCCATGACCTCCGTATCGTCACCGTCCGCCCCCGCTGATCCCCGCGCCGACGTCGTCGTCGTCGGGACGGACGGGTGGGCGCGGTCGCTCGTGGACGCGATCGGGGCGACGGAACGGTTCTCCCCGCGGTCGGCGACGAGCGTCGCCGCCGCGCTCCGCGCCGTTCGCGAGCGGGAGCCGGACTGCGTCGTGTCCGCGTACGAGCTCGAATCGGGGACGGGACTGGAGCTGCTTCGAGCGCTCCGGAAGCGGGACGCGGCGCTCCCGGTCGTGCTGTGTTCGTCGGCGGCCGACGAGCGGATCGCGAGCGATGCCGTGTCCGCGGGCGTCACGGAGTACGTCGTCATCGACGCGTCCGACGAACCTCGAAGCCCCGACGACACGCCCACATCCGACGGCCCCCGAAGCCCCGACGACACGCCCGCATACGCCGACCGCGTCGTCGACGCGATCGGTGCGGCGGTCGAGACCGGTCGGACTCGCCGTGAGCGCAACCGGTCGGCGCGTGGGTTCGAGGCGGTCTTCCACGACGGTCGATCCGCAACCTGGTTGCTCGACCCGTCGGGGTCGATCCGTCGGGCGAACGACACGGCCCGAACGCTCGGCGGGAGCGACTCGGATTCCGATGCCGACGTACCGGGAGCCGAGGGTCCGTTCTGGAACCTCCCCTGCTGGTCGGGCGACGACGTCGTGCGCCGTGACGTCCGAGACACGATCGAGAACGCGATGGCGGGACGTGCGGGAAGGGCGGTCGTTCAACACGGTCCCGGCGAGGAGACGCGGGTCACGGATCTGTCGGTCCAGCCCGTCCGTGACGAGCGCGGTGGCGTCTCCGCGATGATCGTCGACGCCGTCGACATCACCGAACGCGTCGGGCTCGAACGCGAGCTTCGGCGGTCCGAGGAGCTCCACCGCGTCACGCTCAACAACATGACGGACACCGTGCTCATCACGAACGAGGCGGGCGAGTACACGTACGTCTGTCCGAACGTACACTTCATCTTCGGCTACACGGCCGAGGAGATACGCGATCTCGGGACGATAGACGAGCTGCTCGGCGAGGAGCTGTTCGATCGCGGTGAACTCGCGGACGACGGAGTGTTGAAGAACATCGAGTGTACCGCGACCGACAAGGCGGGTCGGGAACACACGCTGCTCGTGAACGTCCGCGAGGTGTCGATCCGGGACGGGACCCTCCTGTACAGCTGTCGGGACGTCACGAAGCGCAAACAGCGCGAGGATGCGCTTGCGACGCTGCAGGGGACGGCTCGCGAGTTCCTCTACGCGGAGACCGACGAGGGGATCGCCGAACGGGTCGTCGCGGACGCCCCCGACGTGGTCGGCGTCGACGCGGCGGCGATCTACCTGTTCGACGAGGAGGCGAACGTACTTCGGCCGGTCGCGTCGACGTCGACCATGGACCGCCGGCACGGGCCGCTCTCGCCGGTCGGCATCGACGACGAGACGCTTCCGGGATACAGCTTCGTCGCGGACGAACCGCTGTTTCTCGACGACGGCAACGGAGCGAGTCGGTTCTCGAACCCGGCGACCGGTCTCGCGAGTCTCGCGTGCGTTCCGCTCGGAGATCACGGCGTGTTCCTCGCAGGGTCGACGGCGGCAGGCGCGTTCGACGAGGTGGCCCGAGAGCTGGTCGACCTGCTCGCCGCGACCGCCGAAGCCGCGTTCGACCGCGTCGCGCGCGAGCGGCGACTCCGAGAGCAGGAGCGGGAGCTCCAGTGGCGGAACAGCCAACTGTCCGCGCTGAACCGGATAAACGAGACGATCAGAGAGGTCGATCGCGCGCTCGTCCGGGCGGAGACGCGAGAGGAGATCGACCACGCCGTCTGTGATCTGCTCACCGCGGACGACCGGTTCGCGTTCGCGTGGATCGGGGAACCCGACGCTGCCGGCGAGGTCGTCGAGCCACGAGCGTGGGCCGGAGAGGGACGCGGCTACCTCGACGGACGGAGCGTTCCCGTGTCCGACGAGGCCACCGAGCCGGCGGGACGCGCGCTCGCAACGGGAACGGTGACGACCGTCTCGAACGTCGCGAGCGACCTCCGTGAGGCCGCGTGGCGGACCGACGCGTTGGCACGCGACTTCCTGTCGGTGTCGAGCGTCCCGCTCGTGTACAACGACCTCTCCTACGGGGTGTTGACGGTGTACGGGAGCACACAGAGCGCGCTCGATGAGACCTCCAAGGAGGTGCTTGCGGAACTCGGCGAGACGATCGCCTCGGCGATCAGCGCGCTCGAGCGACGGAACGCGCTCGTGTCGACGTCGATGACGCGCATCGAGTTCGAGGTGGACGACCCGTCGTTCGTCCTCACGAGGATCGCTCGGGACGCCGACTGTACGCTCACGTATCAGGGCGGGGTGCAGCGGACGGCGGACGGAACCGGGGTGTTCGTCACCGTCGAGGACGCCTCCGTCGACGCGGTCGCCGAGGTCGCCGAGTCGCTCGTGGACGTCGAGGACGTCCAACGGATCGCGTCCGACACGGACGGCGGAGTCCTCAGGCTTCGGCTCGCGCAACCGTTTCTGGCGACGGAGCTGGCGGATCACGGTGCCGTCTTCCGGAGTGCATCGGCGACGCCCGAGCGGACGACGATCGTGATCGAGGTCCCGGACAGCGTCGACGTTCGGCACGTCACCTCGCTGGTTCGACGGACGTTCGACGACGTTCGGCTGCGCTCGAAGCAAAGCCGCGATGGCGTCCCGGATCGAACGGTTCGATCGCGGCTCTTCGAGGACCTCACGCCCCGACAGACGGAGGTGATCCAGACCGCGTACTACGGCGGGTTCTTCGAGTCGCCCCGACGGAACACCGGCGAGGAGATCGCCGAGATGCTCGGGATATCGTCCACCGCGTTCTACGGTCACGTTCGCGCCGTCTACGCGGCACTGTTCGCCGCGTTGTTCGCGGAGGACAAGAGCTGGGAGACCGAAGGCGGACGACTGGAGGAACACGGGAACGCGGCGGACGAGAGCGGGTACTGAGGCTTTGTTACGATCCTCGAGAGGTGATACCTTTATCAACCCGTAGCCGCCGGTCGTCCTCTCGGTCTGTGTCACCCGAGTTGTGCAAAATCGTCGTACGTTAGGGATCGGCCGTTTCAACTGAGCGTGTCGCTCGGAACTCGAACCGTGCACCGCCTTCTTTGCTATCTGTAAGCGTCACGTCCCAGTTGTGAGCTTGAGCGATGCGTGAGACGATCGTGAGTCCGATACCGCTCCCGCTGTACCCCGTCGTGTAGCCGTGATCAAACACGGTGTCACGTTCGTCGGGAGGAATACCGTCACCGGTATCTTCGACGTAGAAGCCGTGTTCAAGCGGACCGACGCGAACGGTGACGTCGGAGCCACCGTGTCCGACCGCGTTCCGGAACAGGTTCTCGAAGAGGGCCGTGAGTTGGCTTGCGTCACCGACCACTGTACACGGCTCCGTCGACAGGGTTGCTGACCGCGTATCAGTCAGTTCCCACGCGTCGCGGGCCACCTCTGAAACGGACACTGGTTCGTGTTGTTTGTTCGGGGTGCCGTGACGCGCGAGCGCAGTCAGGTCGGTGATGAGTTCCTGCATTCGGGTGAGCGACGTGTCGACTTTCTTGAGATGTGAGTCATCACCGGTTTGCTGATATAATTCGAGGTTTCCGGATGCGATCGTCAACGGGTTACGAAGGTCGTGTGAGACCATGCTGGCGAACTGTTCAAGCCGCTCGTTTTGGGCTTCTAGTTCCGCTTCTCGCTCACGTAACGCTTGTTCAGTGCTGACGTTGGAGAGCGCCGTGGTAAGATGGGCGGCAAGTAGTTCGCCGATGGTTAGGTCTTGCGTGTCGAAATCTGAAGGAGTTGGCGACCCAGCCATCAGAATACCGTACTCACTCAACGGGAGGTGTAGCTCGCTGCGGACCGGTGTCTCCGGGTTATAGACATCTGCGTCGTCCTGGACGTCGTCGATCGCTGTCGCGGTTCCATCCGCAAAGACTCGCCAAGCGATACTCTCTGTATCACGAAACGTCGGGAGGTCACCGATGAGTTCCAGAGCGGCATCAGTGTACGCAACAGGAGCCAGTTCTTCGTTCTCCGCGTCGTACAGGTGAATCGCGTTCGCCTGTAGATCCAAGATCTCACGGGCGGCGACAACCCCGCGTTCGGCGACTTCCGCAGTCGTCTCAGCGGACAATAACCGTGGTATCTCTCTGTTGAGTGCTTCGAGTTGTCGTTCTCGTTCTTTGCGTTCGGTGATCTCCGTGGACACGCCGAACACGCCCGCTACGTTACCGGCAGTATCCAGCGCAGGGACTTTCAACGAGAGATACGTTCGCTCGTCACCGTCCACCGTGATCCGTTCTTCAACCTCGATCGGCTCGCCCGTTTCAAGGACACGGAGATCGTTCGCTTGGACGGTTTCAGCCATGTCCGGTGGGTGGATGGCCTCATCGTCCTGTCCGACGATCTCCTCGGAGTCGACATTGAACAAGCGCTCGTATTCAGCGTTTACAAACACGTACCGACCATCAGTATCTTTCAGATACATCACTGCGGTCGTGTTTTCGAGAATGAGGTTGAGACGGCGGTCTGCCTCTTGTAGCTCTGAGAGGACGTGTCGCCGGTCAAGATACGCCGTGACGAGCGTCAGAATCGTTGTGAGCAGTTCCTCTTCCTCGGGGAGAAACACGTCGTCCGTCTCAGGTACTGGGTCGGTCGTGTAGCCGATTGTGAGGGTGAGTTCAGTGCCGGCAGCGGTCACGTCGTGAACAGTGAGTTGATGGACTGGTGGGTCGTACTCCGGAGAGGTGAACTCGGTCTCATCGATGGAGAGCGAAGCCACCGCCGACTCGGGGAACTGTAGCGACTGTGGAAGGTACGTAACGACCTGCTGGAGTTGCTCTGCCAACTGACCGTCACTGTCAGTGAGTAGATCGCTGATAGTTTGAATCGCAGTGAGCTCTTTCACTCGTTCTCGCAGTTCGTGTTCCGTTTGGTACTCGGCAACTGCGTGACGGATGCGTGTGGCAAGCCGGTCGTACTGTTCTGGGCCGCGCTTCTGTAGGTAATCGGTCACTCCGGCGGAGATCGCTTCGCTGGCGATCTCTTCCGAGCCTTTCCCTGTAAAGAGAATAAACGGCAGTTCCGGATGGGTTTCACGAACCGTCTGTAAGAACTCAAGTCCGTTCTGGCCCGGCATCTCGTAATCACTCACGATACACGCGATCGGTTCCGTCTCGATGCGTGTCTGCGCGTCATGAACGCGTGTCGCGGTGTGTATCGTCGCCGCAGGAAGTTTGCGTTGTAAAAACGTGGTTGTGAGATCCAAAAAATCCGTATCATCATCGACACAGAGAAGATGCATACAGGAGTGTATGATACCCTTATCAAAATTCTTTCTCAACGTGACATCCTCTCCGGCGTAAGCCCGCTCCGAGCGCGCGAGTTTAACCCCGATTGACTGGTTGGTACTCGTAGTCACCCGATCGGAGGTTCTCATGTGACGGATCGATGTACGGGCCGGTTAGCTTTTGTTCGTACGTTTGATTCCGAGAGGGTGTCCGGGTCAGAGCGCTAGCTTCCGAACCCGTACCGGGTCGTCACGTACGCGGCGATCTCCCGGCGTTCGAGCGCCGCGAACCCGGCGAGGATGGCGACGAACCCGACGATCGCCTCTCCCTCGATCAGGTGACCGAGCAGCACCCAGCTACCGATCGCGGCGACCATGGGCTCCACGTAGCCGACGAGGTGGAGCTGCGTCGGTCCGACCGCGTCCAGCAGCGCGAAGTAGATCAGGAACGCGACGACGCCCGACAGCACGGTGAGATACGCGAGCGACACGATGGAGGTCGCGTTCCAGACGATCGCACCGGGCGACTCGCCGAACACACCCGCGCCGACGAACAGCAGCCCGGCCCCGAGCAGCATCGCCCACCCCTGTAACGCGGCGATCGGGAGATCGGTCCGGAGCGGCCGGAGCAACACTGCCCCGATCGAGAACGCGACTGCGGAGAGGAACGTCAGACCCACGCCGATCAGTTCCGGCGAGAGAAGCCCATCGCCGTCCGCGGCGACCCCCGCACCCGTCGGGTCGGCGATGACGACGACGCCGACTAGTCCGAGCGCGAATCCGGCGATCTCGAACGGACCGAGTCGCTCGTTCGGGAGCAACACCGCGGCGAACGCGGCCGTCAGCACCGGCGCGAGACTGACGACGACGGCGGCGACCGCGCCCGGAACGTACAGCTCGCCGACGTACAACAGCCCGTGATACGCCGCGATCACGAACGTGCCGGCGACGACGATACCGAGCCACTCGTGGCGGTCGCGGGGAAGCCACCGGTCGGAGACGACGGTCGCGTACGCCAACACGATCGCACCCGCGATCGCGTATCGGACGCCCGCGAACAGCAACGGCGGGAAGTAGGCCAGTCCGGCTTCGATCGCGACGAACGACGTCCCCCACAGCGTCGCCAACAGAAGGAACGCCCCTGCGACGGCAATGGGAGACGAAAGGAGGTTTCTCGAATACATTGGTTATCAGTTCGAATCGTATTCTACTATTTAAACTACTCTATCACAATACGTGGTTTATCGGATTAACATTCGGACATATGGATGAGACACGATTCTCCGACTGATATTCGAGTTCCTGTTAGAGTTCGGTCCAACTCTGTCGGTCGTAATATATACCCGTTGTTCACGCGAAGGAGGGCTATGGACGAGCGCGACGTACGCCTGTTGAAGGCGATCGCGGATCTGGGGACCGGCAGTCCGGAGGCGCTCCACGAGGAGACGGGCATTCCGGTGTCGACGATCCACTACCGGTTGAACAATCTCAAGGACGCCGGCGTCATCGAGAACGACCTGTACGACTTCGACCACGAGGCGCTTGGGCTCGGCGTGACGGTCATCGTCGAGGTGCTCGCCGACTACGACGGTCCCTACGAGGAGTTCGCCGACGATCTGCTCTCGGTCGAAGGTGTCACGGAGGCGTTTTTCACGATGGGAGAGACCGACTTCGTCGTGCTCGCACGCCTCTCCTCGTCGGACACCGTCGAGCGGCTCATCAGCGACTTCGAGACGATTCCCGAGGTCGAACGCACCAACTCGACGTTCACGATCGCGACCCTCCGAGACGAACCGCGCGCGCCCGCAACGTACGACCTCGAAACCCTGATCGAAGAACTGACCGACTGAGTCGAATCCCTGATCGAAGAACTGACCGACTGAGGAGATCGACCGCGAGCCACTACGAACGCTTGCCTATCTCTTCGCGAAGCACGTCGGAGACGACCTCGCCGTCGGCCTTGCCACGCAGCGCGCCCATCGCCTCGCCCATCAGCCCGGAGAAGGCGGCCATCCCCTCCTCGGCGATCTGGTCGGCGTTGCGCTCGACGACTGCGACGACCGCCTCGCGGACGTCGGCCTCGCTCACGCCGGAGAGGCCGGCCTCCTCGACCGCCGCCGCGGCGTCGAGTTCGGGGTTCTCGGCGAGCGTCGTCAACACCTCGGGGACGCCCTCCTTCGCGAGCTCACCGGCCTCGACGAGTTCGAACAGCGCGAGGAAGTCGTCGTCGGAGAGGGTCTCGACCGGTGCGCCGTCCCGCCGTATCTCCGTCGTCGTCGACTCCAGCGTGGTCGCGGCGAACGTCGGATCGACCCCGCGGTCGACCGCCGTCTCGAACAGCGGAAAGCGCTGACCGTACGCGACCTGCTCGGCGAGCCCCTCGTCGAGCCCGAACTCGACCGCGTACCGCTCCGCCTTCTCGTCGAGCAGTTCCGGCTGATCGACGTCCGACGGATCCGGCTCGACCGGCGGTACGTCGGTTTCCGGGTACATCCGCGCCGCGCCCGGCAGCGGACGGAGGTACCGGGTCGTCCCGTCGTCGTTGGCACCGCGCGTCTCCTCGGGGACCCCCTCGATGGCGGTGGCGGCGCGGTCCGCAGCGGCCTCGATCGCGAGCGCTGCGGTCTCCGGATCCGCGGCGACGATTGCGACCGCGTCCTCCGCGCCCGCCCCGACGGCCTCCTCGAGCGCCGCGACCTCCGCCTCCGTGACGCCGTACGCGGGCAGCTCGTCCGTGTGGAAGATCCCGCCCGCCCCGTGACGCTTCGCGTGGTCCGACAGCTCGGTTCCGAGCCGTCGGTCCGGTTGGATCTCGCGGCCGACGAGTCCGTCGAACCCGTACAGCGGAACCGCGGTGACCGTTCCGCCCGCGTCGAGCGCGCCGCGAATCACGCCGGAGTCGGTGTCCGCGAGGACGTCCGTCACGTCTCTCACGTCGCCGACGCTCGCGTCCCGCGCGTCGAGTTCGTCGCGGATCGCGAGGAGTTCGGCCTGTCGACCGACCTCCCCGCGGACGATCTCCTCGATTCCGTCCAAGTCCTGGACGCCTTTCACCTCGACGCGAGCCCCCTCGGCGATGGAGACGTTGACGTCCTGTCTGATCGTGCCGAGACCGCGTTTGACCGTCCCGGTCGAGCGGAGCAGCATCCCGATCCGCTCGGCGGCCTCCTTCGCCTGCTCCGGGCTCCGGATGTCCGGTCCGGTTCCGATCTCGACGAGCGGCACGCCGAGCCGGTCCAGCGAGTAGACGACGCCGTCGTCGGTCTCCTCGACGCGTTTTGCCGACTCCTCTTCCAACATGAGGTCCACGATGGAGACGCCGCCCTCGCTCGTCTCGATCTCCCCCTCCTGGCCCAGCAGGATCGACCGCTGGAAACCGGAGGTGTTCGACCCGTCGATCACGAGCTTGCGCATGACGTGGGCCTGATCGACGACGGAGACGTCGAGGAGGTCCGCGATCTGGAGCGCGACCGACAGCGCCTCGTCGTCGACGCGACGGGGCGGCTCGTCGTCCTCTTCGACGAGACAGGTGGTGTCGTACGCGAGATACGTGAACTCCCGATCGACCCGGCTCTCCTCGACGGCGGCGTCGTCGAGCTCGCCCAGCTCGCTCTTCGTCGGATGGAGACGTCGGGTGAGCTCCCGCTCGGCGTCCGCCGGGTCGCGTTCGGTCGTCGGGGAGTTACAGAACAGCTTCGTCGCCGTATCGAGCTGCTGGTGGATCTCCAGCCCGGCGACGAGGCCCAACTCCTCGTGGTCGTATTCGGTCGTCGCGTCCTCGGTCATTACGACTCACTCCGGGATGCCGGAACTAAAAGGATGGCAGTTCACGGCGGCGTCGACGCCGCCGACACGTGATCGACGTCAGCCGACGGCGTCACCGGGTAAAAACGAGAGCGCCGTCGCTCGGGATGTAGCGTTCCGAAAGTTGTGCGTGGGTGCTGTCGTAGAGACAACACCGTGCATCGGTGGGGGTGGACCCCGGTACGATGCGTGGGACCGGATTTGAACCGGCGGACCTCTACAGGACAGCGCCCTCAACGCTGCGCCGTTGGCCTGGCTTGGCTACCCACGCTCGGTGCGTTCTGTCGCGTCTCTACGTATCCCGTCGCCAATTAAAAGCCCTTCCATTTGCCAGCCCCGTGCCGACTGTTGCCACCGGCGGACGGGGCGGGCGTTCGACCGCTCCCGACCCGGACCGGTAATCGTTTTTATCGCGCGTGCGACGGTTCACGTATGCAGCGTTGGGCCCGCGACAACGTTCCGCTCTTGACCGTCGTCCTCTCCGCCGTCTCGCTCGCGCTGGTGTTCGGTGCCGTCGGCGGCGCGATCCCGAGCGCGGTCCTCCCGCGCGCGAGCGACGACGTCCTCGCCGCCATCCCGCACGTCAACGCCGTGATCTCCGCCACGGCGATCGTCACGATCGGGCTCGGCTGGCGAGCGATCGGTCGCGGACGCGTCCGTCGCCATCGCTCACTGATGCTCTCGTCGCTCGCGCTGTTCGTCGCGTTCCTCGTCGGCTACCTCTACCGGCTGATCCTCGTCGGCACCGCCGAGTTCCCCGGACCGGAGACCGCATACACGTTCGTCTACCTGCCGTTCCTCGCCGTTCACGTCCTGCTCGCGATCGCCTGCGTCCCGTTCGTGTTCTACGCGCTGCTGCTGGCGACGACGCGTCCGCCGGAGGAACTGTCTCGCACGCGACACGCACAGGCCGGTTTCGTCGCCGCCGTCCTCTGGCTGATCTCCTTCTCGATGGGGATCGGCGTGTACCTGATGTTACACCACGTCTTCTAGCGTACTCGTCCGCCGACGAAGGACGTCTCCCGTCGACTCCTCTCGTCGCCGATTCGGTGCCTACTCGTCGTGTTTCGTTCGCTTGTGGGCGGCGTAAAACAGCGGAACGAGCAGCGCGCCGGCGAAGCCGAACGCCAGGGCCAGCGCGCCGAGGTCCTCCGCGGTGAGCTCTCGACCGCTCCCGCCGCCGTCCCCGCCGTCGTCCCCGCCGTCCGGATCGACGAGGTCGTCGTCGACGTCGCCGACCGCGACGACGCCCTTCATGCCGACCGCCTCGTGGGGCGTACAGACGTACTCGAAGACGTCTCCGTCCGCGGCGTCGTCGAAGGCGTGCTCGAACGTGTGGCCCGCCTCACCGACAGTGTCGCTCTCGAACGAACCGTCCTCCGCAGCCACGTTGTGGTCGCCGCCCTCGCCCGTCCACTCCCAGACGACGGTCGTTCCGGGATCGATCAGGATCGCGGCCGGACCGAACTGGAGCCCGTTGCCCGCGCCAACTTCGACGCGGACCTCTTCTCGGCCGCGGTAGTCGTGCGTCCCGTCGTAGTTCTCGACGTCGTCCAGCCACCCGTCGTACGCCGCGGCGACCGTCCCCGATCCGGCGGTGACGGCTCCCGTCGCCGCGACGCCTGCGGCACCCGCACGGAAGAACCCACGGCGGCTCATCGGCGTATCACGCCGGCTCATCGATGTGTCGTCCGCGTTCCGAGTCATGTATTGGTGTCCGACTGTCGATGTATTTAAACCCCCGATACGATCCAAGCCGACGGATCTCGGCCGAACATGTTCCCCTCCCCCGTACAGGACGTCGGCGGTCGGGTGGTCCCTCCCGTACAGGACGTCGGCGGTCGGGTGGTCCCTCCCGCACGTAGAACGTCCGCGGTCACGCAGTCCGCGGTCAGGCAGTCCGCAGTCGGGCAGTCCGCGGTCAGTGATCGCGTTGCTCAGTCGTCCGCCGGCGGCTGCCCGACCTGCGGACGGGTCACCTCGCGATCCGTCGTCTCTCCCTCGACGTCGAAGGGGTACTCCCCGGTCACACAGCCCAGACAGAGGTCGGCTCGGCTCGCGTCCAGCGCCTCCGCGACCGCGTCGATCGAGAGGTACGCGAGCGAGTCGGCGGCGATCGTCTCGCGGATCTCTTCGGTCGACATGTCCGAGGCGATCAGCTCCTCGCGGGTCGCCATGTCGATGCCGAAGTAACACGGCGCGATGATGGGCGGCGCACCGATCCGGAGGTGGACCTCCGCCGCGCCGGCTTCCCGGACGAGGTCGACGAGCTGTGTCGACGTCGTCCCGCGGACGATCGAGTCGTCGATTATCGTGACGGTCTTGCCCTCAACGGTCGATCTGATCGGGTTGAGCTTCAGCCGGACCGCACGCTCGCGCTCGTCTTGCGTCGGCATGATGAACGTTCGGCCGACGTACCGGTTCTTCATCAGTCCCTCCGCGAACTCGACGCTCCCGTCTCCCTCCGATCGCGGCGTCCCGTCCGCGGCGGTCTCGTTGGCGGCGTCGGCGTAGCCGGACGCGAACGCGCGTCCGGAGTCGGGGACGGGCATCACGACGTCCGTCTCGACGCCGGATTCCTCCCAGAGCTTCCGGCCGAGCTTCCGGCGCACCTCGTACACGAGGCTGTCGTCGATCACCGAGTCGGGGCGCGCGAAGTAGACGTGCTCGAAAAAGCAGTGTGCCGTCGACTCCGACTCGACGAGCTGGTAGGTGTCGTACCCCGAACCGTCGGGCTCCAACACGACGAGCTCGCCCGGTCGGACGTCGCGGACGAGTTCGCCGTCGAGCGTGTCGATGGCGGCGGACTCGCTCGCGAGCACGTAGCCGTCCTCGAGTTTCCCGAGACACAGCGGTCGGTTGCCGAGCGGGTCGCGGACGCCGAGCACGGTGTCGTCGTGAGCGATCGTCAGCGAGTACGACCCGTGGATGCGGCTCATCGTGTGTTTGACCGCGCGGACGAGGTCCTCCTTTAAGAGGTTCCGCGCGAGATCGTGAGCGATCACCTCGGTGTCGCCGTCGGAGGTGAACGCGTGACCGGACGCCGCCAACTCCGAGCGAACCTCGTCGGCGTTGACGAGGTTTCCGTTGTGGGACAGTCCGAGCGATCCCGACTTAAAAGAGACGGAGAACGGCTGCGCACAGCTCTTGTCGAGACTCCCCGCGGTCGGGTACCGGACGTGTCCGATCCCGGTGTTTCCCGACAACGCCTCCAGATCGCCCGGATCGAAGGCGTCGCCGACGAGCCCCCGCTCGACGTGGCTGTGTTGTTGAAACCCGTCGTGCGTGACTATCCCTGCGGACTCCTGTCCACGGTGTTGGAGCGCGTACAGCGCGTAGTACAGCGGCCGTGCGGCCGCCCGATCCGCGAGCGAGACGCCGACGACGCCACACTTCTCTCGCGGCTCGTCGCTGCGGGCGTGATCCCCACCGGATTCCATACGATCGGATCGGGTGGCGTCGATAAAAACCCTCGTGTTCGTGGTTTGAACTACGCCTCTCGATCCCCAATATATGCTCGATCGTGCATTATTATGTGCCACCGCGTTCGAGCGGCTCGCGGCCGGTTAGCTCGTCCAACCGTTCGAAATACTCCTCCCGCGGTACGTGGTAGGCGTCCCGGTACGCCACGTCGCCGTCGGCGAACCGCTCCGCGACGTCGAGGGCGGCGTCGACCGCGGTCGATCGCTCGTCGTACGTCTCGGCGACGACCTCGATCTCGGGCTCGGTGAAGCACACGACGTGCCACTCGTCCGTGGCGTACTGGCCGGCTCCCGGTCGACGGCGGCGGGAGCCGTTCGTCAGGTAGATCGTCGGCAGACACTCCGGCGGGAACCGGTCCCCGTCGAACACGTCGGGGCGAAAGACGAGGATCGTCCGCCCACCGGGCTCCTCGTTCCACACCCGCCAGCCGTCCGGCAGCGCCTCGAAGCTCATGGTCGTTCTGGGTCGCCGAGGTTTGAAAGGATCGCGCTCGCCGATCGGCACTCCACCCACCGATCACGGTGCGAGCCGACCCCGATCGATGAGCGCGAGCGCCCCGAACCCGACGCTTATCAGGGCGAACGCGACGAGCGCGAGACGCGGGATGGTGAACACGACGCCGCCCCGCCAGAGGATCGCGGTACACGCGCCGTCGACGCCGCAGGTCGCCGCGGGGCGCAACTGGACGGACGAGTGGTACGCCGCGACGACGACGCCCGACAGCGAGAGCGGGAGGCCCGTGCGCCAGACCGACGCCCGACGCTCGACCGCGGCGACTCCGGCGACGACGACGAGCGGGTACATGAGGATCCGCTGGTACCAGCAGAGATCGCACGGAACCAGCCCCATGACTTCGCTGAAGTACAGGCTTCCGGCCGTGGCGACGGTCGCGACGAGCGCGGTCGCCGCGAGAAGCGATCGGGTCCGGTCGGCGTCGGCCATCGATCGAGCAGACGAAACGCCGACTGATAAGGGTTCGCCGAGGGCGGTAGCGCCCCGCCGCAGTGCGGAGCCACGGCTCGGGAGCGGTTGAACGTAGGGATGCTCGGTCAGGGATTTGAACCCTGGTCGTCGGCTGTCTTCCAAACCGGCGCGATACGACGCCGTGCTTGTCGAAAGGCCAACATGATTGGCCGGACTACACCAACCGAGCGCATTCGGTCGTTGCGCTGCATCGGATTTAACTCTTCTCAACTCCCGTCGCCGTGAGTCGGCGTCCCATACGTCGGGCCCCCGTCGGTCGATACGTCGGAGCGGCGAGTCGGGCGGCGACGTGCGCCGCGCTCCGGCACCGAGCCGACAGGTCGACCTGCCGAGACGCGAAGGTTGATACCGGCGGATTCCGCACCTGTCACCATGGGTACGGAGCGGATCGTCGACCACTGTCTGTCAGCGGACGGAGACCGACCGGACCTCCCGAAACATCTCCTCGATTGGCTGGCCGTGACGGTCGGCGGCGCGAGACACGCCGACTCGACGCCGGCTATCCTCGACGGGGTTCGACGGATAGCTGGACCCGTCGCCGACGAAGCGACCACTCCGTCCACCGACACCGGGCGGACGGCTGGGACGGCGACGATCCTGCCGAGCGGCGAGCGCGTTGCGCCCGCGGACGCCGCGCTCGCGAACGGCGCGCTCGCACACAGCCTCGATTTCGACGACACGCATCTCGCCTCCTCGCTCCATCCCGGTGCCCCGACCATCGCGGCCGCGCTCGCGGCCGCCGAGTCGTCGGACGCCACGATCGATCGGTTCCTCGCGGGAGTCGCCGCCGGCTACGACGTCGCCTGTACGGTGGGCGAGGCGGTCGGGCCGGACGCACACTACGACCGCGGGTTCCACGTGACCGCGACCTGTGGAACGTTCGGTGCGACCGCCGCGGCCGGCGTGGTCCGTGGCCTCGACCGGGCGGAGCTTCGGAACGCGCTCGGAATCGCCGGGAGCCAGGCCGCCGGCTCGCTGCAGTTCCTCGCGAACGGCGCGTGGAACAAGCGGCTTCACCCGGGACTGGCCGCCCGGCGCGCGATCGAAGCGACGGAGTTCGCCGCGGCCGGCGTCGTCGGCGCTGCCGATCCGATAACCGGGGAACACGGCTTTCTCGCCGGGTACACAGACGATCCCCGACCGGAGGCGATCGAGCGGATCGGCGACCGAGACGCCGTCGGAGAGACGGGTCTCAAGCCGTATCCGTGCTGTCGATACCTCCACTCGGCGATCGACGGGCTGAAATCGATCGTCCCGGACGTCGACCCCGGACGAGTCGACGACGTCCACGTCGCGCTTCCCAAGGCGGGCGTCCGACTGACCGGGGAGCCGATCGACGCGAAACGCCGACCGGACGGGTTCGTCGACTGCCAGTTCTCGGCCCCGTTCGTTGCCGCGCTGGTACTCACCGAGGGGGACGCCGGGGCGGAGCCGTTCCTCAGTGCCGTCGGCCGACGCTCGACTCCGCCACGGTGGGACGACCCCGAGTTCCGTCGGCTGATGGACGCGACGACCGTCTCGACCGACGAGGCGATCGAGCGCCGCTTCCCCGCGGCGTGGGGTGCGCGAGTGACCGTGGAGGCGGGCGGCGAGCGTCACGAGCGGTCGATCGAGGACCCGTTCGGAGAACCGGATCGGCCGATGTCGGCCGGCGATGTCCGAGAAAAGGCGGACGGACTCCTCGCGGGGAGTTCGATCGAATCGGCGGAGCTGGCGGACGTTATCGACACGCTCGAGGACCGAACCGTCGCGGAGCTGGTGAACGCGGCCACCACATAAGCGGGACGGGAGCCGACGGCACGCGGGCCGGCTCGTTCGCACGTTCCGACCGGTCAGTCGTCGGTCGGCTTGCCGATGAGCACCGGCCGATCCGCGTTCAGGATGACGCTTTGACTGACGCTTCCGAACAGCGCCTTTCCGACGGGGGACCGCTTCCGCATTCCGAGAACGATCGCGTCGACGTCACGGTCAGCCGCGACGGACCGGATCGCCTCGGCCGGGTCGCCGACGTGTTCGACCCGATCGGACGCGATTCCGAGTTCGTCGAGCCGTGCCTCGACGACATCGACCGACTCGGGTCGGCCCTGAAGCTCCTCGATCGACTCGTTGACGTCGTCGATGACGTTCGACCCCGCCTCGTCGGCCGGCGCGTCGACCGCCTCGTAAACGTGGAGCACGGTCGCTCGGAGCCGCTCCGCGTCGACGGGCAGCGATTCGAGGAGATCCACCTGTGAGCGGGCCCGTTCCTCGTCGACGTCGATCGGGAGTAGCACGTGATACATATGTCACGATCTATCGGGGGGTCTCTTAAATACGGCGGACGGGACGGCGGAGAGTTAGTCCCGGCGCGTACCGAGCCGATCGACCCCGACGGCGGTGACCGCGCCGAGGGAGGCGATCGCCGCGAGCGCGAGGAACAGCTCCTGCGACCCCGCCACGGTGAGGATCGTTCCCGCGAGTCCGGCACCGAGCGAGCCGACGCCGAAGATGGCGAGGTACGTGTAGCCGAACGAGAGGCCCCGAGCCTCGGGGGCGGAGTACGCTGCGACCGTCGCCTGTGAGAGCGGCTGCACGGTGAACAGCGCGACGCCGAGCAACAGCGAGACGCCGAGGAACGTCGCCGTCGTTCCGCTCGCCGGCACGAACAGGGCCGCGAGCACCGCCAGTGTCGACATGACGTAGATCAGTCCGCGCTCGGGTGGGAGCCGGTCGGCGATCCGCCCCCCGAGGAACTGGCCGAGCACGCCGACCATCAGGATCGCGACGTACAGGTATCGAGCGGGGTCGAACTCGTCGGCGTACGGGCTGTCCGGGTCGACGAGTTGGACGTCGACCAGCCCCGCGAGCGCCTCCCCGAGGAGGTCCGGAAGGAACGTCAGGAACGCCCGGTAGTAGAGTCCGCTGAACGTGACGAAACACAGGACGAGCACGAAGCCGAGCGTCATGAGGGTTCGCGTGTCGCTCGCGACGTTCGACAGCGTGATCTCGCCTTTGGTGCCTCCCCCGTCCGCTCCGGTATCGTCGGCGTCCGCTCCCGTCCCGTCGCCGTGATCGTCGGCCTCGCCGCCGTCGGAGGCGATCTCGGCCTCGTGGACGTCCGCGAGCGCGGCGTCGACGTCGACCGTCAGGCCGTACACCGCCGCGATCACCGCGGGGACGGTGAGCAGGGCGGCGACGACGCGCCAGCCGAACGGTATCAGGAGCAGCACCGTCGCGAGCGGACCCAGCGCGATGCCGAGGTTGCCGCCGATCCCGTGGTAGCCGAGCGCGATCCCTCGGCGGTCGACCGCCTTCGAGAGCAGCGCGAGCCCGGCCGGGTGGTAGACGCTGGCAGTGATACCCCAGGCGGCGACCGCTATCGCGAGCGTGAGCAGGTTCGGCGCGAGACTCGCGAGGAGAAAGGAGCCGGCCATGCCGAGGAGACACCCGATGATGATCGGCTTCGACCCGAAGCGATCGACGAGGATCCCGCCGGGGAGCGCACCCGCACCGAACAGGCCGTATCCGACCGTCACGACCAGCCCGAGCGCCGCGGCGGTGGTCGAGAACTCCGCGATCCACACGGTCAGGAGGATCGGGATCGAGAGCTCGTAGGTGTGTACCAGTCCGTGGGAGGTCGCGGTGAACGACACGATCCGCCGCTCGTCGGAGTCCATTCGGCTCCCGGTTTACGCCGCCACGTCATAACGTCCGGGATAGATGCCGCAGTTGCCGGGAGACGGCGAACGGAGCGGACGGGGCGGATCCGGCGGGTGACCCGACTCGCCCCGTGCCGTAACCGCTAACACGGACGGCGAAGAGATCCGGCCATGGACGTCATCCATACCGCGCTGTGGGTCTCGGACATCGATCGGACGCGTGAGTTCTACGTCGACGCGCTCGGGCTCGCGGAGAACTGGTCGTTCACCGCGGACGACGGCGTCGAGAACGTGTACATCGGCGGCGACGCCGCCGAGTTCCAGTTCAAGTACGACCCGAGCGGCGGGCCGGCGATCGATCCGGGGACGATGGCGCACGTCGCCGTCGGCGTCGACGACGTGGACGCCGTCTTCGAGCGGCTGGTCGAGCGCGCGGATCCGCCCGTCCACGAGCCGCCGACGACCATGTCGAACATCGATCGCCGGGTCGCGTTCGTCGAGGACCCGGACGGCTACGTCGTCGAGCTCGTCGAGCGTATCGACTGACTCGACGGACGCGCCGAGAGCCGTCACTCCTCCGTTCACTCGGCCATCGCGGTTTCCCCGACCGGTGGGTCGGATCGGATGACTGCGACGACCAGTACGGCGGCGACGACACAGCCGCCGGCGAGCAGCGACCAGCTCGCCCGGTAGGTGGCGACGTCGGCGAGGTAGCCGAACGCGGGCGGCGCGACGAGCGCGCCGGAGGTGAGCGCGAGCTGACAGCCGGCGGTCGCGCTTCCCATCTCGTCGGGAGCGACGACCGTCGCCATACAGGAGTAGTAGACGCCGGTGAATCCGAGCACGAAGAAGCCGAGCGCGGCGAACGCGATGCCGGCTCCGGCCGGCGTCGACGTCGCGGCAACGACGATGAACAACACGGCGCTGGCGAGCGTCTGCACGAGGAGGATCCCGCCGATCCGCGTCCGCGGGTCGCCGGGGAGTCGATCGGAGAGCCAGCCGCCGAGGAGCCGTCCCCCGCTCCCGAACAGTTGGACCGACGCGAGCACGACGCCGCCGAACGCGAC
Organism: Halorubrum rarum; assembly: GCF_048380895.1. NCBI lineage: Archaea > Methanobacteriati > Methanobacteriota > Halobacteria > Halobacteriales > Haloferacaceae > Halorubrum > Halorubrum rarum. The sequence goes on along the minus strand of NZ_JBLWMN010000001.1, from coordinate 248,719 downwards.
CGACGCCCCGATCGACTCCTCGACGTAGAGCACGGTGTATCCGGTCGTGGTGAACAGCGCGGCCCCGAGGAACAGGCCGGAGGCCGCAAGCAGGACGTACGGCCGGTTGTTCGCGAGCCCCCGTAGATCCGGATACGTCGTCGTTCCGCCCCCCTCGCCGGAGTACAACAGGTAGAACCCGACGGCGACGACGAGCGCCACGCCGGAGGCGATCAGGAAGCCGATCTGCCAGAAGAACACGCCGGCGAGTCCGGTAACGAGCAGGGCGCTGATCCCGCTCCCGCCGGTCACGCCGACCTGTTTGATCCCCATCGCCATGTTCTGTCGGCCGGGGGAGACGCTGTCGTACACCGCCTTGTTCGTCCCCGGCATCGCGGTGCTGTACACGGATCCAAGCAGGAACACGGCCGCCAACAACAGCGCGTACGTGGGTGCGCCGGCGACGAGGAACGTTCCTGCGGCGAGTCCGACGAGCCCGAGCGAGAGGGTTCGACGCTCGCCGAACCGGTCGGTGATCGCGCCGAGCGGGAGGAGAAACACCGCGTACCCGAGCGTCAGCGTCGTCACGATCAGTCCCACCTCGAACCCCGAGAGCCCGAACTCGTCCCTGAAAAACGGCGTCGCGGCGAACACGGTGTAATAGCAGATGCTCGCCGATACCTGCCACAGCGTCACCAGCGACACCGTCCGCCAGTACGACAGATCCATCCATCGTTTCGGTTCCGCCCCCGGCTGATAAGACGACCGCTCTCGGCAATCCGCCCCGCTCGAACGCGACTGCCGCCGCACGAACGCTTATGCGGTGAGCGGCAGGACGGTGGCGTATGCCACACGATTGGCGCGATTCGGTCGCGCTCACGGAACGGCAGTCGCTCGTTCGACGGAGCATCCGGGAGCTGTGTGCGGAGTTCGACGACGAGTACTGGCGGACGCGGGACCGCGAGGAGACGTACCCGCAGGCGTTCGTCGACCGGCTCGCGGCGGACGGGTGGCTCGGGATGTTGATCCCCGAGGAGTACGGCGGCGTCGGGATGTCGACGAGCGAGGCCGTGGTGATGATGGAGGAGATCGCGGGCAGCGGTGGCGGGTTCGCCGCCGCCCAGTCGATCCACGGGGGGATCTACAACTCCGTGCCGATCGTGAACTACGCCGACGAGGAGATCAAACGGAACCTGCTCCCGAAAGTCGCCGCTGGCGAGAAAGCGATCCAGGCGTTCGGACTGACGGAGCCGAACGCCGGCTCCGACTCGACGGCGATGACGACGCGGGCGCGACGCGACGGCGACGAGTACGTCATCGACGGCGAGAAGGTGTGGATCTCCCGCGTCGAGGCCAGCGACTACCTCGTGCTCATGGCACGGACGACCCCACGTGAGGAGGTCGACAAACGAACGAGGGGGATCTCGATGTTCCTCGTCGACCTCGCGGACGCCTACGACGACGGCCTGGACATCGAACGGATCCCGAAGACCGCGGCTCCCGCGGTCCACTCCTATCAGCTCTACTTCGACGGCGTTCGAGTCCCCGCGGACCGCCTGATCGGCGAGGAAGGCGAAGGGTTCTATCAGGTCCTCGACGGGCTCAACGAGGAGCGACTGGTGATCGCCGCGGAGTGTCTGGGTCTCGGCGAGGTCGCACTGGAACGCGGGATCGAGTACGCCAACGAACGGGAGGTGTTCGGTGGCCCGATCGGAGCGAACCAAGCGATCCAACACCCTCTCGCGGAGTCGTACGCGGACCTACTCGCCGCGAAGAAAGTGATCTACGACGCCGCCGACCGGCTCGACGACCTGGAGCGGGAGCGTGCGGGGGCGGAGGCGAACGTCGCGAAGTACCTCGCGGCCGACGCCGCGTTCGGAGCGGCCGACGCCGCGGTCCAGACTCACGGCGGGTTCGGAGTCGCCCGCGAGTACGACGTCGAACGCTATCTCCGGGAAGCCCGATTGACCCGCCTCGTTCCGATCACCCAACAGCTCGCGTTGAACTACCTGGGAGAGCGCGTGCTCGATCTGCCCCGCTCGTACTGAACGGAACCGAAAAATCGGTGCTGAACCGGCCTCAGGGACGCTTCCGACCCGTCAGCGTCCCGAACGCGCCACGAATCGCCAGCAGCGGGTTCGGGCGGCCGACCGCGACCTGGAGGACGTACATCGCGGCGACTGCGAGCAGCGCGCCCGCCTGGACCATCTGGTCCGGGTGGACCATCGCCACGACGCCCGCGACGAAGAACGCGACGCGGAGCCCGTACGTCCCCGCGCGGTTGAAGACGAACTGGTAGTTGATCCCGTGGATGATCGCGAGGGACCCCAACAGCGCGATGACACCTGCGGACAGCGACGCGTAGTCGAACACGCCGGAGACGAGTTCCGGGTGGTAGACGAACGCGAACGGAAGCACGAACAGCGGCGCGGAGATGCGTAGCGCCTCCTTACAGCTCCCCCAGAACCCGCCTCCGGAGATCCCGCAGGTGACTGCCACGCACGTCGCGATCGGTGGCGTGAGACCCGCGAGGATCGCCGCGTAGAACACGAAGAAGTGCGACGCCAGGTCGGGAATGAGGAACTGGTTGATGAGCGTCGGCGCGACGAGCAGCGCGACGACGGTGTACGCCGCGGTCGTTGGCATTCCCAGTCCGAGCAGGATACAGATGATCATCGCGAGCACCACGGCGATGATCATGACTCCGCCCGAGAGGTCCATCAGGGTCAGCGAGATGGCCGTCGGTACCCCGGTCGCCATCAGAATGTCGACGACGCCGTTGATCGCCGCGAGGATGATGGTCACGGGCGCGACGACGAGCGTCCCCTGACGGAACCCGTCGACGGTCTGTTTGAGCGTTTCCACGCCCGCCTGCGGGACACTTTCGCCATCGAGCGCCGCCTGTAGGAGCGGGATCGAGATCCCGAAAAAGACCATCGACGCCGCGGTGTACAGCGCCGCGGTCATCACGGTCCACTGTAACACGCCGAGGATGTAGATCAGGATGACCAGCGGGATCCCGTACTTCACGGTTTCCAAGGCGATCTCGCGGTCGCTCATCGGTTCGCCGATGATGCCGGTCATCTCGGGGTCGTCGATCTGCGGTGCCGCGACGTAGTGGACGGCGACGGCGATCGAGACGACGAGGATCACCGCCGGGATCAGCCCGGCGATGATGACGTCGACGTACGTGATCCCGGTGATGAGCGACGCCATGATGAACGCACCCGCGCCCATCACCGGCGGAAGCACCTGCCCGGCGGTCGATGCGACCGCCTCGATCCCGCCCGCAGTCTCCGGTTTGACCCCGTTCTCCTTCATCAGCGGAATGGTGAACGACCCGGTCATGCCGGCGTTGGCGGTCTGGCTCCCGTTGACGGAACCGATGACCGCGCTCGCGATCACCGCGGTCTGAGCGATGCCCGAGTCGACGTACTTCGCCGACCGGACCGCCAGTCTGAGGATAAGATCGAACGCGCCGTACGCCTTCAACAGGCCGGCGTACAGCAGGAACAGCGCGATCCACGCGGCCACGAGCCGGGTCAGGAACCCGTAGAACCCGTCGACGCTCACGACGAGGATCCGGATGATCCGCGTCGCCGACAGCCCACCGTGACTCAACGCGCCGGGCATCCACGGGCCCGCGAGTCCGTAGCCGATACCCGCGAGGACGACGATCAGGAACGTCATCCCGAACGACCGCCACGTCAGGTAGATCATCACGAGCGTGAACGCGAAGCCCATGACGAGCTCCGGTTGGGTCGCCCGACCGAGCGTGTCGACCGCGACGCTCTGGTAGTTCAAGAAGAGGTAGCCGCTCGTCCCCGCCGATATGACGGCGGACACGACGAGGAGACCGGTCTCGATCCAGTTGCCGTTGACGAGCGGCTCCTCGAGCTCCATGATCACGTACAACACCAGGATGCCACCGAGGAACGCGACGGCGTACTGGCCTCGAGGCATCAGCTGGGTGTACGAGTACCACATCACGATCATCCAGTACGGCACCGAAAAGGAGATCAGCGCCATCCGCAGTCGCTCTTTGACGCCGACGCCGAGCCAGGCGATCGCGGCGGTTACGCCGGCGACCCCTATCGCACCGATAACGCCGACCAGCGTCGTCGCGTACTCGTCGACGGTGTCCGAGAGCGCGACCGGATCGTCGAACAGGAGGTGCGGAAGGAACTCCCCGTAGGCACCGGCGAGGAAGTTCGGAAGGAACAGCGTCGGAACGAAGATGACGATGAACCAGAACGGAAGCGAACCGAGGTACAGCCACAGCTGTCGGCCGCCTCGCTCACCGTCGGCAAGTTCGAGCGGGTCCGCGTCGTCGAGCAGGCTCTCTTCCTCGCCCGGTGGCGGGTCCGTCGTGTCGGTCGCGTCGGCTGGACCGGGCGGATCTGTCGGATCTGTCGGGGTATCGGAGTGATTGGCCATCCGTCGTGAAAGATAGGTGTGGTCGGGGTTATGCGACCGTTATTCGGCTTCGCCGCGGATCCAGTCGTCCTCCCAGACGCCGTTGTCGTCGAAGAAGTCGGCGACGCCCTCGTGGACCTCCAGTTCGGGGATGACCGTCGCGGTCATCGCCTCCGGCGAGTACTCGAGCGTCGTCGGGTCGGATTCGCGGAGCGTGTCCTCGTGTTCCATGGCGAGTCGGCACACCTCGCTGGTCGCACGAGCGGGGATCTCGGGGCTGAACGCCCACTGGCCGGCGAGCGACCACGTGATCATCTCGTCGGTGAACTCGGTGACTTCCTGTTCGTAGCCGTACGGCTCGAGCTCCTCGAGGATCGCTCCGGGATGGTCCTCGATCGTCTGCTTGAACTCGTCGTCGACCTCCAACAGGTTCAGGCGGCCGCCGCTTCGGACGTCGACCTCCTGACACCAACCGGAGAGGTCGACGCCGTTCGCGCCGTACAGACACAGCGCGTCGACGCGGTCCTCCTCGACTGCACCCGGAATGTCGCCGGTGTCGACGTTGAGGATGTCGTTCTGGTCCCACATGTCGGCCGCTCGAATGATCTCTTCGGTGAGGAGGCGAGTCCCGAATCCGGGCTGGATCGGGTAGATCGTGTAGCCGCCCTCGCGGAGATCCTCCGTCGACTCGACGCCGCTCCCGTCCAGACCCACCCAGTGGATCTGGAGCGACGTAAAGAGGAATCCCTGATGGGGAAGCGAGTCGACGGGGTCGTCCGCGAACGGGCCCTCGTCGTTGAGCGCCTTCGCGAGCGAGTTGTTGTCGACCCCCATCGCGGGAATCTGACCGCTGTCGTACTCGTAGAGGTTCGCCGTCCACCCCGCAGTCTCCTGCACGGAGATGTTGAGGAAGTCGCTGTGGTTGCTCGCCGCGCGTGCCAGCGCCTGTCCGGCCGCCTGCGTCGAACTCCCGGTCGACGTGCCGCCGATCGTGATCGTCACGTCGCCGTTTCCGTCGTCGCCGTTTCCGCCGTCACCGCCGTCGTCGCCGCCGTTACCACCGTTACCGCCGTCGTCGCCATCATCGTCCGAACAGCCGGCGAGTCCGACCACCCCGAGGGTTGCCGCCCCTTTCGCTACGTCGCGCCGTGTTAGCCGATCATTATCGATCATGCGTATCTGCCAAATACGTCTATTTGTAAAAAGATATCGTAGGACGCGTCAGTCAATAGCATCAGTCGGGTTACCCCGCATCATACACAATATAGTAGCGTAAATCGGTGTGAAAACACACGATTCGATGCCGAGCCCCCTCCCTCGATAACTATACCAAACTCAGTGCCACGAAAACGCGGTGTCGAGATCCAGTGGCGTGTTACCGTTCTCGCCCGCGCGGTCACGATATCGATCGAGTTCCTCACGGAACGCCGGGTCAGCGATCGCCACGAGTTCGGCGGCGCGCTCCCGCGGTGAGCGACCGCGCAGGTCGGCGACGCCGTGTTCGGTGATGACGACGCTCGCGTCGTGTTCCGTGTGATCGACGTGGGGCGTCAACGGGACGATCCGCGAGACGTCGCCGTCGACCGCCGTCGACGGGAGCGCGATCACGCCGAGCCGACAGTTCCGTGAGAAGTCGCCGCCGCCGCCGATCCCGTTGACGACGTGGGTCCCCCCGATGTGGGTCGCGTTGACGTTGCCGTACAGATCGACCTCGACGGCGCTGTTGATCCCGACGACGCCGAACCGATCGATCAGTTCGGGGGCGTTCGAGACGTCCGCCGGCCGCAACACCACGTCCTCGGCGTACCGTTCGACGTCCGCGAACAGTCGCTTCTGTCCCGCCGTCGACAGCGCCAGCGACGTCGCGCTCGCACCGCGCAAGTGGCCGGCGTCGAGCATGTCCAAGAGCCCGTCCTGCACGACCTCGCCGACGTACGCGACCTCGCGCTCGCCGAACTCGACGTCGGTGAGCGCACCCATCAGCGCGTTTCCGAGGCTGCCGACGCCGAACTGCAGGTTCACGACGTCGCTCAACAGCGGGTTGCGGACGAGCTCCGCTTCGAGGAACGACGCGAGGTTCGCGGCGATCGCCTCGTCGGTCGCGGACGCTTCCCGGAACTCGTACGGGTCATCCTCGCGATCGGTTTCGACGACTGCAGCGAGTTTCTCGGGGGCGAACGGGACCGCTGGACCGCCCGTCTCGCCGAGCGGATCGTCGAGCGGGATCGGGTCGCGGTTCGGTGGATCGTTTCGTACGTGGACGTCGTGAACCCGGGCCAGTTCGACCGGCTGCGTGCGATTCACCTCGACTATCACCGTGTCGGCCGCGCCGACGTACGCGGGCGTGTGCCCGATCGACGTCGACGGGATCAGCCAGTCCGGGCCGACCGCGACGGCCTCGACGACCGCGATCGTCTCGCCGCGCATCCCGGCACGGATCCCCCCGAAGCGGACCTCGTCGGCGAGCCGCGAGATGTGTCGATCGTGGAAGCTCACGCGCCCGTCGTTCACCGCCTCGCGCGCGGTCTCGTTCGGCACGAACGGGTACCGACGCGCCATGTCCCCCGACTCCACGAGGTCGCGATCGATCTCGTCGCCGACGCCCCCGCCCGAGACGACGGTGAGCTCGCGGGGGGCTCCGTCGGCGATCGCCTCCGGGACGAGCTTCGGGTAGCCGACGCCGCCGAAGCCCGACACGAGCAGCGTCGCCGTTTCGGGGACGAGTTCCGCCGCGTCCGCCGGCGTCGCCATCGGAACGTCGCCGGCGATCCGAGCGTCGGGAACCGGATCGTCGACCGTCGGCGCGGCCGCCTCGGACGACGAGCGCGTCACTCCAGATCCTCCGGCTGGGTGCCGATCCCCGCCGGCCACCCGGTCGGCTGGGCGGCGCTCGGCTGTGCGTGTTCGCGTTTCAACACCATCGGCGTGCGCTCCAGGGAGAGCACCAGCTCGTCGTCCTGATTGTACGCTCGGAGCTCCGTGGTGACGATGCCGACGTGCTCACGCGAGGACGACTCGCGTTTATCGAGCACTTCGGACTCCGCGAACAGCGTGTCGCCGTGGAAGACGGGGGCGTGGTGTCGGATCGCGTCGTACCCGAGGTTCGCCGTGGCGTTCGCGCTGACGTCGATGACGCTCATCCCCACCGCGAGCGCGATGATGAACGTGCCGTCGACGAGCCGCTCGCCGAACTCCGTCTCGGCGGCGTACGCCTCGTTGAAGTGCATCGGGTTGAGGTTCATCGAGAGGTTCGTGAACCACACGTTGTCCGTCTCCGTCACGGTGCGGCCGTACGGGTGTTTGTACACGTCTCCCACCTCGAAATCCTCGTAGTAGCGGCCCTGCCAGCCGGACACGAGTCGCCGGTCCTCCGGATTCGGTTCGGGGGTTTCGTTGCTCATCGATCGGTACGTCGTCGGATCGCATGCTAAAGGTTTCTACGGAGAGGCGTCGACAGCTACAAGCCCGATCCGGACGCCTACGAGGTATGCCCCTGTTACAGTTCGACACGACGCTGTCGCTGTCGGCCGCGGAGAAGACGGCGTTCGCGGAGCGAGTCACCGACCTGTACACCGAGGAGATGGCGACGACCCGCGGCCACGTCGCGGTCACGGTCCGAGAGCGCGACGCGGGCGATCTCCACCTCGGCCGAATGGTTGACGGCCCGCTCCTGTTTCTCGACGCGGAGATCCGTCGCGGCCGCTCGTTCGAGCGCACCCGCGCGTTCGCGCTCGGCGTCATGGAACACGCCGCCGACGAGTACGGCGTCCCGGAGCCGAACCTGAAAGTCGTGTTCACCGAACACGCCGGCGAGGCGATGATGGGGATGGACCGTGTCGGCGGCGAGTGGGAACCGGGCGAGTAGCGCCGCCCTCATACTGTCGTGTGTTGGCATGTGAACACGTCTCCGGCTCGAATGTTCAGGATTTAAGCCGTCGACGGTCCCCGTTCAACGTGGATGAAACTACACGAACATCAGGCGAAAGGGATATTCGCCGATGCGGGGATCCCGGTACCGGACTCCCGACTCGCGACGAGCGTCGACGACGTGCTCGCCGCGGTCGACGAGATCGGTTTCCCGGCAGCGATCAAAGCGCAGGTCCACGTCGGCGGCCGAGGCAAGGCCGGCGGGATCAAGATCGCGACCGACCGCGACGAGGCCGAACAGTACGCCGAGGCGATCCTCGGGATGGACCTGAAAGGGTACACCGTCGAGACGGTGCTCGTCGAGTCGGGCGTCGACTTCGTCGACGAACTGTACGTGGGCGTGACGATGGATCGGAGCGAGGGGCAGCCCGTGCTGATGGTGTCGACGGAGGGAGGCGTCGACATCGAGGAGGTCGCCGCGGAGAACCCGGACGCGATCGCGCGTGAACACGTCGACCCCTCGTTCGGACTGCACCCGTATCAGGCCCGGAAGGTCGTGTACGACGCGGGCGTCGACGCCGACGTCGCCCTCGACGTCGCCGGGATCGTCTCCACGCTGTACGATCTGTACGAGTCGAACGACGCCTCCGAGATCGAGGTCAACCCCGTGATGATCACGGGCGACCGCGACGTCGTCGCCGCGGACGCCGTGATGAACATCGACGAGGACGCGCTGTTCCGCCAGCCCGAGCTCGCGGAGCTCGAAGAGGAGACGTACGAGGACGACCTCGAACGCAAGGCCGGCGAGTACGGCTTCGACTACGTCCGGCTGTCGGGTAACGTCGGCATCATCGGCAACGGTGCCGGACTCGTGATGACGACGCTCGATCTGGTCGACCACTACGGCGGCTCGCCCGCCAACTTCCTCGACATCGGGGGCGGGGCGAAGGCCGAACGCGTTACGAACGCCCTCGACATGGTCTTCTCGGACCCCAACGTCGACAGCGTCGTGTTCAACATCTTCGGCGGGATCACTCGCGGCGACGAGGTCGCCAAGGGGATCAACGAGGCGCTCGACGGTTACGACGAGCTCCCCAAGCCGGTCGTCGTGCGGCTCGCCGGCACGAACGCCGAGGAGGGAATGGAGATCCTGAACACGGACCTGCTGTCGGTCGAGAAGACGCTGGAGGCCGCCGTCCAGCACGCGGTGGCTGACGCGGCGGAGGTGGAACAATGAGTGTATTCGTCGACGACGACACCAGAGTGGTGGTCCAGGGGATCACCGGCGGGGAAGGGAAGTTCCACGCCGAACAGATGATCGAGTACGGAACGAACGTCGTCGCCGGCGCGGTGCCCGGCAAGGGCGGTCAGGAAGCCGCCGGCGTCCCCGTCTACGACACGGTCGACGAGGCCGTCGAGGCGGAGGACGCGAACGCCTCCGTGATCTTCGTGCCGCCGGCGTTCGCCGGCGACGCGGTTTTCGAGGCGCTCGACACCGACCTCGATCTGGCGGTCGCGATCACCGAGGGGATCCCGACCCAGGACATGGCGAAGGTGAACAAGCGACTGAGCGAGGTCGACACACGACTGCTCGGCCCGAACTGTCCCGGCATCATCACCCCCGGCGAGGCGAAGCTCGGGATCCTGCCCGGGAACATCTTCGCGGACGGCAACGTCGGGCTCGTCTCGCGCTCCGGCACGCTGACCTACCAGGTCGTCGACAACCTGACCGAGCGAGGTATCGGCCAGACGACCGCCATCGGTATCGGCGGCGACCCGATCATCGGGACATCCTTCATCGACGCCCTCGAGGCGTTCGAGGCGGACGACGAGACCGACGCCGTCGTGATGTGCGGCGAGATCGGCGGCGAGGACGAGGAACAGGCCGCCCGCTACATCGGCGAGCACATGGACACGCCGGTCGCCGGCTTCATCGCCGGCCGCACGGCCCCGCCGGGCAAGCGGATGGGTCACGCCGGTGCGATCGTCTCCGGCTCCGGAACCGGCACCGCCCAATCGAAGATCGACGCGCTGAACGACGCGGGCGTTCCGGTCGGTGACACTCCCGAGGAGGTCGCCGACCACGTCGAGGAGTTCCTGTAGACCACGCTCACGGATCCCGTCGGCTCGATCGGCGGTCGTTTTCTCGCTTCGTTCCGATCGCTCCGCCGCCTTTCGTCCGGTCCACGGACGGTATCGGAAGTGATTCCGATGCGGAACGTTCAAATCCGAGGTATGTGTGGTCTCCCGCATGCGATCGGATCCCAACTCACCCGATCCCGACCCGGAACACGCCGAGCCCGGTGACGGTGATATCGACGGATCCGGTCCCTGTGAGCGGCAGTTGCGGGCGGATGGCTCCGACACCCAGTGCGTGTTGGTCGTCGACGACGAACCCGCAGCGGCGGAGCTCGCGGCGACGTATCTCGACCGACTCCTCGACGGGGTCGAGACGTGTATCGAGACCGAACCGGATACGGCGCTCGATCGGATCCGAAACGATCGGATCGACTGCGTCGTCAGCGACTACGACATGCCCGACCGGAACGGACTGGAGCTGCTCGACGACGTTCGGACGGTCGCCTGTGACCTCCCGTTCGTGCTGTTCACCGGAAAAGGGAGCGAGGAGATCGCCAGCGAGGCGATCTCCGCCGGCGTCACCGATTACCTCCAGAAGGGGGCCGGACGCGACCAGTACGAGATACTCGCGAACCGCGTCGACAACGCCTTGCGTCGCCGCCGTGTCGAGGAACGCTCTCGCGCCCGCAGTGCGGCGATCGGCCGCTACGAGGCGATCCTCTCGACCCTTCGTGACCCGGTGTTCACGGTCGACGTCGACGGGCGGATCGCCTACGTCAACGACGCGTTGTGTACGCTGACCGGCATGTCCGCGTCTGCGCTACACGGTCGCGACCCGTCCGTCCTGTTCGACGGTGCGATCCCGCCGGGATTGGAGCCGCTCGCCACCGGAGCGGGCGACGATTCGGCGTACGTTCGGTCGCTGGCGGATGCACAGGACGCCGAGGTGCGCGTCCGTGCGGAACACGGGGATACCGTCACCTGTGAGAGCCGCGTGGGTCGTGTCGAGGGGTCCGACGACGCGGCCGCCTGCGTGCTCCGGGACGTCAGCGAACGGGCGCTGGCCGAGGCGGAACTCACCGACGTCAACCGAAAGGTCACCGCGATCCACGAGTTCGCGACCGAGGTGTCAACCGCGTCAACGAAACCGGCGGTGTTCGAGGAGGTCGTCGCCGCCGCCGAGGATATCCTCGAGTTCGATCGCTGTCTCACTGCACGGCGGGACGGGGACTACGTGTATCCCGAGGCGCTCTCCGGGAGCGTGACGATGGCGGAGGTCAGACGGTTCGAGGTCGGTGAGGGAATCGCTGGGCGAACGGTCGCCGACGGACGGACTTTCGTCATCGACGAGGTCGACCGATCGCCGGAGGCCGATCCGGTCGGCGACGACATCCGTTCCGCGATCAGCGTTCCGATCGGCGAACACGGACTGTTCCAAGCCGTCTCTGGCGAGCGTGCCGCGTTCGACGGGACGGACACCGAGTTCGCCGAGCTGCTCGTGTCTCACGCCAGCGATGCGATCGAACGGATCGAAACCGAACGCGACCTCCGATCCGAGCGAGACCGACTGGCCGCGCTGTTCGATGGCCTTCCCCTTCCGGTCGCGCGAGTCCTGATCGACGACGACGAGACACGGCTCGACGCCACCAACGAGGCGTTCGAGGAGACGTTCGGGTACTCGGCAACCGAACACGACTACCGCCAGGCGCTCGACGGGATGGTCCCGCCGGACGGTCGAACCGTCCCGTCCGAGGCGGTCGATCCGGACGCGGGACCGGTCCGTCTGGAGGTGGAACGCGAGACGATCGGCGGCGTCCACGAGTTCGTCATGAACGTCATCCCGACCGAGTACGACGGCGGCCAGCTCGTGTACAGCGTGTACGCCGATATCGAGGAACACAAGCGGATCGAGCGAACCCTTCGCGAACTCCACGAGGCGACCCGTGAGATGTTCCACGGCGGGGACCGAGAGTCCGTCGCGTCAGTCGCGACTCGGGCCGCGATCGACACGCTCGGGTTCCCGAGCAGCGGGGTCCGGCTGTACGACCCGGAAGAGGGGGTGTTGCAACCGACCGCGATCAGCGAGGAGGCGACCGCCGCGATCGGCGAGCGCCCGGCGTTCGACCCGAGCGACGGCGCGATATGGGACGCCTACGAGACGGACGAGATCGTTCTCATCTCCGACGTCTCGGCCGCGGACACGGCCGTCGGCTACGGCGAGCTCGACAGCCTGCTCGTCGTTCCGCTCGGCGACCACGGCGTCATGCCGCTGGGCTCCCGGGAGCCGAACGCGTTCGACGACACCGACGTCCAACTCGCCCGCGTGCTCGGCGCGAACGTGACCGTCGCGCTCGACCGTGCGGAACGCACGGAACAGCTCCACGAGCACGACGCCGCGCTCCAACGAGAGCTCGAACGGTTAGAGAAGTTCGCCGGCGTCGTCTCGCACGACCTCCGGAACCCCCTCAACGTCGCGATCGGCCGCCTCGAACTCGCGCGGGACGTCGTCGACGACGAGGCGGCGCTCGAGGAACTCGATCGGATCGAGGACGCCCACGAGCGGATGACTCGACTGATAGACGACCTGCTGGCGCTGGCACGACAGGGCAAGACCGTCGACGACCCGGAGTCGGTCGTGCTGGCCAACGTCGCCGATCGGGCGTGGCGAACCGTCGAGACCGGAACCGCCGAACTCGACCCGCCGGACGACGACGCGACGATCGAGGCGGACCCGGAGCGACTCCGAACGCTCCTCGAGAACCTCTTTCGGAACTCCGTGGAACACGGTTCCACGAGCGATCCGGCGGCCCCCGGTGACGGCGTGGAACACGACCGACCGAGCGTGACGGTTTCGGTCTCCGAACTCGGTGCCGGTGACGGGTTCTCCGTCGCCGACGACGGAGCCGGGTTCGATATCGACCCTGAGCAGGCGTTGGAGTACGGCGTCTCGGACCGGTCGGACGGTACCGGGTTCGGGCTCGCGATCGTCAGGGAGATCGCCGACGCACACGGTTGGGACGTGGTCGTCGACGACGACGACGGCGCGCGGTTCGAGTTCCGAACGTCGTAACTGACGGACGTGCGCGAGAGACGCACGGGCGGGTCACGGTTAACTCCGGATCGCCCCCAGAACGGACATGAACGACGTGATACGCGATCGACTCTCCTCGCTTCCGCCAAGCGCGAAACTGGTGTACTACGTCCTCGAGAAACACGACCAGCTCGACCAGACGGGGGTGGCCGAGGAGACGCGCCTCTCGACCCGGACCGTCCGGTTCGCGATCGAGAAGCTGTCCGAGGCGGAACTCGTCGATGAGGGGCTCTGTCCGACCGACGCTCGACGATCGGTGTATCAAGCGGTCACGGAGCCCGACGTGGACGAGGAGAGACCATCGGCGGCGACGGCCGTCGCGGCCGAGGACTGAGATCCGAGTCGAGGCGTCGACGCCGGGGCGGTTCGCGGCATCGCCGACGAGACGATTCGCGGCATCGCCGACGAGACGATTCGCGGCATCGCCGACGAGACGATTCGGGTGGCTCATCGATCCGCCGTCAAAATGAACGGAGGGGTCTCAATACCTGTACAGCGAAACGACGAGCGGCAGCTTCCCGTACATCCAGATCGCGATGGGGATGCCGAGGATCGAGACGGTCAGTCCGTACGCGATGGCCATCCACACCGCACTCGCCCACCAGCCGATGAGAACGAACCACACCGCGCGAACGAGAACGGTTCGTTGCTCTCGCGAGTGAACGGTTCCCGTACCCGTTTCGCTCACGAACTCTCTGGTCGGAGACTTGAGCGAGAGAACCATCGGAACCATGTTGATCATCTTGATCCCGAGCGGAATCGTGACGATCAACAGGTTGAGAAACCACGCCACGCTCAGCCAGATCCCCGTTGCCCACCAGCCGATGAGAACGAACCACACCGCGCGAACGACGAGGGAACGGTCATCGGCTACACGTACCGGCTCGGTCGCGTTCATACTGCACCGTACGTGCGGAGAGAATTAAACGAGAACGGTCCCGTGAGGTTGACATCCTCCCCGCCCTTCAGCGCGGGGAGGATGTCAAGAGAACTCCGGTCGTTCTACGTACGCGATCGGATCGCGTGACCCGGCGTTCCGGAACGCCTCAAGTCGGAACGCACACGCATCACACGTCCCACACGCCGGCGCGTCATCCCGGTAACACGACCACGTGATCTCGTACGGTACACCGAGCGCGAGCCCCCGCTCAGCGATCTCCGTTTTCGACCACTCGACGAACGGCGCTTTCAACTCGATCTCCGTCTCGGGCTTCGTCCCGACGTCGATCACGTTCTGAAAGGCGTCGAAGAACGCCGGGCGACAGTCAGGATACCCGGAGAAATCCTCCGAGTGCGCGCCAATGAACACGGCCGACGACTCCGTCGCCTCCGCGTACGACGTCGCCATCGACAACAGATTCGCGTTTCGGAACGGGACGTACGACGTCGGGATCTCATCACTCTCGAGATCCGCGTCAGCCACGTCCATCTCCTCGTCCGTCAGGCTCGACGCGCCGATTTGCGAGAGATGTCCAGTTTCGATATGCAGGAAGTCAGCCGCATCAACCTCCTCAGCAAGCGATTTCGCACACTCGAACTCCTTGTCTTCGGTGCGCTGTCCGTACGACGTGTGGAGGAAGTACGGCTCGTACCCCTGCTCCATCGCTTCGTATACAGCCGTCGCGCTATCCATCCCTCCGGACGCCAGAATCACCGCGCTTTCGTTGCTCATGTGTGTTCAGTTGCGTCGAATCGATCGTCACTCCGTTCACCACGCCAAGTCCGACGCCCCGAACGCGGTGTGGGCGTCGCACTGCGTCGACGAGCGTGTTCTAGTGCGATGCTCATGTCCCCGGCGCGTCGTTCCACAAGTCGACGTGAAGCCGTGGCGTGTACCGGTACCCGTACTCCAGAGCGAGTTCGGCCACCTCGCTTCGCGTCCCGTCGAGTTGCTCGCGCGTCATGCCCTCCGGCATCAACAACACGTCATCGTCCGCCACGATCGCCGCCGTCGCCGTCCGCACCCGATCAACCAGGTCCGTGATCTCCGGCAAGTCCGTCTCATCCGTCACGACGAACTTGAGCTGCGTCTCGTACTCGTCGACCAGCCGGGAGAGCGCGTCCATATCGATCCGGTTCTCTTCGTGTTGCTCTTCGAATTCGCCGTCAGCTTTCGGGTCACGATCCGGCGTCGGCGTGCTGCTCGCCAGTTTCGGGCTGATACTTGCCAGATCGATGGGCGCATCCCGGTAGATCGTCCCGTTCGTCTCCACCGTCGTGTGATACCCGTCTGCGGCCAGTCGCTCTAAGAGCTCGACTGACTCCTCGTGGATGAGCGGCTCGCCGCCCGTGAGTACGACGTGGGTCGCCTGCTCGTAGGAGTGGACTTCCTCGATGATCGAGTCGACGTCGCGCCACGCCCCAGTCGGCTCCCACGAGGTGTGGTACGAATCACAGAACCAACACCGCAGGTTACACCCAGAGGTTCGTACGAAGACGGAGGGGACGCCTGCGAGCGTTCCCTCACCCTGCAACGAGTAGAACACCTCGTTGATCGGGAGGGCCTCACCAGTTGTATCAGCGTCCGTTTCGGACTTCTCTGCGTCACTCGCAACCGGCATCAGTAGGTCGCACAGAGCTCGCCGGTTTCGCTCACCGACACCGACACCTCCGAGACGGTGTCCGGGAACGCATCACGCATTCGTTGTTCGAGGAGGACGCCCATCACCTCCGCCGTCGGTGGGTGGTCCAACACGACGAGCGCGTTACGGTCGCCGGACGCCTCAAACGCCTCCACGAGCGGATCGCCCTCTTCGACGAGGAACCGATGATCCCACGCGTCGATGACGTCTGTGACGTCCCCTTTGTCGACGACCCATCCCTCATCAGTGAGCCGGCCGGTCACTTCGACGGTGATCTCGTAGTTGTGGCCATGCGGGCGTGCACACTTCCCGTCGTGATGGAGGATTCGGTGGCCCGAACTGATCCGAATCGGGTTGTCAGCGCCGACATGGAGCGTTCGTTGGCCTGCTTCAGCCAAATCTACTACTGTAGGGTCTTCTTGAGATATGCTCTGGGGCATACTCAAAGAATACAGGAGGCGAATATAAGCATTGAGCTTCGTTGGCTCCGACGGAGTCCTCAGCTTCAGACCTGCTCTCACACAAAGCAGCTTGTCGTCAACAAGAACATACCGACTATTGAGAGTCCTCCCCAACTCGAAGGAGTGGTCCGATGGCCGTACGAAATATATCGGTTTTGTGAGGCACTCGAGAGGTAATTCGGACACTTCTCGATCGATGACGGGAGTGGGTGTTGCAGTCCGCCGGTCGTGCTGCGATATTTAAACGACCGTGAGCGATGTCGATGGATACTATAAAGAACGCATGCGGCGGCGCGCGCCTCCGAGCGCCCAACGGGCGCGAGGAGCGCGTGCGAGGGAGTCAGGGACGGTCGCCGGAACCGCTCGGCGACCGCCCCTGACTCCCTCGCACGCGCTCCTCGCGCCCGCCGGACGCTCGGAGGCGCGCGCCGACCGCATCACTGATTTATAACTAGTCGTCGACACCGCTCACGGTCGTTTAAATATCGTATCGCGATCGACGACCTGCAACACTCACTCCCGCTATCGATCACCGCTGTATTGGGTGGTTGGTGGTGCAAAATATCAGTTACGGAGGGGTTCAACGGAGCCAAACGGACGATTTTGATTCCGTCGCTCACGGCTCCGCGGGCTGTTCGTACCCCATCACCGCGATCCGGAGTCGGCCGTCCGTCTCGGCACGGATCTCCACGCCGGAGATCGGATCCGCCAGCGGGAGATCGAACGTCTCGCTCGCGGCGACTCCCTCGTTGACGACGCGTGCGTCGACGGCGAGTTCCCGCGTTCCGGCCGGAACGACTCCGATCGTTTCGCTCGTCGAGACGGTTTCGGGAGCCGCCAACTCGACCGTCTCCGAGACGATCGTTTCACCGTCCGCGACCGCGTCGACGGCGATGCGCACGGGACCGTCCCGGTAGTTGTACACGAAGAGGTCGAACGGTTCGTCTATCCCGTCGGAGTCGTTCTCTCCGTCGGGATCGCGCTCCCCGTCGAGACAGCCGAGAAGGGTGACCGAGGACGTCGAGCCGACCGCGGCGAGGATCGTGCGACGGTCCATATCGGATGGGTACCGCGGAGGGATATATGTCTTCTATCGGCCGCCATCGTCGTCGTCGGTTTCCCCCTCCGCAGTTGCGTCACCATCGCCGCCGTCGATATCGGGTTCGTCACCATCGCCGCCGTCGGTATTGCGTCCGTCGGGTTCCTCGGTCGACTCCGTTCGGTGTCTGACGTCGGAGTCGGAGGGATACCTGTCGACCGCGTAGTCGCCGTCGTCTATCGTCTCTGCGGGCTCCGAGTAGTCGCGTTCACTCGGCGAGAAGTCCGGCCGCACGACGCCGTCGTCGTCCGGATCGATATCCGGTTCGACGACGCCACGGTGCTCGTCGTCAGTGCCGGATTCGGGGTCGGAATCATCGCTCTCGGACGGGTCGGAGTCGGCGTCGTCAGCGTCGTCCGGCCCCGTGGCTTCGTCGCCAGCGTCGTCCGTCTCCGTGGCTTCGTCGGTGTCCTCCAACCACTCGAACCCGGAGTAATGTGTCCGACGTTCCCGGAGCGATGCCTGCAGTCGCTCGGTGAGTTCCTCCCGGAGGCGTTCCGCCTCCGCGGTGTCGAAGTCGATGGCTGCGGCGTCGCTGCCGACGAGCGAGTTCGTGCCCGCCGTGTCGGCGACGACCGTCGCGACGTGCCAGCGCCGCTGGAAGACGGTTCGCGAGTCGATGACGTTCTGGATCCGGTAGTACGGTACGACCCGGACCTGTCGGCTCCAGAAGCCGTTCCGGGTGAGGAGGTGGTCCTCGCCGAGCCAGTAGCCGCGGTGTTTCCACTTCAGGTGCGCCGCGGGCGGGACCGCACCGAGCAGCCCGGCGACGAGGTACCACGGTACGTCGACCGCGATCCACCAGTCGACAGCGAACGCGACCGCGGCGAGCGCCGCGACGACCATCGCGTACCGGAACGCGTACCGCCACCGAATCCGCTTCGGCGGGCGGGAGAACTCCGGGTCGCCGAACGTCTCGACGTCGCGTGCGAGCTCGTACACCCGTTCTCGCGAGGCGATCGGAACGGCCGCTTGGGTCCCGAGCTCACCGCCCTGTCCGGGCGCGTAGCCGGCGGTCTCGATGGACATGGTCGCGTACCCGAGCGCGCGCTTGGCCGGGTTATCGGAGATCGTCAGCGTCTGGACCTTCTCGGTCGGGATCGACCCGCTGTAGCGCCGGAACAACCCCCGTTCGTAGCGGAGTTCGTCGCCCGCACGAGAGAGCCGGAAGCCGTAGTAGTTCGAGAAGGCGACGACCGCACCGATGATCCAGGACACGATGAACAGCGCCCCGATAGCGACGATCGCCGTCGCGGTGAGCACGGCCGCCGACGTGCCGGGAAGAAAGCTCCGCAACACCGGGAACGAACCCGATCCGAGGAACGCCAACAGTCCGATGAGACGGCCGTCGAACGAGAGCGCGCCGACCAGCGCCAGCTCGCCGGGCGAGATGGCGAACAGGTCCTCCTCGACGGGTCCGACGGAGTCGCCGTGCGCGTCGGTGTCGCCGGTCGTCGACGCTCTCGACTTCCGTCGCTGGACCTCCCGCTGGAGTCGAGTCGCCTCCGACGGGACGACGTACCGGATCGATCCCTCGGTGCTGGAGCCGCCGGCGGTTTCGAGGTCGACCGCGGCGATGCCGAGCGCACGCTGGAGCACGTTTCGACTCACGTCGACGTTCTGGATCCGTCGGTACGGGATCTCCCGTTCTCGTCTGGAGATCACGCCCGAGGAGATGTCGAGGGTGTCGGCGGTGAGCTCGTAGTCGAATCGGCGATAGTAGGCGACTTCGTAGGCGGTCGCGGCACCGATCACCGCGAGCGATCCGCCGACGGCGAGCGCGAACCCCCAGTCGTTGGCCGTCGCGAGGAAAAAGAGGAGCACGACGACTCCCGACACCTTCTGGAGCGCGCGATACGGGATCGACTGTTTGGCAAGCTTCACACCGCGTCCTCCCCGTCGGCACGGATCGCGAGTCGTTTCAGCTCCTCGCGGAGGTCGTCGGCACGCTGGGGGGTCAACCCCGGTATCCGGACGTCAGCGCCGCGAGAGCCGGCGGTGTACACGACACACGAGGCGAGTCCGACGCCGCGCTCGATCGGGCCGCGCCGGGAGTCGACGTGCTGGATCCGGACCAGCGGTACCGCGGTCCGGACCTGCGTGACAACGCCACGGTCGAGGTACAGTGCGTCCTCGCGGATCTCGTAGCTCCAGCGTCGGTACCGGAGGAGCGCGTGACCCACACCGACGACGACGAGGCCGCCGCCGGCGACGAACGGGGCCCACTCCGGCAGGTAGCCGAAGTAGAACCCCGCCACAAACGGAGTCGAGAGGAACGCGGCAAGGATCGCGGCACGGAGGACCCAGACGATCCGAACGCGAGGGTTGAGTCGCTGTGTCGTCATCGACGCTCCTCCGTCACGTGTCCGAGAGTCATACGTTCGGGTTGTCACGGGTTACGTATAAACTCCCGCGACTGGACGGAGCGCGAGGCGATCGGGACGATCCGAGCGTCCGCCCCGTCCGGACTCCGCCGACCTCGACCCGAGCCGGGCCGGCCGCACCGCTTAAATGGCTGACTCCGGCCCGAGCCGCGCCGGCCGTGCAGTTTAAAGGCTGACTCCGGCCCGAGCCACGCCGGCCGCGCCGTTTAAAAGGCTGACTCGCCTGCGTTCGAGCATGTTCGAAGACCGGCCGGACCGCGACGCCGAGGTCGTCCTCGTGGGACGATCGAACGTCGGAAAGTCCACGATCATGCGGGAGCTGACGGGCCATGACTTCTCGACCGGCGGCAAACCCGGCGTCACCCGGCAGCCGAACCACTACGACTGGGCCAGCGAGTCGTTCATGTTCACGGACCTCCCCGGATTCGGATTCATGTCAGGTGTGGAGGCGGACCGTCGGGAGCAGATAAAGACGGACGTCGTGCGCTACGTCGAGGACAACGCGGACTCGATCCTCGCGGGCGTCGTCGTCGTCGACGGGAAAAGCGTCATCGACATCATCGACCGGCACCGCGAGCGGGGGAACGTCCCCCACGACGTCGAGATGTTCCACTTCCTCGAGGAGGTCGGTACCGATCCCATCGTGGCGGTGAACAAGACGGACAAGATCGACGATCTCGACGAGCGCCTCGACGACGTCTGCGACCGGCTCGGCCTCTACCCGCCGTGGCAGCAGTGGTCGGACACGATCGCACCGGTCTGTGCGAAACGCGGCGATATCGACGCGTTAGCGGAGTGCCTCCGCGAGCGCTTCCACGAGCACAACCGCGACGACCTACTGAAGTTCGTCTCCTGAGACCGAGGCGACGGCGCACCACCGTCAAAAGTCGAACCCGGCGGCGTCGGCGGACGGGCGCAACGGGCTCGACGGATAGGGCGGCGACGCGTCGGGGTCGTTGAACGCTCTCGGCGCGACGTCGTTCGGGCCGTCCGGATAGAACAGCGCGGCGACCGTCTGGACGTGTTCGCGACCGCTCGCCAGCTCGAACTGCCCGCCGCCGTACATCGCGATCCCCTCACGATCGCAGTAGTCTATCGTCTCGAACAGCGATTCGAGCGTCCCGAACCGCGAGGGTTTCACGTTACACCAACCGGGCTCGACCGGCAGCGATTCGAGGCTCTCGACGCCGTCGATCGGGTAATCGAACGCGAGCCGGTCCGCCTGCGGTTCCAGGAGCGGCGTCGTCGCGGGCGTAAACGCCGCGTCCTCGACGACGGCCGACGGAAACGCCGCGAGCACGTCACGGTACAGCTCCGGGTCGGCCTCGACGTCCACGTCGGTACCCTCGTACCACCCTTTTAAATCGAGCACGCGAATCGCGCCCGTCTCGCGGAGCTCGACGAACGCCTCCGCCGGCCAGTCGGGCGTCGGGTCGAGTTTGAACTCCAAATCGCCGTCGGCCGCGAGGAGTTCGTCCACGCGGTCGGTCGTCGGCGGGTCGCCGAGTCGCGTCGAGACGACGAACCGGACCGGATTCGGTTCGACCCCGAGTCGGTTGCCGAGCGACGTGTCCGCCTGTCGGAGCGCCAGGTCGAGCGCGGCGCTCTCGAGGGCCCACCGGCGGTAGTTGCGGGACGTCTCGCGTTCCGGCGGCTTCGCGGCGAACAGGTCGAGGTCGTCGAGCCGCGCGGACAGTTCGGCTATCGTCCACTCTCCTTCCAGATCCACCGGATCGGTTCCGGCAAGCGCGTCGTGGTCGGCGTCGTCGTACGTGACGTCCTCGCCGCGACCGGTCAGGCCGTCGCCCGACAGCCGGAACTCCGTCGTCGTTCGCTCGAACCCGCTCGTCGTCGCCTCCGTGTACCGACGACGACCGACCGACTCGATCGTCACACCGAGGTCCGCGACCCGCTCATACGCGCTCATACGATCAGCACACGACTCACTGGCGTATAAAGCGTGTCACGGTACCGGCCATCGATCACTCGGCGTCAGCGAGGCGAAGCCGAAGCTTCTCGGTGCGGGTCGCGAGCATCCAGAACGTCGGGATCACGGTCAACACGACCGCGCCTGCGGCTGCGACCTGCAGGACGGTCGTCGTGAACCAGGGCTCGGAGCCGGCGTACGGCAACGGCGTGTGCGTCACGTCGCCGAGGACGGGAACGAAGTAGTCCATCAGCAGGTCGACGGTGTACCACGCGACGGCGACGGCGACCGCCTTGAGGGGGAAGTCGGTCATCCGATGGAGCACGAACGCCTGCAGTGCCATCCCGAGATGGCTCACGAGCAGGAACGCGTACATCGGCGTCGACGACTGTGCGAGGAATCCCGGCGCGAACGCGACGAGCACGTACGGCGTCCACAGCCCCAGTTTGACGTTCCCGACGAACGCGAGCGCGGCGAGGTAGTCGTTCGAGCGCCCGAGCCCCCACGACGCGAGCGCGAGCGCGATCAGGAGGGTCGCGCCCGGGCTGTCCGGAACGAACACCCACATCTCCTGTGGAACGCGCTGAAACTGGAACCGGTAGTACCAGAACCCGAACGCCGTCCCCGCGAGGTTGATGGCGACGATGAGCCAGACGAACCGGTACGCGACGTCCTCGAGTCGCTTCGGAAGCGGGGCGACCCACCGCGGAAGCGACTCGCGTTCGGGCGGGTCACGCCCGAGCGCGCCGACGAGATCCATACGCCGGGGTCACCGCGGGCGTTCAAAGCGGTGACGGTCCCGACCGCACCCGATCAGTGACGTCACGCCCGGTCACGGTGTGACGACGCCGACGAAAAGGGCTATGGGTTCCCGGCCGCAAGCGTGCCCCATGCGCTCGCGAACGCTTCTCGTGTTGCTCCTCGTCGTGCCCTTCGTCGACGCGCTGTTTCTGATCTACGTCGCGACGCGACTCGGGGCCGCACTCACGGTCGCGCTCGTCGTGTTGACCGCGATCCTCGGCATGCTCCTGTTGCGTGCGGAGGGCCGTGCCACCCTCGCGCGCGTCCAGCGAAAGCTCGCACGCGGCGAGCCACCAACGGACGAGCTGCTCGACGGCGGACTGCTGATCGCGGCCGGGGCACTGCTGCTCACGCCCGGACTGGTCACCGACGCGATCGGCTTCCTGTTCGCGCTGCCGCTCTCCCGCGTTCCGATCCGGATGGCGCTGAAAAAGTACGTCGTGATCCCATACATCGATCGCGAGACGGACGGGTTCGCAACCGGAAACGTGTACATCGGCGGCTTCCCGAGCGGCGGCGACGGCGACTTCGAGGGCTTCGGTCCTGGCACCGGTCCCGGCGGCCCCGGCGGCCCCGGCGGCCCGTTCGATCCCGATGGCGACGGAGCGACCGACGCCGGGGACGCCGGTCGCACTCGCTCCGCCGGCGGCAGCCGTTCCGACGACGTCGTCGACGTCGACTTCACGGTCGAAGAGGAGGACCGACCGGAGTGAGCCCGAGTCGCGTGAATCCACCCCGAAACCGACGGACGGCGGGGACGCTATCGAAAGGAAACTCTTAAACTCTTACCCACGCAACGACTGAATGCGCTCACCTGGGCCAATAGCTCAGTCAGGTTGAGCGCTCGGCTGATAACCGGGAGGTCCACGGTTCAAATCCGTGTTGGCCCACCTACTGTACGCACGGTCTTTGGCCGTGCGGGATTGGTGGGCTGGGACTCCCCAGCCACCCAATTTCGTTCGATACGCTACCTTCTGAGACGATCGTCTCGCGTTGTCCGAACAGGAGAACGGGCGGCCCCCTTCGGAAACCGTCGGTTTTCACGCACGGATGGCCATGTGAAACGATCGGGCAGTCGGTACGGGGAGAACTGACGCGATCCCCGGCGTGATCGGGGCGGTTTCGGGGGGTTCGTTGACGACTTGTACAAGAAATCGTAGTCGCAGTAACGCGCCCGGTTCAGCTATTCCGGTCGATCCACTCGCAGAACGAGTCGAAATCGAGCGCTCCGCACTGGTCGGCGATGTTCCGAAGCGTGCCGGTACGGATCTCTCCGTGAATCGGAACGCTGACATTCCGCACTTCCCCTGTCTGGGGATGTTTGTATCTGAGTTTGAGGTGACTTCCCGTTCGATCGACGGGATAGTACCCGTTGTCGATGAGAACAGATGCGACTTCTTCGCCAGTGAACTGTCGCCGCGTCATTCCTCGTCCGTGTCGAACCACGGCGTATCCGGGACTCCGGGCTCGTCGGGGGCCGACTCGGGGTCGATCCCCAACTCGCGGAGATCGTCGTCAGTGACGGGTCGGCCCGCCTCACCCTTGTGCAGCGCGACCGCCTCGTCGATCATCTCCAAAGCGTGTTCGCGCGTCTCACCCTGCGTCGTCACGCCCGTCTCCTCGTCGGTGACGATCCACATCTCACCGTCCTCCGAGAGTTCCAGCGTGATGTGAGTCACGGGTGCCGGTCTCTCACCGTTGCCACCCGTATCTGTGCTCATGAATGTGATTAGACCGCACCTCATCAAAAGGATTCGGGACACTTTTGCGCCACTTCCCGCTGTCTTCTAGGTCCTCAGCGTTCAATTCGCCCACAAGGTACTCCCGCCCGCGATTGATGTCGAATATCCGTAGCATTCCCACTTGCCTTCGAGTTGGGTGAGGAGAGCTGATTCGGGACGTGGATGATTTCACCGAGTCGGCTAGTTGAGCCACAATCATTTTGTCGGCTATAGAATATCAATTGCTATGAGTCATCCACAGCCAGCGTTCGACTTTCTAGTGGGACTTCCAGTTGATGCGTCGGTGGACGAGTACTTGCTTATGGATTGGTGGGCGGATGATGATATCGATGCTGAAAGTGGAGACGACATCGTCAACCATCCGGAAGTCTGGAACGTGTTGGAGCTTCCTGATGCTCTGGCTGAACTCTCTCCCGACGACCACGTGAGTATTCAGCCGATCAGCGGACACCTAAATCTCAATGCGGCCGCCATCGGACTTGGTCTGGAAAACGTACGATATTCGCCTGAGCTGTTTAGCGGGCTCGTCTACTGCCCCAATGGATACGACGCGACCGCAATCCTTTGTTGGGAAAATATACTCTTCACCGTCGGTGAAACCGCAGAGGACGTATCCGATCTGGTCAAGTATACGACCGAAATGATCGAAGAGCTGGGACTCGCTGAACCCGAAATGTTTGATGAAGATATCCAGACGGGTAGCGTCGTCGAGTTTTCTAGCACTCGTTGAGATATCCTCGACGTCTTCTACGAGGACGACTGGATCTGCTCGTACGAGGACCTGTCGGCGGACTTCGAGGACATGTACATGCCCGATCGAGACGATAAGCGGTTCATCCAAAATGGGAAGCGCGGGTCGTCGAAGGAGGCGACAGAGCGGCTCGTGATGAACTTCGATCCGGAGGAGGTGTGACCACGTCCGCAAATCCATGTGTCTCTTGCATCAGCAATTCCCCTTCTGTCGTCGTTCACAACTTCTCAGCATCACGTAGAACCCGTCTGACCTCAGAATTGATCGGAACGTCTTCGAAGTAGCTTGAAAGACCATCTTGATAACGTTCTCTCGATATCCCGCACTGCTCGAACGTTTCTTTCAGAAACTTTGATCCCCACATGTTGTCGAGGTCGTTTTCCTCCGCTTTTGTTAGGACTCGTTTATCGTTCGTAACGAGGGTACAGTCGGACCGGTCTTCAGTTAGACGGATGAGCGAGTAATCAGCGTCTCCGAGACGAACCGAGCGCTCGGTTACCAATTCATTTAGATTCGCTTCCTCGATCGATAGCCAATCCGGTACCTCCACCCGGTCGTGATGCGGTACGTACTCGTTCTCCCAGACCCGTGCCGACGTCACGAGTTCGTGCGTATCACTCCAGAACGCGATGTTCTCGAACCATCCGGAGCCGGTAAACGCGGAGAGGACGGAATTATCCAGTACGAACGCGCTTTCACTCATCAATCAACCTATCTTCAGATAGCAACTCCTCAGCTGATTCCGGGCCGTATTGGATCTCGACGTCGGATACTTTCAAAACCTTCTGGAACTCGTTTTGAGTGAGCCCTGCCAATTCGGCACCCCGATCAATGGAGATCTCGTCTCTATCGTATACTAGTACAGCCCCCGATCGGCGTTGAGCCTCGACTGACTGATAGGCCGACGTGTTGGACGGGTCAGGGTATGCCTCCGAGGGAGGAAGTAGTTCACCGAGTAACGCATCCCGAGCCCACACGAGATCGTGCGCCAGCGGCCGCAGATCAACTTCGGATTTCTCTTTCTCGATCTGCCAAGCACGGTATATTCGTGCGTATACCGCGATGAACGATGACGCTAGAATCTTCCGTTCGCTCTCATCGAGAGCTTCGCGCCGGCTGAATATTAAACAAGAGCTGAGAAACTCGAAAGCGGACAACAGAATGAGGTACCCGGTCGGATTGTCCGCGTGGAGCGCATCCTTGACGAGGTCGTCCATCGCCATGTCCAGCATACTCTCTACGAACTGTATCGCGTTCTCGTTGTCAACCGGGAGAATCGACGCGAACGCTTCGATAGTACCGAATTCCTCAGTCACGTGTTCCTCAAAAACCTCGATCGAGTCGATGAATCGGGATTCCAACGGTTGGGCCAAGATGTCATCAACGACGGCTTCCAAGAACGCCTCCGGGTCATCGATGGATATCGAGGTAGCGGCCTCAATCTGCCGAACGACGGACGCGAGGGGCATACTAAGGTCTATCTGACCTGGATGTCCACTCCCCGCGTCATCCTTTATCCCACCAAATCGACCCATCGTTTACGACCGAACTTCGGAGCGGCGGAAAGGTATATCTATCGCAGAGAAGTTCTACAGTCCATCGGTCTGATCTGGATGAGGTGAAATTGGGTTCTGGGTATTCATAGTCACCCACTCACCGTCCTGATTTTCCCTAGCTCGACAAACTGTCACGCTGCCCAATCTCCGGCACCTATTTGGTGATTCTCTAATGTGTTTCTATATCTCAATGAGTCAGGCAACGCTGGGGTCCGAGCCCTACCGGAACTCCAACCTCTTCTCGGGGTACTACCTCGACGAGCGCGTCGACGACTTGGACGATTGGGACGCCGACGAAGACGCCGAGGCCGCCTTCGAGATCCTCCGAGAGTTGTGGGATCTCGAAAGCGGGCTCGTCGAATCGTACGGTGAGGACGAGCTCCTCGATCAGTGGATAAGCGAAGTCCTCGGCGTCCTCGGCTTCGACACGATCTCCGAAGGGACGCTTCCCGACGGCGGGGGATACGTCGATCGACTTCTCTACGAATCCGAAGCGGAACGACGCGGAGCGGCGGAGCGAAAGCTCCAGCACGACCAAGAAGGGATGTTCTCGCGGGCCGCCGCACTGCTCGAAGCCAAACAGTGGGGCCACGACTTCGAGCGGCGGTTCAGCGAGGAACGGTCGTATCGCGACGCCTCCCACCAGGTGAAGTACTACCTCGAACGGACGCCAAGCGATCTCATGTGGGGCATCCTCACCGACGGCAAGAAGTGGCGACTCTACGGCACCAAAGATTACGAGACACAGACGTACTACGAGGTCGACCTTCCGGAACTCCTCGAATCGGGCGACGTAGAGCAGTTCAAGTACTTCTACTGTTTCTTCCGGCCGGAAGCGTTCGTCGAGGTCGCCGGCACGTCGTTCCTCGAAACCGTGTGGTCCGAGTCGGAGACCGCCGCACAGGAACTCGGCGAGGACCTCCAGGACAACGTGTTCACCGCGCTCCGGATACTCGGAAAGGGGTTCGTCGAGAACAACGACCTCGACATCGATCCGGAGGACGAGGCCGCCCGAGCCGATCTGAAAGAGCAGTCGCTCGTGTTGCTCTACCGGTTGATGTTCGTCCTCTACGCCGAGTCGCGCGGGCTGATCGATCCGGACGATCCCACGGCGAACGTTGAGTACCACGAGAACTTCAGCCTCGAGGAGGTTCGCGGCGAGATCATCGATGCGGTCGAGGGCGGCGATGTCGAGTCCGGTGCCGCGTTCCACGGGGAGTACAGCGAGTTCTCGACCACGATCTGGAACCGGCTCTCACGGCTGTTCGAGCTGATCGACGAGGGCGAGGAGGGACTCGACATCCCGCCGTACAACGGGGGGCTGTTCGACCACGACGACCACGCGTTCCTCGCCGACAACGACGTCTCAGATCCGGTGATCGCGGAGGTGATCTTCCGGCTGTCGACGACGGAGAACGACGCCGGCGAGCACGTGCCGGCGGACTACGCGGACCTCGACACGCGGCACCTCGGCTCCATTTACGAGGGGCTGCTCGAACACGAGTTTCGAATCGCTCCCGAGGAGGGGATGGCTGCGGTCGCGGCGGACGGCGGGCAGGTGTGGAAGCCCGCGGACGAGGTGTCGGTCGCGGACGCGGTCGAGACGGTCGAGAGCGGCGGCCTGTACGTCGTCAACGACGAGGGCGAGCGCAAGGCGACTGGGGCGTACTACACGCCGGACTACGTCGTCACGTACATCGTCGAGGAGACGGTGGATCCGCTGATCGCGGAGATCCACGAGGACTTGGAGGCGGACGGGCTCGATCGGAGCGACGGCGAGTACTTCCGGCGCTTCTACGACCGAGTGACGGATCTGACGGTGCTCGATCCCGCGATGGGGTCGGGCCACTTCCTGACGAAGGCCACCGGATACCTCACGGAGCAGGTGATGGAGGTCGTTCGCGAACAGGAGATCCAGTCGTACGACGAACAGGAGATCCGGCGGGAGATCTCCAAGGAGGCGATCTACGGCGTCGACCTGAACGGGATGGCGGTCGAACTCGCGAAGCTGTCGATGTGGCTCGAAACGCTCGCGGCCGACCAACCGCTCGCCTTCCTCGACCACCACTTAAAAGCGGGCAACTCGCTCGTCGGGAGCGACATCACGGAGGTGTTGAGCGAGGACGGTCCGGGCGACGACGACGGGCAGATCACCCTGACGCAGGCGTTCGCTCGGGTGCGGCAGGACACGCTCGAACACGTAATGGAGTTGATGGCGGACCTGCTCGCGTACGACAACGAGACGCTGGCGGACGTGAAGTCGATGGAGGAGCTGTACGACGAGATCCGCGACGACCCACTTTATAAACGCCTGTTCGAGTTGGCGAACGTTCACACCGCCGCGGAGTTCGGCGTCGACGTTCCCGAGGGCTCCTACGAGGAGATGGCGGGCGCGATCGAGGACGCGGACGATTGGGAGGGTATAAAAAGGGGGGGGGAGAATGGTTCAGAAAAGCACAGGCAACTGCTGAGGAGCACAATTTCTTCCACTGGGAATTAGAGTTCCCTGAGGTGTTCTTCGACCCCGAGGGGGAGACAATGTCTGCGGCGGGGTTCGATGCGGTTGTTGGGAATCCGCCGTACATTCGCATACAGAATATCGAAAATGAATCACTGGTCGATTATCTCGGAGACATCTATCAATCAACTCATCAAAATTACGACCTAGCTGTTCCATTTACTGAAAAAGGATACCAATTGCTCTCCGATGGTGGTTTATTCGGCTATATTGAGACAAAGAAGTGGATACAGGGCGAGTACGGCGAAAAACTCCGAGAACATATTACGGAACGATCAGCGGTATCCAAACTGGTCGATTTTGGTGATCAACAAATCTTCGATGGTGTCAGCACATACACTGTCTTGCTATTCTTAGAAAAATCAACTAAATCTGACTTTAGGTATCTCAATGTATCTGATCTGGAAGGAGCGATCACACAGCTTAACCAAGGAGACGGGGAGGGGCAAGTCCGTACAGAGAGAATGTATGCATATGACGAGGAGATTGGGAATATGGGGAGCGATCCATGGGTGTTTGCACTCCCGGGGGAACGAGAAATTCTTGATAAGATAGAGTCTCACCCAGACTTAGGGTCGATCACTGACGAGATATTTCAAGGGATCATTACAGGTGCAGACCCAATCTACATACTAGAAGTTTGTGAGGACAAAGGTGACACGGTTAGATTGTTTTCAAAAGATCAGGAAGAGATTGTTGAGCTTGAAAAAGACATATTGAATCCTCTTCTGAGAGGAAAAGATATGTCAAAATGGACTGTGTCTAGATGTGATCAAAGAGTAATATTCCCGTACATTACGAACCCATCAGAGGGCCAGTATTCGCTAATTTCTGAAGAGGTTATGAGGAAGAGCTACCCAAAAACATGGGAATACTTGACACAAAACCGTCAGAGACTCATTAATCGTTCGGGAGTGAATGGAGAGGGCTGGTGGCAGTACGGGAGGCCGCAGAATCTCGATAAGTTTGAAGCTGATAAATTAATGACCCAAGTATTAGCAGCCGAATCATCATTTGCCCTTGATGAGCAAGGAGAGTACGTATTTGTGGGAGGAGGGAATGCTGGCGGTTACGGGGTAGTTCTATCGCCAGATGTGAATCTCGAACATAAATCATTACTTCCTGTTTTAAATAGTAACTTGCTCGAATGGACATTACAGAAAGAGAGTTCACAGTTCCAAGGGGGCTACTATTCGTACGCTCGCCGATTCATAGAAAAGTTGCCAGTTTGCGTAAAGCAACTACAGCAGGATACCAACAAGGGTACTGAATCAGTGAGTGATGTCCTAATCGGGCATACAGAAGATCTACTAGATAATGTGGATCAGCGTCGGAGGCTCAATACGGACTTGTTAGACTACATAAATAGTGATGTGATCTCAGAGTCTATCACCAATATAGGGCTTCTTCAGCCGGCATCACAAAGCAGTCAAAAATTGGAGAAAGACACTGGTGATTTCCCTAGTCTCCGCATCGGTTCCGCTCACATTAACCGCGAGTCTCCCAACACGGTCCTGATAAAGGCTACCGCTCGCTACAAGCCCGACGACGAGGATGCGCACGAGACCGACCAGTGGGGCTACACGGAGACGGAGTACCTGCCCGCGTTCCGGATCACGGACCTCACGGAGCGGGAGGCGGACCTGATCGAGCACTTCGTCCCGGTCGCCGTCGACGAGGCCGGCGGCTTCGCGAACTTCCGCGAGACGGCGACGAAGACGAACTCGCTCATCGACCGCTTAAAAGCGATCGAACTGCCCGACGTCGACGACGTCGCCGACGACTTGGAGAACTACCTCCGGACGAAGGAGCGCGCGGAGGAGTTGGACGAGCAGATCGAGCACACGGACCAGCTCATCGACGAGATCGTCTACGAACTGTACGGACTGACCGAAGAGGAGATCGAGATCGTGGAGGAGGTGGTTGACGACGACTAAATCGCTGCTTCTGATCCGTTGAATCTCGACTGAGATGCCCGCGAGAGAGCCAGCTGGTCAGGCCTCTTCAGTGAAGATCTCCAGTTCGGCCGTGTCGTACCCGTACTTCTCCATCACCTGTTCGATCTTCCGAACGCAATCGTTCGCGGAGAAGTTGGTCTCGAGGTACAATCGGGTGTCCGGTATCTTTCGAGGTTTGACGAGGTCTGCCTGCTGGCCTTCCTCCACGAAGTAGCTTCGCGTACGGCCCTCGATCTCGGTAATCCGCTCGTGATCGTCGACGTCGCGAAGGATCCGTGCGACCGCCGTCGTGAGGGCGTCCGCCCAGCTGTCGACGTCGTAGGTCTCGTCGAGGATCTTGAGTACGGAGGGCGTCATACCGGTGTAGTCGTCGATCTCCGTGGGTTCTCTCGACGTCGGTTCCTCGGAGAGTTCCTCCCGGCTGGCGTTTCGGAGAAGCTTGTTGATTGTCTCCGCGAACTCCTGGTACGCGCCCTGGAGGAAGACGAACTTCTCGCTCTGCTTGTCGTACGCGTATCGTTCAGCGACGTCGTGGACGCCGCGTTCGGCCGTGGACAGGTTCTTGTCGGGATTCGGTGTCCACATATCGAGCAGCTCAATGTCCCTGTTCCTCTGCTGTACTGCCTGAGGGTGTTGTCGATGTCCGTGGACTTGCCGATCTTGATGTCCATGATCTTCAGGCCCGAATACTCCAAGTTAGAGATCTTGATCGCGTAGACGACTTCGTTCATAGACCGGTCTTGTGTGAGTAGTCTCTTGAGGGTTTCCCGGGAGTATGAGTAGAGGCGAGGCAGGTCGTATTTCGAATTTCGTGCGATCGGAACATCGTCCATGTTGGCGACACTCTGAGCCTAGGAAACGGTGCATACCGCGCTGGTGATGACAGCCGGCCTTCCCGGGGCTCCGTGGACACTCATGAAACCCCTGTACTCGAATATAGTTGAGAACTTGAATCTCTCGCATGAGGGCAGAGCTGACTGGCGGTTCGACGCGCAAATCGTCGACGGGCCACTCTCGATATTCTCGCTATCTTCTATGAGGACAATAGCGTCGACGAGGACGACGTGCCGGAGTGGGCCGCGCGTTGACAGCGTCGTCGGTGAGCGGTTTGAGGGCAGTCGGTGATAACAGACGCTGTCTTTTGATATCTCAGCGAGGAGAGTCGATTCAAATTGAGGATCCTCGATCAGATGTCGGAACATATCTGCTTCGTAGGTTACTGGCGATTTACTCAGTTTAATTTATCTGATAATGAATGAGTAAATATAATAGCATACCAATGCTTCGTGGCACCATGGAACTAGAGGTTAGCAGCGATCTCAATCTTGAATTAGCATGGCGCAAATCGAAACGAGATTTGAATCATTATATGAACTCCTTTGCAAGGATACCACATATAATAGAGATCTTGGACAGCAAAGAAGATGAGTGGTTAGAGGACCTTTCTCTTCGTCTTGATGGTTCTGAAGACCGAGTATATACGCCTCGGTCTCCTAGAATTATAGATGTACCAAAATCTGATTATCATCTCCGGCCTGCACATATACTTACTGTTGAAGATTTGGTAGTATATTCAGCACTCATGCTTGAACTCTATGATGATATCCAAGATGAGATTTCATGGTCTGCAGGTAACCGCCGGTTTTCTCATATCCTTTACGAGAATGTCTCAAAAGACAATAGGTGGCAAGATTTTGAGAGAGAATACTGGCGTGAAATGCAAGAAGAAAAAATTGAATTATCTGGCGAATATAAATACGTAGTAGAAACTGACATCTCCGGATTTTATGAAAACATAGATATAGAGCGGTCAATATCTGTGATAAGACAAATAACTGAGGAAGAATCAGTAGCACACAACCTTTGGGAACTACTAGACTTTTGGTCACAGCCACGGAAGCGGGGACTTCCTCAAGGCTACGGTGCATCTGACATTATTGCAGAAGTATATTTAGACAGTATAGACCAGAGACTATCAAACCATGGTATCGACCATGTCCGATTTAATGATGACTTTACGATATTTACGAATAACCGGGACGAGGCTATAGATACGCAAAATCTACTTGAGAAATGGTTTCGGGCGAAGGGCTTGAATATGAAAACTGGAAAGACCGCGATTAGAGAAGCAAACGAAGCAAAAGAGGACTACAATGAACCCGAATCTGTCTTTCAGGATATCAGAGATGATCTACAGACCGCCCCAAAGAAAAAAGCCGAGGAAATACCAGTATCTGCGACGCCATATGGGAGTGGAGAATCAGAGGCAGTTGTCCAGACTGATAACACAGGCAATGATAACCTAGAAAGTGAAGTAGAAGGCCAAGAATTTGAGGAGGATGTATTAAAAAGAGCATACAGAGAATACATACAGGAATATGAATTTGACCAGCTAGAAAATCATTTATTTAGATATATAATCAACCGTCTTGGAAATAATGATAGTAGTATTGCAGTTGACTACTGCCGGCAGTATATTAGAGAGGGTAGATCAGATGTTCGCCGGATTATTTATAATTACTATGATGATTTGTCTAACAAAGATGAAATCGCAAACGATCTGGCTCAAGACATCACAGAGAACAATTTACGATACCCATATCATGAATACATATTAATACGGTGGTTCTTCGAATCTAATTTTGAATCAGATGCGATCCTCCATGCTGCTAGACAAATTCTTAACGAGCATGAAAGTTCTTTGCTGGAAACACGTGACTATGCAATAGCAATTTTAGGAGAACATGGTGACTATTCTGATTGGGAACAAATAGAATTAATATACGACGGTGAATTTCGCCCGTCTAGTAAATCTATTTTAATATACTCTCTTAGGAAATTTGAACCAGTGCACAGGAGCAATTTCTACGATCGTGTTGACATTTCTGATAAAATTACAGAATTATCTATTGGAGCTGCTAAAAGTAAGTCTGATTGAGGACAGAATTGTGGCTCAGCCATCTCATAGGCCGATTTACAATATACTCTCTATATAAAAAGCAGACTTCATCGGATATCTTGACTGTTTATACGACCGCCATCTCATTCTGGCAGTACCACCTTCCTCGCGTCAATCTGCTTCCTCACACCGGCGACCCTTCAAGAACAGCTTGCCCTCAGACCGAGTGATTCACAGTGGTACAGGGTATTCGCAGCTGTGTACGTCTACGCGGGAGTCCACCACCTTCGCAAGAATGTCGTCGGTTAGCTTCTCGCCGTGAGCTACGCGTATTGGCTCTGTTTCCACACCGATCGGTGGCAATGGTTCCGACGGAAGACTCTCGGATTGCTCGTCGTGACGTCGATCGTGGTCAATGGGATCGATCTGCTTCTTTGGATCACGCTTGTCCTGCTGCAGTTGATCGAAGTGTTGTATGCTGGAACGGTATGGCCACTGATCACCGGGATCGTCACGTTCGGAATCTTCATATAGATCATCGAGTCCTCTACGAACACGGCTGGGAAATTTTGACGAACAAGATTTCATTGGGAACTCTCGTGCTTCGGGTTACTTCCGGAGCAATCTCGTGGGTTTGCTGGCGATCTTGGTGCTTCAAATGTTTCTGCGTCTCTGGTAGAAAGTGGGACGTTTGTGAATGTGTTCTTTCATGGAACTGAACTGATTGGAGGGGAAATTGTTGCTATTGCAACTGCTGTAAGATAGTTACGATAATAACTACGACAATAAGTCCAAAGATAAAAGGAGGGAGAAATTCTGTTGCTAGTGCGATTATCCAACTCGGATCTCCACCTCGGACTGAAACCCACACAACAACGAGAATAAATCCCGAAAATAGGAGAGAAATGAGAGCAAGAGCGTCTTCTACAGGATTACTCATTATCGGATAATTAAGAACCGATCGTGAATAATCTACCGTCTAATTTTGGATATAGCTTTTGTACCTGGACGCGGAAATCTAGAATATGTACGATGAAGATATTGAATCAATCTCTTTCGGATATCTTCAAGAGGCTTCTTATGGGACCTCTATACTGCTGATATTTTTGTTGATTTGCGCATTGCCCATGCTTTTCGCGACCATCGCGGATGGCCAAATTTTGTCGTACGTTCTTTTTGGGGTCCTAGGTTGGTCTTTCTATTATGGCCAGCGTTATGCAAAAATACGCTTAGAAAATCCAGATACAGAGCTGAACGATGAAGAGACAACGATGAGTGAGGCAATTGGTTCCGTGTTGTATTTTAATTCTATTCTATTCATCGGAGTCATTCTAGCGACAGCATCTGCGGAGGTTTGGAATCCTTTTGCTGGTCTTCTGATAGCCCTCGTTTATCCCGTGTACGACACCGAAATCGCGACATACAAACTACCCTTGAGTATTGGTGGCATCTGCGCAATCGTTTTCGGAGTCTTCGTGTGGATTACCGGACGTATTTCCAACTTTGCTGAATCGTTAGACACACCAGAAATGAAATTTGGTGACTATCTTACCAACTTTCCGATTTCCTATCTTAGTCGCTTGCGTGCACGACCTCGGTGAGTTCGTTTAGGGGGACAATCGAACAGAAGGTTACCTTGATACAAGCTATAAAAACGAACAGAAAGACTCCAATTGCACCTTCAAGAGGGTCATACGGAATGACCTGCGGCCAAGCGAGAAATCCACCAATTACTGCACCAACGCCAGCCCAAATTGCAAATAGGGACCCTTCAACAACGATCTTTGCGGAGTAAGCGAGGCTACGGCCTATCACATGACCCGAATTCCATCTCTGTTCAATCCATTCTAGCGTCTCTCCCATTCTTATCCACAATAAATCATATCTGGGTTATATATCTGGGGCTCTATTGAAACCCTCAGCAAATGACATAGCGGACTCGGTCGCGGTCAATACAGAGAACCTCTGTTAAATTGGCCACAGAGTTAAGCTCTAGTTGGAAGAATCGATGGTTGATGAAAGCAGAACTTTTGAGTGCCCCGAATGGGGGACACAGGTAGAGGTACAAGTGGATCCCGAACCACCTAATGAAATCACCAGATGTGGGGTGTGTTGGGAAAAATTCAAGATACAGTATCTTTCTCGCTGTCACATATCTACTCGTCAATAAATGGTATTTTATTCAAAAACACCTGAAGAATGGTATCTCAATAGAGCCTCTCATATCTCATGCACTCACACGCTATCCCTCGTCGATATCTTCCAAGTCGTCGGCATTAAACTCACCGCGAGGTAGGCGTGTCCGCGGTCGGTGATTCGATAATAGCGGCCCTCAACTTGTTCCACGAGTCTGGCTTGATCTAGCTTGCTGACCCGGCGAGACATCCAGCTTCGCGTATTGTCTAAGTTCATCACTAGTACCGCGAGGTTAGAATGAGGCGCGACTTATCAAGAAGTTCAAGCACCCGGTCACCGGTCTGGTTCATTCGTTCCACCCACGGGCGCATAGTCCCATATCATTCTTTGGCTTACAACTACTATCAGTCGGCTTTCGTCTAATGTAGTACACGACTTCCTGAGTTAGTTTAAGTCCTTCAAAAACCACGTACTCCCACCCTCACGGACTTATTCACTCTCTTCGACGACGATCCTCGCCCCCGCCGTCACCGACGGGAACGTCGGGCACGGGAGCGGACCCCTGACAGGGAGCTTATAAACTCCAGAACGTAAACGAGTGTATCAGGGCATATCTCCTTCGGATCCCGAAAGAACTGCCACACCGGCTCTCACGCCAACACGACGAACCGGAACAGCCACAGCGCCGCCATCCCCGCTCCGATCGTCGCGAAGACGTTCTCGGTCCGCCAGGCGACGACGCCGGCGACGATCCCGGCGATCAGCCGGTCGTCGACGAGCGTCGCGGCGACGGTCGGCCGGATCGTCAGCAGGTCGGGGACGACGAGCGCAGCGAGGACGGCCGGCGGAACGAACCGGAGGACGCGACCGACGCGGTCGGGGACCTCGTCGATGCGCCCGAACAGGTGGATGAAGGAGAGACGGAACCCGTACGTCGCGAGGCCGATGGCCAGGATCGCGAGCCAGAGACGGGCCGGACCCATCGACGTCGCGGAGAGCGGCGTCGCCGCGACCGTGGCGATCACAGCGACACCTCCTCGGCGATCAGTCCGGCGACGACGCCGACGCTCGCACCGATCGGCAGCGCGAGGTTGTAGGGCAGCCCCGCGACGGCGACGGTGACGGCTCCACCGACGGCCGCGGCGGCGGTCGTCGGTCGGTCCTTCATCGCGGGCACGAGCAGGGCGAGGAACACGAGCGGGATCGCGAACGTGAGCCCCAGCGACTCCGGGACTCCCGTCCCGACCACGACGCCGACGACGGTGCCGACCACCCACACGGCCCAGATCGCGCCGCCGGCACCGACGTAGTACCACCGACGGTCTCGGCGCTCGTCGTCCGCGAACTCGGCGACGGAGAGCGCGTACGCCTGATCGGTGAGCAGGTACGCGAGCGCGGCTCGCGTTCGGCGGCGGTAGCGTGCGAAATGCGTGGCGATCGACGCGGAGTACATGAGCATCCGGAGGTTGATCACGACGGCGGTCCCGACGACGACCGCGAGCGGCGCGTTCCCGCCGATCAGGTCGAGCGCGGCGAGCTGTGACGCGCCCGCGAACACGATCACCGACATCCCGACCGCCTGCGTGAGCGTGAGCCCCGCCTCGACGGACGCGATACCGGCCACGAGCGCGAACGGAGCGATCCCGAGGAGGAGCGGGCTCGCGTCGCGAACGCCGGCACGGAAGTCCTCGTGCATACCTCTCGACGAGCGCGCCCGCCGGGGAAATCGGTGTCGGATTCGCGAGCGGTTCGCGCCCCCCGGGTCGGGGTCTCGACGGGGGGCTCCCTCGTCGGTGGCTCCGCCGGCCGACTACTCGCGCGGGTACGGCGGTTCGTCGTGTTTCGCCGCGAGGTAATCGGCGTGCTCGAGTTTGGTGTTCGCCTTTCGGAACGTTCCCAGAAGCGAGTGGATCTCGCGTTCCGTCGGGTGGGCGCGACCGAGTAGCCGGCGCATCTGCAGTTCGTTCTTCTCGCACCGGTGCGGCTGCTGCCCGGTCGCGGTGAGGAACTCCCCGAAGTAGTCGTGGAAGCGCTCGACGTCGGGCTCGGCCGCACGGGTGACTTCGGTGTCCGGAAGCTGCGTCTCGTCGACGGTCAACTCGCGGAGCTCGTACAGGAGAACCGTCGCCGCCTGCCCGAGGTTCAACACGGGGTAGTCGTCGTCCGCGGGGATCGAGCACACCTCGTCGATCCGGCGGAGCTCGTCGTTGTTGAGCCCGCGTCCCTCCCGACCGAAGACGATGGCGGTGGGCGCGGAGACCGTCTTCAGCGACTCGCGGAGCTCCGCAGGCGTCTTGAACGGGAACCGCTCGTGGCTCCGGTCGTCCTCGCCGGTGATCGCCGTGGTGCCGACCGTGTGGTAGTTCTCGACGATCTCCTCGAAGGTGACCTCGTCGGCGTTCGGCAACACGTCCTCGCGGGCGTGGCCGGCGAACCCGTACGCCTCGCCGTCCTCCCGCAGCTCCGGCGGGTCGACGAGCTTGAGGTCCGACAGCCCGAAGTTCTTCATCGCCCGCGCGATGGTACCGACGTTGCCCGGCGTCTCCGGTTCGACCACGACGACGACCGGCTCCGGTCGGTCCGAGTCCGGCCGGTCCGAGTCCGGCCGGTCCGAGTCCGCTGCGTCGGGTTTCATCGTCGTCTCGGTCCGTTCGTCGGCCGCCTCCTCCTCCCTCATCGGTTCGAGGGGTAGTCGGTCGAGAGGTCGACGTCGGCGTCGGCGAGGTCCTCCTCGCTCAGACGCTGCTCGTCGTCCGGTTCGTCGACGCCGGCCAGCTCGCGGATGTCGATCCGGTCGCCGTCGAACCCCTCCTCGAGTCGTTCCTGTATCTCCCGTTGGTCCGGCGGATCCGGAAGCTCGTCGGGGTTCTCGTCGACGTGCTCGACGGAGCCGTAGCCGTCCGGAGCGCTGTTGCCGGCGGCGATCCACTCGTGGAACCGGTCGCCGAACTCCACGGTCCCTTTGTGCTCGCTGCCGCCCGCCTCGCGGAACCAGTAGACGAACTCCGGCTCGTGGGTCGCACAGAGGAGCACCTCGCCGCGGGGCTCGCCGTACACGATCTCCGCCTGGGCACAGCGGTGGATCTCGGCTTCGCCGTGATCGAGGTAGCAGACGTCGCACGGCTCCTCGACGAGCTTGACGAGCCTGACGAGTCGCTCGCGCGGGTCCTCGGGTATCTCGTCGAGCGGCTTCAACTCGCCGTCGTCCGTAAATATCTCCCCTTCGTCGAACCGCCAGCCACGGAGTCCGACGCTCACTTTCGCCATGGGCGAGGTTGGATCGGCGCGGATAAAAGCGCGTCCTTCCGGGAAGGAGCGGTCCGTCCCCGTCGTTATCTGCTTAAGTATCCGCCATCGACGTCGAGCGTTTCACCGGTAACGAACGACGCGGCGTCCGACGCGAGCCACGTGACGGCACCCGCGATCTCCTCGACGTTACCCAATCGTTTCATCGGGTGGAGCGCTTTCGTCTGCTCGAGCAGGTCCTCGTCCCTCGTCACGCCGGCGTCGTCGAGCATTTGCGTCTCGATGTACCCCGGACACACCGCGTTGACCCGGATGTCGTCCGTCGCGTGGTCGAGGGCCGCGACCTTCGTGAGGCCGACGACGCCGTGCTTCGACGCCGTGTACGCCGGCGTTCCCGCTTCTCCGACCCTGCCCAGAATGGAGGCGGTGTTGATGATCGCGCCGCCGCCATCCTCGAGCATGACCGGAATCTCCTCGCGTAGACACCGCCAGACGCCAGTGAGGTTGACGTCGATGATCTGCGACCAGTCCGCCTCGGATATCTCCTCGGTGGCATCGAACGTGCCACCGATCCCCGCGTTGTTG
The DNA here is from genome assembly GCF_048380895.1 of Halorubrum rarum. Classification (NCBI taxonomy): domain Archaea; kingdom Methanobacteriati; phylum Methanobacteriota; class Halobacteria; order Halobacteriales; family Haloferacaceae; genus Halorubrum; species Halorubrum rarum. Next base: position 208,642 of record NZ_JBLWMN010000001.1, on the reverse strand, counting down.
AACGCCACGTCGAGCCCGTCGTACTGCGTTGTGGCCGTCTCGATCAGCCGCTCGACGTCGTCGTCGTCGGTGACGTTCACCTCGACGAACGTCCCGTGCCCGTCCGTCCGTTCGGTTATGGTCTCGACGGTTTCCTCGCCGCCCGCGACGTCGAGGTCTCCGACGACGACGTTCGCGCCGCCCTCGGCGAACGCGACGGCGGTTTCGCGACCGATCCCCGACCCGCCACCGGTGACGACGACCGTCTTTTCGCTGAAGTCACTATCGTATGACATACATAGACATTCATTATAATGTATCTTAACTCTGGCGCGGGTTCCTGTGGATCGAGAACGTGCGCGCCGACTCATCGCCGTCCGTTCCGGACCCGATTTAAGCCTCGCGGCCCTCGTACGGCTATGCGAAACGTGGACGCCGCGGGGCTCGGGATCGGCGACGACCACCCGCCCCGGATCATGGGCGTGCTCAACGTCTCCGAGGAGTCGCCGTACGACCCGAGCGTCTACGACGATCCGGGCGAGGCGGCGGCGTACGTCGACGAGGCGCTCATCGACGAGGGGGCTGACATCGTCGACGTCGGACTCGAATCGGCGAACAAGAAGTTCGAGGTGCTCTCGGCCGACGAGGAGCTCGCACGACTCGATACGGCGGTCGAGACCATGGCGTCCGTCTCCGGCGACGCGGTCTGGTCGATCGAGACCCGGTACCACGAGGTCGCCGACGAGGCGCTCTCCCGCGGCTTCGACATGGTCAACGACATCTGCGGGTTCGCGGACCCACAGATGCCCCGCGTGTGTGCCGACCACGACGCCGCCGTCTCGAAGATGGCGTCGCCGCCGGACCTGGAACGGCCGGGCGCGATCGAGGAGGTCGACGACATCTACGACGCCCTCTCCCGGAACGGGTTCACCGAGAAGACGCTCCTCGACCCGGCGTTCGGCGGCTGGTCGGAGGCGAAGACGCTCGCCGACGACCGCGAGACGTTCCGTCGGCTCCGGGAGTTCCGCGGCTACGGTCGTCCGTTGCTCGTCTCGATCAACCGCAAGAACTTCCTTCGTGACGTCGCCGACCGGAGCACCGAGGATGCGCTCCCCGTCTCGCTGGCGGCGACCTCGCTGGCGGTCGAACGGGGCGCACACGTTATCCGTACGCACGACGTGGCCGAGACGCGCGACGCGGCGCTGATCGGCGCGGAGTTCGCCCGCGATCGAACCAGTCACGACGGCGAGGTCGGCGTCGAGGAGCTCGACGTGACGACGACGCGGGAGGCGAGCCGCCATCTCGACCGTCTCGACGTCGACGACCACGCGATCGCGGCCCGGTCGGTCGTCCGGAGCTACGAACTCGAGGGAGTGAGTCCCGAGGCGGTCGGTGCGCTTCGGGCGGCGGCCGCCGACGTCGACGCGGCGTTTGTCACGGCCGGCGCGACCGACCGGTCGGCGGGGACGTCAAGCGCGACTGATGGCGGCGACGGAGACGGACGAGCACACGGGGTCCGCGGTCTCCTCGTCGGCACGCCGGCGTCGATCTCGTCGGTGAAAACGGAGGTATCCGGCGTCACAAACGCTCTCGACCGGGCCTTTGATGCGATCGCGGCCACCCTCAAGTAAGAGAAAGTTTATGCCAATGTGTGGACAACGATTCGACCGGACGCCGGAGGGGCACGCGGGTAGGGGTACTCTGTGCCACTCCGGCCCATACCGTATTTTTCGCCACCAGCGACCGCATCGCTCCGACGACCCCCCGCGAGCGTCGACGCGTCGACGCCGACGGCCGAGCGCGAGGCGTCACCCGTGAACTTCGAGACGTTCGAGCCGGTGTACGAGGCGATCCTCGCCGACTTCGGCTTCGATCGGGTCGCCGACGAGCGTGCTCGGGACGTGGCCGCCGGGTACGCGACCCCGTTCCCGCTCGAGCGACTCGACGGCTGGCGCGGTCGAACCGTCGCGGTCGCGGGTGCAGCCCCGCGTCTCAGCGAGGACCTCGACGTCGCGCGCGAGGCGGACGTCGTCGTCGCGGCCTCGACCGCCGCGGACGTCCTCCTCGACGCGGGCATCGACGTCGACTGCATGGTGACCGATCTCGACAAGAACCCGGAGACGGCGCTCGAACTCACCGATCGGGGGGTCCCGGTGGCGGCGCACGCACACGGCGACAACGTTCCGGCCGTCCGCGAGTGGCTTCCCCGGTTCGATCCGGAGTGGACGCTCGTGACGACACAGGCCGCTCCGACCGGGGCCGTCCGCAACACGGGTGGGTTCACCGACGGCGACCGGGCCGCCTTTCTCGCGGACCACGTCGGGGCGGGTCGTCTCGTCTTTGCGGGATGGGAGTTCGACGACCCCGACGTCGGGGCGATGAAGGCGAAGAAGCTCTACTGGGCCGCTCGACTCCTTCGCTGGCTGGAGCGACGACGCGGCGAGCGCTTCGACGTGCTCGACGACCGGCGCGAACGTCTCAGCGAGGAGTCCGGACCGGCCGCCGACCGGTGGTCGAGGCGCTAGCGGTCGACGAGGGCCCGTCGGGGAGACGGGTGTTCAGGTACAACGGGCCGCTTGCACAACGGTATTGTTCGTCCGCCACGTCGATCGATGTATGTGCCGACCGGGAGGTATCGACGCGGATGACTGAGCGCGTTCGGCGACGGCGCGAGCGATGAAACGGCTGTTCGGCGTCAACCCGCAGGTGCTGGCGCTCGCGCTCGCACGGATGTCCGAGTCGGTCGGGAACTCCTTTCTCGTCGTCGTGCTCCCGCTTTTCATCGCGACCGACTTCGTCACCGGCGCGACGTTCGGGCTGACTGAGGTGTTCATCACCGGCGTCATCCTCTCCATCTTCGGGTTCGTCAACAGCCCGCTTCAGCCGTTCACCGGACGTCTCTCGGACAGCACCGGAAAGCGGAAGGTGTTCGTGCTGTTCGGCCTCGTGCTCATCGCGGCAGCGAGCTTCGCGTACTCGCTCGCGACGTCGTACTGGCACCTCGTCGGGCTCCGGGTCCTGCAGGGCGTCGCCGGCGCGTTCATCATCCCGACGACGGTCGCGCTGGTCAACGACCTCGCCACGGAGGACAACCGCGGCGGGAACATGGGGACGTACAACACGTTCCGGTTGGTCGGGTTCGGCGTCGGTCCCATCGCCGCCGGCGGCGTCGTCGCCGCCGGTCCCTACTCGGTCCCCGTTGCCGCCGGGACGGTGACGATCACGGGGTTCGACGCCGCGTTCTACTTCGCTGCCGCCACCGCCACGCTCGCGTTCTTCCTCGTGGTGTTTCTCATCCGCGATCCGGACATCGAGCCGAAAGCGGACGACGACGAATCCGTCCTCGACGGGATCGCGATCCGCGATCCGTCCGGCGAGAACCTGCTCGATCCCGTGTTCGCGCTCGGGGTCGTCTCGTTTTTCATGGCGGTCGGGATCGCGGTGTTCGCCACGCTCGGCGACATCGTGAACACGCGGCTCGATCAGGGGCCGGAGATGTTCGGTCTCCAGTTCGCGGCGTTCGTGCTCGCACAGATCCTCCTGCAAGCGCCGATCGGTCGCGCGACCGACTTCTACGGCCGGAAGGCGTTCATCGTCGTGGGGACGGTGCTGCTGGTGCCGACGACGTTCGTACAGGGGATCATCCCGGACGCCACGCTCCTCTCGGGCGTGATGTCCGACTCGTGGCTGATGTTCCTCGCCCGGTTCCTGCAGGGCGTCGCCGGGGCGATGGTGTTCGCGCCGGCGCTCGCGCTCGCGGGGGACCTCGCACCGGCCAACGAGTCCGGATCGACGCTGTCAGTACTCACGATGGCGTTCGGCTTCGGCGTCGCCGTCGGACCGCTCCTCTCCGGGTTCCTCGTCGCGTGGGGGTTCGCGGTTCCCTTCGCGTTCGCGGCCGCGCTCGCGGCCGTCGGCGTCGGGATCGTTCTCACGCAGATCGACGAGGTGGTGACGCCCAAGCGGGCGATCCCGTTCGTCGGCTACGTGACGTGAGCGTCGTCGGCTACGTGACGTGAGCGTCGTCGCCTACGTGACGTGAGCGAGGGAACGAAACGTACGCCCGCCGGGATGGGAAGGCTTAATCCTTGAGCCGTTCGTCTCCGGATCGTTTCCGTCCATGAGTTCACTCGACGCGCTCGCCGGCCGGGTCGGTCGCCTCCTCGGCGCGGGCCGCGCGGTCGTTCGGCACGGGCTACGGCTCGACACGAACCCTGTTCCGGGGTCGTGGGCACACGTGACGAAGGTCGATCCGGAGGAGCGAAAGAAGCTCCCGATCGCCTTTCCGCGCTACCTCCGTCACACCGACGCCGTCTCGGTCGGCGGTTCAGCCGACGTCACCGACGAGAACACGGCGCGGACGTTCGCGCTGCTCGACCCGCTCGACACGCCGGCGTTCCACGAACCGAGCGGGGCGAGCCACGTCACGCGCGAGACGCTGTCGACGGCGACGTTCCTCGCCGTCCCGCAGGTGCTCAACGGCGACGACGAGGCGTTCATTGGCACGTTCGGGGCGGGCGTCGAACACGTCCGCGAGGAGATGACGCCCGCGGTGCTCGGGCGGCTCTCGTGGATACCGGGGGTCGGCGAACGACTCGCGGCGACGCTGACGGATCTGCTGATCTCGAACGCCGTCGTCGAGGCGTACATCGTGCAGAACCCGGACAGCGCGGCCGCCCGCGAAAGCGGCGTGACGGCGGACGACACGCTCGACGCGCTCGAGGCGAAGCGGCGTGCGATGGCCGCGGAGTACGTGCTCGGCGCGGAGGTGCTGTATCTGGAATACTCCGGGACGTACGGTGGGGAAGCGGGTGCGGCGGCGCTGGAAGCGATCGACGACGGCGTGGACTGGACGCGCGTCTGGTACGGCGGTGGGATAAACTCCCGGGAGAAGGCGACCGCGATGCTCGACGCCGGGGCGGACGCCGTCGTCGTCGGCGACGCGTTCCACCGGATCGCCACGGAGGAGGCCGGACTCGCGGCGGCGTATCTCGACGAGGCGGACGATCCCGCCGAACCGACCGTCGGTGCGGCCGACTGGCTCGCCGACGCCTGCGACGTCGCGGACACCGAGGCGGCCGGCTATCTCTCCACGATCCCATCGGTCGCCGATCCCGTCGCGGAGGCTCGGCGCTGTCTGGCGGCGGGAATCCGCGCACATCGGTCGATCGCTCTGGCGTCCGGATCCTCGTCGTCGGACGGGCGACTCCGTATCGACGCCGAGATCGTCGAGGACGTCGCCCGTGCGGTCTGCGTCGACGTCGACGACCCCGAATCGTTCGCGACCCGACTCGTTGCGGCGGCCGTCCACGACGGCCAGACGGCGTTCCCGTCGTGGAAGCTGGTGGATTCCTCGGAGTCGTCGGACCCGTCTGCGTCGCCGTAGCCGGTCGTTCGTCGGGCTCGTCCGCGTCGTCGCCGTCCGGCCACCCGAACCGATCACTCGTGACCGGGAAGCACGCTCGGGGTCCCGCTGTGGAACACGTAGTTCGTCCCGATCCCGGCCAGCGGCGAGTCGGTCGCGGCCGCGTACCGTTCGGCGGCTTCGAGGTAGTCGTTCGTCGCGTCGACGACGTTGCGGTACGCCTCGCGGTCGGAGTCGGCGAGGAGGTACTCGGCGGTCACGGGCGTCAACTGCGTCTCCGCGAGGTCGGCGTCGTAGTCGTCGATGTCGTCGAGCCAGATCTGCGCACCGATGATCGTGAACACGATCGAGCGTTTGAACGTGTCCTCGATCTCGATCCCGGCCGCGCGGTACATCTCGATCATCCCGTCGTAGATGACGCCGACGCGACCGTACTGCGTCTTGAGGTACGGGAAGGTGAGCTCGGCGTCGACGAACAGCTCCTCGGGACGAATGCGGGGCTCGGCGTCGTGGTCGGGGGCGTCGAACGACCCGTACTTGTACTCGTCGCGGATCGCCTCGACTGCGTCCGGATCGCCAGCCTGTGCGTCCGCCATCAGGTCACGGAAGTACGGGTCCCGGTCCTGGTGAGCCTCGGAGCGATCGACCGCTTCACGATAGGCGTCCCGGACGGCGTCGGGGAAGCGCTCGAACAGCTCGTCGACCTGTGCCCGGAGCGCCTCCTGTGCGAGTTCGGCGGCACGAGCCCGGTCGACCCCGTCCGCTCCCTGGACCAGGAAGTCGTCGTACTCGGCGTCGTTGATCGCGTCTCGCATGTCCCCGTCGAGCAGCGCGACGACGACGAGTTCCGTCACGTCCTCCGCGCGGTCGATCACGGTCGACTCCGATGTACTCGACGTACCCGATGTACTCGACGTACCCGATGTACTCGACGTACCCGATGTACTCGACGTACCCGACGTACCCGACGTGCGTGCCCGCTGGTACACGTGTCCCAGCGTCAGCTCCGCGGGCATCGTGAGCTTCGTGTCGTACGCGAACGAGACGTCGGCCGGCCCCACGCCCGCCTCCTCGGCGATCGATCGTTCGACGTCGACGAACGCGTCGGCGATCACGCCGTCGACGTAGGCGTCGACGCGGCGCTGGATCCGGACGACGTCGAGCGCGAGGTTCCCGGTCGTCGCGTAGTAGTCGAGCACCGCACGGAGCGACGTCGGGAGCGCGGCGACGCCCGCGAGCGACCGCGCGAGACGTGCCGCGAGTCCGGCATCGCTCTTGAGGGCGTCCTCGCCGGCTGGCTGGTCGCCCGTCATCGACGGCGACCCGTGACCTTTGGACGGCGATCGTGGTGCCACGACGGCAAGCGGTTCATTGTCTCGGGGTCGAACGCGTCCACGATTAAACCATGTGGTCTCGGTCGGTGACGTCGTCCACGCGGCGGAACGCTGATCGCCGAGGCGGACGTCGTCGCCGAGGGGGAACGCTGTCACCGAGGGGGGACGGTACCATCGAGGGGAAACGGCGTCGCCAAGTCGGATCACCGCATCCAGCGTGGTTCCCGTACCCAGCGTGGAACCTACAGCGATGGCGACGTGTCACATCCGGGACTGCCGGAGATACTGATAAATTCAGGAACTTGTTCGCCGATCTGTATAAAAACGGATCGGCGGGATGGCAAACCATATACCGCTCAGCCCGGTACGATCAGGTATGTCTGACGCTGCGGATGTCGCTTCTCGTCGCCGTCTTCGAGTCGATCTCGATATCGAGCCCGGGCGGGACTGGGACTGTCCGATCGTCGACGAGTCCGACAGCGTCGCCGACGTGAACGTCAACGCGGTCGGCGAGGAGTGCAACGTCGACCTCCAACCTCCGGGCGAGGACGGGATGATCAGGGCGACCGGCGAGGTCGGCGACGACTGTCTCTGCCGCGCGTTCCAGCAGTTCGGCTGCGTTCCCCACATCCAGCGCGTCGAGGATCGGTCGATGCTCGTCACGACGTACGTCGACGACCGCGCGGTCATCCGCGAACTCATCGAGGTGCTCCAGGAGATGCTCGGTCACGTTCGGCTCGTTCGGCTCGCGGTCGTCGAGGGGCCGGACGCGACCGAACAGGTCACCTTCGATCTCTCCTCGCTCACGCCGAAACAGCGACAGGGCCTCGAACTCGCGGTCGTGCGCGGGTACTTCGACGACGACCGTGAGGTCGACCTCGGCGCGCTCGCCGACGAACTCGACATCAGCAAGTCCGCGCTCTCCCAACGACTCCGCACCGCACAAGCGAAGCTCGTCAAGAACGTGTTCGACGAATCGGACACCTGACGACGATTTAAAAAGGTAAACGTGTAAAGGGAGAAAGCGATGGGGGCGCGTGTCATTTACACACTCATGAGCGATCCGACCATCCCGAACGATCGGCGATCCGACGACGAATCGGTGGATGACCGGCCGGACGAGGAGCCACTCACCGGCTATCCGTCCGGTGTGGCCGACGGTGGACTGCCCGTTCCGGAGCCGGTGGACGACGAGGTTACCGTCGAACTCGTCCGGGACGCGATCGGTGTCGCTCGCGGCGAGCTGTCCGACGAACGCTTCTCCCGGAAGTACGGAACGACGAGCGAATTGCGAACGCCGACGGAATCGAAGTCGTTGGAGGAGTGAGGGTCGCGGAGTCGTTGGAGGAGTGAGGGTCGCGGAGTCGTTGGAGGCCTACCTGGACGTTCCGACGATCTCGTCCACGAGTAACGACTTGACGACCGCTTCCTCCGCCCGGTGGAGCGTTTCGCTGACGGTCGATTTCGCACGATCGATCTCGTCGGCCAACTCCGTAAGCGAGCACTCGCGGGGCGTGTCGTAGTAGCCGTTCTCGACCGCCGCGAGCACCGTCTCCCGCTGCCGGTCGGTGAGCATTGTACCCGATGACTCGACCCGAGTCACGGGCTCTCTCCGATACGCGATCCCGAGTTCCTCGAGGCGGTCGCCGAGCTCCGGGACCCGTTCGGGCGCGCCGATCACCGAGAGCCTCGCCTCGCCCGCCTCGATATGAACGGGCATCCGAATCGGAACCCCCGCACGCTTCGCGGCGCGAAGGAGCATCGGCTCGCTCGTCTCGAACTGCACGGTCGCGTCACGCTCGGACCGCGCCAGGACCGAGATATCGGTCAGCGTCGGATGATCGTGCATCTCGTCGAGGACGGCACCCACGTCCGGAGCGGTGACGTTCACGAGCGCGTAGCCGGGACCGTCGTCCGGCATCGCCGCCAGCACTCTGAACGAGGCGTCCGTGTGCCTCCGAGAGACGTCCGCAACCCACGGCCCGTCGGGGAGCTCGGCGACGAGGTGCGCGTGTGTCATCGACGATCCGATCGGCCCGGCGAGCACAAAGACCACTAGGAAGGTTCCGACGGGACGACATCGGGCCCGAACGTGTTCGGGGCGTCTCGGCTCGATGGGGCGCTCAGGAGTCGACGACGCTCAGGAGTCGACGGCGCTCACGGCCCGTTCTCCCTCCTCGAGGTAACACTTCGGATCGGGCGCGAACGGGTCGTCGTGAGCGGCCAGCGCCCGGAGCCGCGAGCCGCCGCGGCAGACGTCCTGATACGCACAGTCGCGACATTTGCCTTTCAGGTGGTCCTCGCGGTTCCGGAGCGCGGAGACGAGCGGGTTCGACTCGTCGGACCAGATCGAACCGAACGACCGGTCCCGGACGTTTCCGAGCGCGTACCCCTGCCAGAACTGCGTGAGATGGACGTTGCCGACCGGGTCGACGTCGGCGACGCGTTCTCCGGCGGGATCGCCCCCGTTCCGCCGCAGGTACTCCCGGATCCGGCGGGCCTGATCGGTTCCGACCGCTCGATCGGCGTACTCCACGAGGTAGCCGGCGTCGGCGTAGTTGCCGACGAGGAGCGTCTCGATCTCCTCGCCGTCCGCGTGGTACTCGCGAGTGAGGTCACACAGGCGCGTCACCGCCTCACGGGTCGCCGCCGGGCTCAGGTCGACGTCGGAGATGTCGGCCCCCCTGCCGCCGTAGTCGAGGTGATAAAAACAGAACCGGTCGACGCCGACGTCGACGAGCAGGTCGACGACTCCCTCCAGATCGACGACGTTGTGTTCCGTGATCGTGTACCGCAGTCCGGTCTTGAGCCCGACGTCGAGGCAGGCCTCGATCCCGCGAACCGCGGCGTCGAACGCGCCCTCTTCGCCGCGGATCCGGTCGTTGCGCTCGCTGAGACCGTCGACGGAGATGCCCGCGTACTGGAGCCCCGCGTCCTGAAGCTCTCGTGCCCGGTCGCGGGTGAGCAGCGTCCCGTTCGTCGAGAGCACCGGACGGAGCCCCCGGTCCGCGGCGTACGAGACGAGTTCGGTCAGATCCTCGCGAACGAGGGGCTCGCCGCCCGAAAACAGCAGCACGGGGACGTCGAACTCGGCGAGGTCGTCGATCAGCGCCCTTCCCTCCGCGGTCGACAGCTCGCCGGGCGCGCCCTCCGCGTCGGCGGCGGCGTAGCAGTGCTCACACCGGAGGTTGCATCGCTTCGTCGTGTTCCAGACGACGACCGGCCTGCGTTGACGGTCATCCGTGATCTGCGGTTTCTTCGAGTCGTCGGCCGCGTCGTACCGGAGCCCGTCACTTTCGGCGTCGAGCCCACACAACAGCTTGCTGACGGAGATCATCGGTTTCCTTCGCGTTCTCCCGCTTCGCGTTCTCCCGCCTCGTCGATCGGTGCACGTCCGCAGGCGACCGTCGGCGTCCCCTCCGTCTCCTCGTACACGCGCGGTTCGGCAGCGTCGTCGTCCTCGGCGGCGTGTTCGTCGCCGGAACCGACGGTCGACGAGTCGTCTTCGCCGGCGAACTCCTCGGCGGAGTACCGGTACGTCTCCGCCGCGGGACAGATCCACACGTCGCGGGCGTACCACCCGAACAGTTTGCTCGCCTCCTCGTGGGCGGCGTCCGGCGTGGGAGCGGCGATCGTTCCGACGTGTCGAAGCGGATCGGGCTCCTCGTCGCGGATGAACACCTCGAACCGTCTCCCGTCGGCCGATCGTGGTCCGCTTTTACCGCCGGTTCGCTCCGTCTTTTCGACCATGCGGACGCGTTCGCGACGTCCACGCAATCCTGTTTCGCGTGTTCTCACGCGGTAAGACCTTACGGGAAGATGTTCGGGACTTTCTTAAAGGGGACGTGGATCGTACGCGCGTGCATGTTCGCCGATTTGGACGTCGACGATCGGCCGCTCGTTCTGATCTGGGAGGTGACGCAGGCGTGTGGACTCGCCTGTCGGCACTGTCGGGCGAACGCGGTGCCCACGCGTCATCCCGACGAACTGACGACGGCCGAGGGGAAACGACTCCTCGACGACGCGGCCGACTTCGGGGACGGACAGCTCGTCGTGCTCTCCGGCGGCGACCCGCTGGCGCGGGACGACCTGACGGAGCTGATCGCGTACGGCGACGACAACGGGCTCCGGATGACGATCACGCCGAGCGGCACCGCGTCGCTGACGCCGGATCGGGTCCACGATCTGGCGGACGCCGGGATCGCTCGGATGGCGGTCAGCCTCGACGGCGCGACGGAGGCGTCACACGACGCGTTCCGCGGCGAGGAGAGCTTCGCGGATACGGTCGCCGCCGCCGAGGCCGCCCGCGACGCCGGAGTCCCGATCCAGATCAACACCACGGTGTGTGCGGACACGGTCGAGGAGCTCCCGGCTATCCGGGACCGGGTTCGTTCGCTCGGGGCCGTCCTCTGGAGCGTGTTCTTCCTCGTCCGGGTCGGACGCGGCGGCATACTCGATCCCGTTTCCCCGGAACGCGCCGAGTCGATCATGGGGTGGCTTCACGACGTCGACGCCGCGGAGCCGTTCGGGATCAAGACGACCGAAGCCCCGTTTTACCGTCGCGTCGGACTCCAGCGCGAGGACGGCGGGCGGGACGGCTCCCGTCGCCGGGCAGGGATCACCGCCGGCTGCGGGTTCGCGTTCGTGAGCCACCGCGGGGAGGTGTACCCCTCCGGGTTCCTGCCGCAGTCGGCCGGCAACGTCCGGGAGGAGTCCGTCGTCGACGTGTACCGGAACTCCGACCTCTTCGAGTCGCTCCGGGAACCCGACGAGTTCTCGGGGAAATGTGGGGCCTGCGAGTACAGACACGTCTGTGGGGGAAGCCGGTCGCGTGCGTACGCTGAAACCGGCGATCCGACCGGGAGCGACCCGCTGTGTCCGTACGTCCCCGAGGAGTACGAGGGACCGCTTCCGGCTCGAGCGGATTGACCGGCGGATCGACGATGGATCGACCGACGGATCGATCGACGATCGATCGGAACCGCGCGCGAGGACCACGCGAGGACGAACGAACGTCCATCGGATATATGAATCGGCGTGAGAACCGTGATCGCCGAGTCGGATATCCGTGTGTATATATGATATAAGGATACGCTCCCCCCGTCACGTCAGTCGATTTTCCGCGATCGCATCGTCGTGACGAACCGATCGATCGGACGCCGATCACCCCGGCTACGGAACCTTTAAGTGTACGACAGCACTGGTGAGAGTCGATGACAGACATCACGGAGGCTTCGTCGGACACCCCGGCGGATCGAGTTCTTCCAGGGCACGATAGCTTCTAACATCGATATCGGTCCTGTACGGATCTTCGACACGACGTTACGAGACGGAGAACAGTCACCACGGACGTCGTTCAGCTACGACGAGAAACGCCGCATAGCGGCGACGCTGGACGACATGGGTACCCACGTCATCGAGGCGGGGTTCCCGGTGAACTCGGACGCGGAGTTCGAGGCCGTGAGCGATATCGCCGCCGCGACGGACACCACCGTCTGCGGGCTCGCGCGCGTCGTCGAAGGCGACATCGACGCGGCGATCGACGCCGGCGTGGAGATGGTACACGTGTTCGTCTCCACGAGCGACGTCCAGCTGGAGGACTCCATGCACGCGACCCGCCAGGAGGCGAAAGAGCGTGCGGTCGCCGCCGTCGAGCAGGTGAAAGACGCCGGCGTGGAGTGCATGTTCTCGCCGATGGACGCGACCCGGACGGACCCGGAGTACCTGACGGAGATCGTCGAGGCGGTCAGCGACGCCGACACGGACTGGATCAATATCCCGGACACCTGTGGCGTCGGCATGCCGACGAGCTTCGGGAAGACCGTGAAGGCGGTCGTCGCGGCGACGGACGCACGCGTCGACGTCCACACCCACGACGACTTCGGCATGGCCGCGGCCAACGCGGTGATGGGCTTCGAAAACGGCGCGGAGCAGGCGCAAGTGTCGGTCAACGGGATCGGCGAGCGCGCCGGGAACGCAGCCTACGAGGAGGTCGTGATGGCGGTCGAGTCGGTGTACGGCGTCGACACCGGTATCGACACGACCCAGATCACGGAGCTGGCCCGGATCGTCGAGAACGCCTCGGACATCCCGGTGCCGGCCAACAAGCCCGTCACGGGGCGGAACGCGTTCGCCCACGAGTCGGGGATCCACGCCGCCGGCGTCATCGAGAACGCGGATACGTTCGAGCCCGGCGTCATGACCCCGGAGATGGTCGGTGCCGAACGCGAGTTCGTACTCGGCAAACACACCGGTACCCACAGCGTGCGCAAACACCTCGTGGAGGCCGGCTTCGACCCGACGGAAAGCGAGGTCCGCGGCATCACCAAGCGGGTCAAAGAGTACGGCTCGGGCAAGCGGCAGGTGACCGCTGGCGACGTCGAGCGGTTCGCGCGCGAAGCGGGCATCAAGCGTGAAGAGGAGGAGGTCCGGATCTGATGGTCGTTTCAGCGGTCGCCGCCGACGATCAGCAACTGCGTTCGGGCTCACCCCCGGATCCGGCTGACGGATCGTCGACGAACACCCCGGTCACGTCGACGGATCGGTGCGACGATCGCGTATCCCGACAGGGATTTATAGGTGGCGCTCGTTCGGCCGAACGAGATGCGACGGCAACCCACGATCAGGACGACCGGTCCCGAGACGGGAGCCGCCGCCGCGATCATTGTAGGGGTATAATCCCCTACCCCACTCCTTCCTCACCGACGCGACGTACCGACGAACGCCAGCGGACGGGCCGGGCCCGTTCCGCGACCGACGAGACGGAACCCGCGGCCGACGCGGCCGCGCTCCCGATCACGACATCGGCGTTCGGACCGAGCCACACGCGTGCACGAACGATGCACACACACTACACGCCACCACGAACATGAGCGACACAGCAGCACAGCAACGAGACGACGACTCCGAGGAGCCGATCGATCGAGACGACTCCGCCGAGACGGGGACGACCGATCCCGAGCGGACGGACGACGGTACCGACACCGGAACGGTATCGACCGGTGCGGAGTCGGTCGTCGCGGCGCTGGAGGCGGCGGGCGTGGAGACCGCCTTCGGCGTGCAGGGCGGCGCGATCATGCCCGTCTACGACGCGCTGTACGACTCGTCGGTCCGTCACATCACGATGGCCCACGAACAGGGTGCCGCCCACGCCGCCGACGCGTACGGCGTCGTCACGGGCGAGCCCGGTTTGTGTCTCGCCACGTCGGGACCGGGTGCGACGAACCTCGTCACGGGAATCGCCGACGCCGACATGGACTCGGACGCAATGCTCGCGTTGACCGGACAGGTGCCGACCGAGTTCGTCGGCAACGACGCGTTTCAGGAGACCGACACGGTCGGCGTCACGCGCCCGATCACGAAACACAACTACTTCGCCGGCGAGGCCGACTCCGTCGGCGACGTCGTCGGCGAGGCGTTCGAGCTGGCGCGGGTCGGCCGCCCGGGGCCGACGCTCGTCGACCTGCCGAAGGACGTGACGCTCGACGAGACGACGGAGTCGCCGGGACCGGCGAAAGCACCCGCCGGAACCGACCCGGACCCGAACGCGGATCCCGCCGCGGTGACGGAGGCCGCACGTGCGATCGAAAACGCGGAGCGACCCCTCTGTCTGTTCGGCGGGGGCGTGATCAAAGCCGAGGCGAGCGACGCCGCACGCACGTTCGCACGGACCTACGAGATCCCCGTGACGACGACGATGCCGGGGATCGGTACGTTCCCGGAGGACGACGACCTGTCGCTGTCGTGGGCAGGGATGCACGGGACGGGGTACGCCAACATGGCGATCACGCACACCGACTGCCTGATCGCGGTCGGCACCCGGTTCGACGACCGACTAACCGGCGGAATCGACACGTTCGCGCCGGAGGCAGAGGTCGTCCACGTCGATATCGACCCGGCCGAGATATCGAAGAACGTGTACGCCGACTACCCGCTGATCGGTGACGCCGGTGCGGTGCTCGATCAGCTCACGGCGGCCGTTCGGACCGCACCCGACGTCGACGAGTGGCGCGAGCAGTGTGCCGACTGGAAGGAGACGTATCCGATGACCTACGCGACGCCGGAGGACGAGCCGCTCAAACCGCAGTTCGTCGTCGAGGCGTTCGACGAGGCGACCGACGACGATACCATCGTCACGACCGGGGTCGGCCAACACCAGATGTGGGCCTCACAGTTCTGGACGTACACCGACCCCCGGACGTGGGTCTCCTCGCACGGGCTCGGAACCATGGGATACGGCGTGCCGGCAGCGATCGGCGCGCGCGTCGCCGCGGACGCGATGGGCGACCCGGAGCGCGACGTGATCTGTTTCGACGGCGACGGCTCCTTTTTGATGACGATGCAGGAGCTGTCCGTCGCCGTTCGGGAGGAGTTGAACCTCACTATCGCCGTGCTCAACAACGAGTACATCGGGATGGTCCGCCAGTGGCAGGACGCGTTCTTCGAGGGGCGGCACATGGCCTCGGAGTACAACTGGATGCCGGAGTTCGACAAGCTCGCCGAGGCGTTCGGCGCGCTCGGGATCCGCGTCGACGGCTACGACGACGTCGCACCCGCCGTCGAGGAAGCGCTCGCATACGACGGCCCCGCGGTGATCGATTTCCACGTCGACCCCGAGGAGGACGTGTTGCCGATGGTGCCGAGCGGCGGGGCAAACGGGCGGTTCGCGCTCTCGGAGGACCAGCTATGAGCGGCGAGGACCCGAACCCGGACCGACCCGACGGCCGAGAACGGACCGACGGCGGGCACACGACGGCCATGCCCGGCCCCGCTCCCGAGGAGCGGCCGCATCCCGAGGGGCGACGGAACCTCGAGGGCCACCGGATCGATCCCGTCGTCGAGGCGGAACATCACCCTCGACGCGCGGTTATCTCCGCACTCGTGGAGGACGAACCGGGCGTGCTCGCTCGCGTCTCCGGGCTCGTCTCCCGCCGCCAGTTCAACATCGAGAGCCTGACGGTCGGACCCACGACCGTCGACGGCCACTCCCGGATCACGATGGTCGTCGAGGAGACCGACCCCGGCATCGACCAGATAGAAAAGCAGATGGCGAAGCTGAAGCCCGTCATCTCGGTCGGCGAGGTGTCCGGCGACGCCGTCACCGCGGAGCTCGTCCTGTTGAAGGTTCGCGGCGAGAGGCCGGACGAGGTCCACGCGGTCACCGAGATGTACGACGGACGAACGCTCGACGCCGGGCCGCGGACGATCACGGTCCAGCTCACGGGCGACGAATCGAAGATCGACGACGCACTCGACGCGTTCGACCAGTTCGGGATCATCGAGATCGCACGCACGGGCCAGACCGCCCTCGCGCGCGGTGACATCCCGACCGCACCAGGAGAGAAACCCGGAACGGCCGGCGAACCGACGACCCCAACCGACAACTAACACTCACATGACCGAAGACGACACGCAGACGTTCGACTCGACAGTATACTACGACGACGACGCGAACAGCGAGCACATCGCACAGAAGACCGTGGCCGTGCTCGGCTACGGCTCGCAGGGACACGCACACGCACAGAACCTCGCGGACAGCGGGGTCGACGTCGTTGTCGGCCTGCGGGAGAGCAGCTCCTCGTGGGAGGCAGCCGAAAACGACGGGTTACGGGTCGCGACGCCGGACGAGGCGGCCGCCGAGGCCGACATCGTCAGCGTGCTCGTCCCGGACACCGTCCAGCCCGACGTGTACGAGTCGGCGATCAAGCCGAACCTGGAGGCGGGCGACACCCTCCAGTTCGCACACGGGTTCAACATCCACTACAACCAGATCCAACCGCCCGAGGACGTCGACGTGACGATGGTCGCACCGAAGTCGCCCGGTCACCTCGTCCGCCGGAACTACGAGCACGACGAGGGGACGCCCGGCCTGCTGGCGGTGTATCAGGACGCGAGCGGCGAGGCGCGCGAGGAGGGACTCGCGTACGCGGCCGCGATCGGCTGTACGCGAGCCGGCGTCGTCGAGACGTCGTTCCGCGAGGAGACCGAGACCGACCTGTTCGGCGAGCAGGCCGTCCTCTGTGGCGGCGTCACCTCGCTGGTGAAGCAGGGCTACGAGACGCTCGTCGACGCCGGCTACTCGCCCGAGATGGCGTACTTCGAGTGTCTCAACGAGCTCAAACTCATCGTCGACCTGATGTACGAGGACGGACTGGGCGGAATGTGGGACTCGGTGTCCGACACCGCCGAGTACGGCGGGTTGACGCAGGGCGACGTCGTCGTCGACGAGCACGCCCGCGAGAACATGGAAGCGGTGTTAGAGAAGGTCCAGAACGGTCAGTTCGCACGCGAGTGGATCGCCGAGAACCAGGCCGGTCGGCCCTCCTACACCCAGCTCCGCAACGCGGAGAAGAACCACGAGATCGAGGCCGTCGGCGAGGAGCTTCGCGGACTGTTCTCGTGGCAGGAGGAGCGCGACGGAACCGAGGACGAAGAGGAGAAGGCCGAGGTGCAGGCCTGATGCGGACACGGACGACTGACGATCGGACCGAGACCGGGGGCGCGACGGCGGACGATCGAGACGCGATGGCCGACGTCTCCCACGCGAACCCGTACACGGGCTCGACGCTGGGCGACGTGTTCGCTCGCGGTCCCGCGGTCGCCGACGGTGGAACCGACGGGTCGGGGGTCGACGAACGCGTCACAGCCAGTGACGACGGGTCGGGGGTCGACGGGACAGCCACGATGGACGAGGTCGATCACACGCCACGAAACGGACACGTGAACGACGTCTGGGTTCGCGGGGGGCGCGGCTCCGGCGTAGCAGATGAAACCGGTGACGAGGAATGAGTGAAGGAACGCTGTACGACAAGGTGTGGAACGAGCACAAGGTGACCGAACTGCCGACGGGACAGGACCAGCTGTTCGTCGGCCTCCATCTCGTCCACGAGGTAACGAGCCCGCAGGCGTTCGGCATGCTGAAAGAGCGCGGTCAGGAGGTCGCGTTCCCGAAGCGGACGCACGCGACCGTGGACCACATCGTCCCGACGGGGAACCGGGATCGGCCCTACGGCGACGACGCCGCGGAGAACATGATGGCGGAGTTAGAGGAGAACGTCCGCGGATCCGGGATCGAGTTCTCTGACCCCGACTCCGGGAACCAGGGGATCGTCCACGTCATCGGCCCGGAGCAGGGGCTCACCCAGCCCGGCATGACGATCGTCTGTGGGGACTCTCACACGTCGACGCACGGCGCGTTCGGCGCACTGGCGTTCGGGATCGGGACCTCACAGATCCGCGACGTGCTCGCGACGGGCTGTGTCGCCATGGAGAAACAGAAGGTCCGAAAGATCGAGGTGACCGGCCAGCTCGGCGACCGCGTCACGGCCAAGGACGTGATCTTAACCATCATCAGGGAGCTCGGCACCGACGGCGGCGTGGGCCACGTGTACGAGTACGCCGGCGAGGCCATCGAGAGCCTCGGCATGGAGGGTCGAATGTCGATCTGTAACATGTCGATCGAGGGGGGTGCCCGCGCGGGGTACGTCAACCCCGACGAGACGACGTTCGAGTGGCTGAAGGGGACGGACGCCTTCGAGAACGACCCCGAGCGGTTCGAACGGCTCAAACCGTACTGGGAGTCGATCGCCAGCGACGACGACGCGGAGTACGACGACGTCGTCACCATCGACGGCTCCGCGATCGAACCGACCGTCACGTGGGGAACCACCCCCGGCCAAGGGATCGGCATCTCCGAGCCGATCCCGCGTCCGGAGGAACTGCCCGCGGACAAACGGGACACCGCTCGCCGTGCGCAAGAACACATGGGGGTCGAACCCGGCGACACGATGGAGGGGTACGCCATCGACGTCGCGTTCCTCGGCTCGTGCACGAACGCTCGCTTAAAAGACCTGCGAGAGGCGGCCGCGTTCGTGAAGGGTCGAACCGTCGACGACGACGTACGTGCGATGGTGGTTCCGGGCAGCCAGCGCGTCCAGAAAGCGGCCAAGGCGGAGGGCCTCGACGAGGTGTTCACCGAGGCCGGCTTCGACTGGCGTGAACCCGGCTGTTCGATGTGTCTCGGCATGAACGACGATCAGCTACAGGGATCGGAGGCGAGCGCCTCCTCCTCGAACCGGAACTTCGTCGGCCGACAGGGCTCGAAGGACGGTCGAACCGTGCTGATGAGTCCGATCATGGTCGTGGCGGCGGCGGTGGCCGGCGAGGTCACCGACGTTCGCGAGATGACGGAGGTGACCGTCGCATGAGCGGGAACGACGCGAACTCGACCGGTGTCGATCACTCGCAGTTCTCGGACGGGGAGGCACCGGCCGAGAAGGTGACTGACGTCTCGGGGACGGCGATCCCCGTTCGGGGGAACGACATCGACACGGACCAGATCATTCCGGCCCGGTTCATGAAGGTCGTCACCTTCGACGGACTCGGGCAGTTCTCCTTTTTCGACCAGCGCTTCGACGACGAGGATACGGAGAAGGACCATCCGTTCAACGAGGAACGGTTCCAGGGGGCGAACGTCTTGGTCGTCAACGCCAACTTCGGCTGCGGCTCCTCGCGGGAGCACGCGCCGCAGGCGCTGATGCGGTGGGGGATAGACGCGATCGTCGGCGAGTCGTTCGCGGAGATCTTCGCGGGCAACTGTCTCGCCCTCGGAATCCCGACGATCACGGCGAACGCCGAGGAGATCGAGGACCTGCAGGACTACGTCGAGAACGATCCGGACGTGGAGGTCGACGTCGACGTCGAGGCAGAGACCGTGACGTACGACGGCACGACGATCGACGCCGACGTCAGCGAGGCCCAGCGGAAAGCGCTCGTCGAGGGCATCTGGGACACGACGGCGCTGATGGGCGCAAACGGCGATGCCGTGAAAGCGACCGCACGGTCGCTGCCGTACGTTCCCGACGATCACGTTCCCGGAGACACGGGTACCGAGGATGCGACCGGCGCGACGGGGGACGACTGAATGACCGAGCGGATCGCCGTCATCGAGGGCGACGGGATCGGGAGAGAGGTCGTTCCGGCCGCAGTCGACGTGCTCGACGCGCTCGCTGACACCAGCGACGAGATCGACGGGTTCGAGTACACGTACGCGGAGGCGGGCGACGCGGTCGAGGCGGAGACGGGCGAGGCGCTGCCGGCGGCAGCGTACGAGACGGCTGCGAACGCGGACGCGACGCTGTTCGGGGCGGCCGGGGAGAGCGCCGCGGACGTGATCCTCCCGCTTCGGGACGCGGTCGGATCGTTCGTCAACGTTCGACCGGCGAAGGCGTATCCCGGCGTCGACGCCGTTCGACCGGAGACGGACGTCGTCTTCCTCCGGGAGAACACGGAGGGCGTTTACGCGGGCCACGAGGACCGGCTCTCGGAGGACCTCTCGACGCTGACGCGGGTCGTTACGTCGTCCGCGTCGCGCGAGCTGGCGGAGTTCGCGTGCGAGTTCGTCGCGGACGGCCGCGGACCTGACGGATCGGACGGCTTCACCGTCGCACACAAAGCGAACGTGATGCGCGAGACGGACGGGCGCTTCCGCGAGGAGGTGCTCGGGGTCGCCGAGGAGCACGGCATCGACGCGGACGAGGAGTTGATGGACGCGTTCGCGACGAAGCTCCCGCTGGACCCGACCCAGTACGACGTGGTCGTCTGTGGGAACCTCGCCGGCGACGTGCTCTCGGATCTCGCGGCCGGCCTCGTCGGCGGGCTCGGGCTGTTGCCGTCGGCGAACATCGGCCACGACAACGCGCTGTTCGAGCCGGTGCACGGGACCGCACCCGACATCGCCGGTGAGGGGATCGCGAATCCCTCGGCGGCGATCCTCTCGGCAGCGATGCTCGTCGAATATCTCGGCTACGTCGACGACGGACACCGCGTCCGTGACGCGGTCGAGAGCGTGTTGAGCGACGGCCCGCGGACGGGCGATCTGGGTGGCTCCGCGACGACCGACGAGGTCACCGCGGCGATCGTCGATCGGCTGTAGACTCTTCAGCTCCGTCCGTCTCCCCGTTCGTTTGCCGCCGACAAACCACAAGACACGAAACCCTGCGGTCCGTCCGTCGGTGTATGAGCAACTACTTGGTCGCGATGGAGGCCGCCTGGTTGGTTCGTGACGTCGAGGAGACCGACGACGCCATCGGCGTTGCGGTCAGCGAGGCCGGAAAGCGACTCAACGAGACGGACAAGCAGTACGTCGAGGTCGAACCCGGCGTCACCGGCTGTCCAGCCTGCGGAGAGCCGTTCGACGCCGCGTTCCTCGCCGCGAACACCGCCCTCGTCGGACTCCTCTTGGAGATCGAGATATTCAACGCCGACGGCGAGGAGCACGCCGAGCGGATCGCGAAAAGCGAGGTCGGCGGCTCGCTCCGCGACGTCCCCCTCGAAGTGATCGAGATCGTCGAGACCGAGGCGGACGACGAGGACGACCAGTAGATCGGCGACGGTCGCTGATCCGTCACGTGGGAAGTGGCCGAGGACCGTTCGGGGAACCGTCCGGCGAGGTCGGCCGCCGCCGAAAGCTTTTCTAATAACCTATAGTTATTAGCCGTATGGAACTCCCGACGCCGCAGGACCTACGCGAGCGGCGAACGACCCTCGAACTGACCCAGAGTGCACTTGCGGACGCCGCTGGCGTCTCACAGCCGCTCATCGCTCGGATCGAGGGCGGCGACGTCGACCCCCGCCTCTCGACGCTCCGGCGCATCGTCAACGCCTTAGACGAGGCGGAAGGAGAGGTCGTTCGCGCGACCGATCTGATGAACGAGACGGTGATCAGCGTCGCACCCGACGACGCCGTGATCGACGCCATCGGCCAGATGGAAGCGGAGGCGTACTCGCAGCTTCCGGTGCTCCAGAACGCCGTTCCGGTCGGCTCGATCAGCCAAGGTGACGTTATTCACGCGGGCGAGAACGTCGGAGAACTCCCCGTGAGCGAGGTGATGAGCGAGTCGTTCCCGACCGTCGCACCGGACGCGACGGTCGACGAGATCCGCAACCTGCTCGATCACTACAAGGCCGTCATGGTCACCGACGGCGGCGAAACCATCGGTATCATCACCGAGGCCGACATCGCGGCCCACCTGTCGTAGCTGGCCGAGCCGTCGAGAAACGAGACGCCGCTCGCCCGACCGTTTATAATTCATTACGAGCCAGACGCCGTGTGGTCTGAACACCGACCGCGACGGTCGAGGCGGGAGCGTGGCGCGCCGTCGCGGAACGAGACACGCGCCGCCTGTTCGCTACTTCGCGATACGACTCGGGCTTATAAACTCAGTCCTCGGATCGAGACGCCGTCTCCCTCTTCGACGTACCCGATGACGCGTCCGTCGGTCGCCTCCGCGAGCGCCTCGGCCGCCTCGGGCTCGAGCGCGGCGACGAATCCCGTCCCCATGTTGAACGTCCGATGCATCTCCTCGTCGGAGACGTTCCCCTCGGACCGGACGAACTCGAACACCGGCTGTGCGTCGAACGGGTCGTCGACGACGTAGCGGCGCTCGCCCAAGCGTTCGAGGTTCGTCCAGCCCCCACCGGTGACGTGGGCCGCGCCGCGCACGCCGTGTGCCCGCATCGGGTCGAGCAGGTCGGTGTAGATCCGGGTCGGCTCCAGTAGGGCCTCGCCGATCGTGTCGTACCCCTCGAACGGACAGTCGTCGGTGTACGCGTGGTTTCGGGTCGTCGCCTCGCGTGCGAGCGTCAGTCCGTTCGAGTGGATCCCCGACGATTGCCACCCCACGAGCGCGTCGCCCGGCTCGGCACTTCCCTCGAACACCGCCTCCTTCGCGGCGAGTCCGGCGCACGTGCCGGCCAGGTCGAGTCCCTTCACGACTTCCGGCATCACCGCGGTTTCACCGCCGACGAGTTCCATGTTCGAGAGCTCCGCACCGCGAGAGAGGCCCTCGCCGATCTGCTCGGCGAACCGTTCGTCGGGCTCGTCGACCGCGAGGTAGTCGACGAACGCGACCGGCCGGACACCGGCCGCGACGAGGTCGTTGACGTTCATCGCGATACAGTCGATCCCGACCGTCGAGTAGTCGGCGAGCGCCTCCGCGATCAGTAATTTCGTCCCGACGCCGTCCGTCGCGAGCGCGAGGTATCGGTCGCCGATGTCAAGGAGGCCGGCGTAGTCGCCCTCGCTCTCTCCGACCGCCCCGATCAGCGCGGCGGTCGCAGCCTCGCTGGCGTCGATATCGACGCCAGCGTCCGCGTACGTGAGTTCGTCACCGTCGTCGCCCTCGGTCATACGTTAGCAGGGACGCCCGCGGAGCAAAAGCGCACCGTTTGCCGCGACGGAGAGCCGAGCCCCTCCTCAGAACGGCCCGCCGAATCCGACTCCGATACCGAAGACGAGGCCGACCACGAGGAGGACCGAGGGAACGAACGTCACGGCCCACACAGTCTTGCTCCATCCCAGTACGGTCTTCCCGTCGAGCGGTCCGTACGGGATCAGGTTGAACGCCGCGAGGAACACGTTGATGGCGATTCCGCGTTCCCCGACTAACACGAGGAGATCGCTCCCGAGAGCGGCTCCGACGAGTAACGCCGGAACGAACGCGACCATCAACAGGAGGTTCACGATCGGCCCCGCGAGCGCGATGTGGCCGTGTTCGCGTACGGTGAGTCGCCCCCGATGATGCACGGCTCCGGGTGCGGCAAAGATGAACCCGAGCAGCGCGCTCATCACCGCGAGGAACAGCATTCCGTTGTCCGCGCGGAACTCCGCGACCTGGTCGTAGTGGACGGCGACGACCTTGTGAGCCACCTCGTGAAGCAGGAACCCGATCCCGGCCGTCACCAGACTGACGACGAGGGGGAGTAGGATGCCGGCCGCGAGCAGTCGGTCGAACCCGGCCGTTCCACCGACGAAAAACAGCATAAAGGCGACGCCGAGCGCGAGCCACGCGACGAGCAGGTCGCGAAGCTCCCTCCCGCTGAAGTAGAGGCCGCCGATCCGACGGCCGCGTACGAGCGTGCTCATGAGGCGGTCGTCAGGAAGCCGTAGATCAGTTCCGCGCCGCTGCGGGCCCCGTCCACCATGAGGCGTCCGACCTCGTCGACGCTCCCGACCTCCGCGCCGAACATCGCCGGAAGCACGTACACCGCAAAAAGGAAGCTGGCGACGATGCTCCCGACGTTGGTCATCGCGACGATCATGATGAGCTTAAACAGGGGAACGTCGAGCATCGCGGAGACGAGTTCCGAAGGCGACCGCGTCTCGTCCGAGAGGAGCTCGTTGAGCGCTCCGATGTCGCCGACGTTCACCGTGAGGTTTCGGAGCTCGACGTAGCCGGCGAACCAGCCCGGCGCGAGCATCGGGTTGATCGACGTCATCCACGCGACCGCGCCGCCGACGCTCGCGGACGACCAGCGGGCACCGGCGAGCTTCGCGAACGAGAACGCGAACACCGCGTTGATGAGGAACCACGCACCGAACAGTCGGAACAGGAAGCCGTCCTCGACGCCGGCGAGCGCCAGCAGAACGAAGAAGCTCACGAACGCGATGGCAACGGCGTAGCCGAGCGCTTTCCCCCACGGGAACCGGCGACCGCTCTCCGTGCCGACCAGGTTCTCGACCGGTGGAAGCGTCTCGGGGGCCGCGAGATACCGCTCGATCCCCTTGCGGTGGCCCGCACCCACGACGGCGACGACGTCGTGTCCGGCGTTCCGCAACGCGATCAGCCGATGTGCGATGAACGCGTCACGCTCGTCGATGAGCGCCTCCGCACCGCCGGGCGAGAACTGACGGAACTCCTCCATCATCATCGTCACCACGTCGGCGTCGGTGAGGTCCTCCATGTCGAGGCCCTCGATACCTCCGTGTTCTTCGGATTCGCGACCGCCGAGCGCACCTATCAGGCCGGCGGCAGCGATCCCGACGACCAACCCGAGCCCGATCCCGAGTCCGAGACTACCGATCGCTCGGACCGCGAAACTTCCGAGATACGTCGTCACGAGCCCGTTCGCCACGCCCAGTACGGCGACGGCGACGCCCGTTCCCGCGCCGAGTCCGGCGGCGGCGTACAGCCTCGCGTCGGGAGAGAGGCCGATCTTTCCGACCTGATCGATCGCGAGCGCGACGGCGAGTGCGACGAGAACCCCTGCCGTAACGCTCGTCAAGAGTGCGTCGGTGACGCCGATCGCGCCGCCGAACAGCCCGATCACGGGGCCGACGAGGATACCGACGATCAGTCCGGCCATGATCCCGGCGACCCGGGAGTCCGTGACCCCGAACGCGAGCCCGCCGACCATGCGGAGCTTCTCGATCACCGTCATTCGAGCCCAGAAGCGCTGTATCGTCGTCTGGATGTCCCGGTCGACCAGTGCGACGTCGATCCCGAGTCCCTCGGCGACGTCGATGGCCGCCTTCATGTCCGCTCCGGGCTCGATGTCGAAGCGCTCCCCGAGCTGGGTCTGGACGTACGACAGCATCCAGTAGGCCAGAAACTGGAAGACGGTGTTGCCCTTCAGGAGGTCGCCAGCGTCGAGGTCGTCCGGCGTTTCCCCCTGCATCTGACGGTAGCGTCCCTCGTCGAGTTCGACCGCGACGACGTCCGGTCGCTCGCGCTCGATCGTCTCTTCGACCTCCTCGACGGACCGCTCGGAAATGTGAGCGGTCCCGACGACGGTCACCGATCCGGGATCACGGCGGTCGACCGGTTCCGTATCGGGGCGATCCGGCTCGCCCGAGGATGCGTTCGCGGAGGATCGCGACGGCGCGTCGCCGGACCCTCCGGGCGTCTCGCTCATTGGAGTCCCGTACTCTCCGGTCGCGTTTAGGGTTTGTGAGTCGATCGCCGGGTCGGGGTCCCGACACCCAACAGGTTTGTATCCGTGGGTGTTCCACTGACCGGTATGTCCCGGCTGTTGCCCTCGCTGCCGGATACGTCGCCGGATGACCGGGAGCCACGGATCGTCGGTGTCGACGACGACGAGGCCGACGAACTCCTCGCGGCGCTCGGCTCCGAGACCGCCCGAACCGTCCTCTCCACGCTCCACGAGGAGCCTGCAACGACCTCCGAGATCGCCGACGAGATCGACACGTCCCTTCAGAACGTCCAGTATCACCTCGGGAGGCTCTCCGAGGCCGAGCTCGTCGACGTGGTCGACACCGCGTACTCCGAGAAGGGACGCGAGATGAACGTGTACGCACCGACCGACGAACCGCTCGTGCTGTTTGCCGGCCCACCGACGGACTCAACCGGGATCAAAGCCGCTCTCAAGCGGCTCCTCGGTGGATACGGGATCCTCGGGCTCGCCGGCCTCGCGGCACAGCAACTGTACTCCGTCGGGACGCCCGGAGCGACCGACGACGCAGCGCCGGCGGCGGACGACGGGGACGCGGAACCGGGAATGGCTGCCGACGACGATGCCGCGGAGGCCGACAGCATGGACGCGGAAGCAGACGCGGAACCGACGCCGGAGCCCGAGGTCGAGGACGCCGAGGTCGCCGAGGACGGGATCGGTCGCTTCGTCGAGACCCTCGTCGACGGAATTGAGGCACTCGCCGATCACGCGGTGACGGTTCTCGAACCCGGAGTCGTCCTCTTTCTCGTGGCGGCGATCGTGTTCACGGTCGCGTGGGCCTATCGGTATCGAGACGAACTGCGTCGCTTGCGGTAGCGCCGGGACGGGTGGCGTCGATCGCAGTCGACCGGGGGGACAGCTATTCATGCCGGCACGTCGATCAACGCGTATGGAGCACCAAGCCGAGGTCGTCGGAGTCGGTGCCGGCTCCGCGCCCGGCGGCGACGTCCCGGCGATCGTTCTCTCCGTCCGCGACGAGTACGTCCCCATCTTCGTCAGCGGGGATCAAGCTCGATCGATCGGGATGGTTCTCGAGGGTGAGCCCTTCGACCGACCGCTCACGCACGACCTACTCGTCGAGATCCTCACGGAGTTCGGCGGCGCGATCGACCGTGTCCGGATCGACGACCTCTCCGACGGGACGTTCTACGCCAAAGTCGACGCCGAACGATACGAGGACGGTCGACCGGAGCGGTTCGTGTTCGACGCTCGTCCGTCCGACGCGCTCGCCCTCGCCGTCCGTCTCGACTGTCCGATCGTCGTCACGGACGCCGTCATCGACGAAGCGGGGCGACCGCCGGATTCGATCCGGTTCGGCGAGGGAGATAGGGGAGG
The DNA here is from genome assembly GCF_048380895.1 of Halorubrum rarum. NCBI lineage: Archaea > Methanobacteriati > Methanobacteriota > Halobacteria > Halobacteriales > Haloferacaceae > Halorubrum > Halorubrum rarum. The sequence goes on along the minus strand of NZ_JBLWMN010000001.1, from coordinate 181,879 downwards.
CAAGGGAGATAGGGGAGGCGAGGGGAGCACGTAGTCGAGTCGCACCTGTAGCTTCAAGTCGAGCGGACTCGGAGCCGTCGTATGAGCGAAACCGCGACCCTCGCGGAGTCGTACACCGAGATGACCGAGATCCTGCTTCCGAACGACACGAACAACCTCGGCAGGGCGCTCGGCGGAACCGTGTTACACTGGATGGACGTCTGTGGCGCGATCGCAGGGATGCGATTCGCCAGTCGGCAGGTCGTCACGGCGTCGATGGATCACGTCGACTTCATCGCCCCGATCGAGATGGGCGAGGTAGTCGTGATCGAGGGATACGTGTTCAACACGGGACGAACGAGCATCGACGTCAAAGTCGACGTTCGTGCGGAGAACCCGAAAACCGGGTCGGAGCGTCGGACGACGACGTCGTACTTCACGTTCGTCGCGCTCGACGACGACGGGATACCGACCGAGGTCCCGGATCTCGCGTGGCCGACCGACGAGGAGGCGGCGCTCCGTGATGAGGCACTCCAAGGGCGCAGAGAACAGCTTCGAGACGTCGTCGACAGGTACGACCTGTAGCCGTGCTCGCCGTGGATAGCTGCAGCCGTGCTCGCCGTGGAGTCGAGACGGGACGGAACGACGAGCGATTCACCGGCGAGCGTCTCGATCGGCTCCGAATCCGGGGGTGGCTGCGGCGTGGACCTTCTTCACGCGCTCGCGTAACGTCTCGACGTCGTCGACTCTCGAGAGATGGGACCGACAGCCGCAGTCGGACGAGCCGAATCCGGCGATCGGACCCTCCGGGAGTCGCCCTGCCACCGCACACTCGACGTCGGCGCGTTCGCTTCGGACGACGCCGTCGATCCGGGCGTCTCGGTGGCCGAGCAGGTAGTCGATGTGCCAGTGACGCACGTCGTGTTCGCCCCGCGCGATCCGCCGGTGGCGGTCCACCCGAGAGAACCCGCCGCTTCCGAGTGCACTTCCGGTGTAGGCGTACGCACCGGCGGGCAACCGGTGGTCACCGAGGGCACCGACCGACAGGGTCGTCTCCGTCGGCAGTTCGACGACGAGGGTGTACGTTCCGCCCGCGCTCACGACGACGCCTCCGGCGGGTCGCTCGCGGCCGGTCTGAGGTCGTCGACCAGCTCGCTCGCCTCGTCGGTCAGGTCGTATTCGTCGTGGTAGTCCGACGGGTCGCGACCGCGACCGGAGAGGGACCCGACGACGTCGGCGATCCGGTCGTAGTTATCCCGGACGAGTCCGCCGACGATTCCGGGCGTTCCCGCCCGCGTCGCGAGCTCCTCCGCCGCTGCTCGCCCGGCGTACACCCGGCCCTCTCGGGGGTCAATAAGCACCATCGCGAACGGCCGCGCACCGAACTGAGCGTCGAGGAACGGCCCGACCGGGTCCGCCTCCCACGGAACCGCGACGACGCCCTCGAGCCGACGTAACGCGACGGCGGCGACCGAGCAGTACGGACAGTCGCCGTCGAAGATCAACACCGGTGCGTCCGGGTCCTCGTTCATACGGTCGATTGGAGTCGGTGGTCCTTAAGCGGTCGCTCCCTCGACGAGTCGAGGTTAAGAGCGAGAGCGCGGATCGGCGGGAGTGTGAACTAGTGGGAGTGTCCGAGCGCCTCCTGCAGCGACTGTCCGAAGCGGTCCTCGAACAGCTCCTCGGCCGTGTCGTTCATCTGCTGGAGATCGTCCGGAACGTCGCCCTGGCTGTGATGTACGATCGCGTGTGCCTGCTGGGCCATCGCCTGCACGACGACGTCGGCCACGACGGTCGTGGGGTTCTCGCCCTGCTCGCTCAGCACGTCGACCAGTCCGGCGGGAAGTTCGAACGACTCCTCGTCGCCCTCGGGTCCGGTTACGGTGTACGTCTCGGTATCGGACATACGCGTTCCTCGTGGTCACGACATAAGGGTCTGTGGAAACGGTGCGGTGAACGTGACCTCGACTCACCCGTGCGTCGAGATCGCTTTGACGGAAAACCCGGACGCGGCGATGGCGGCGAGATAGATGGCGATGGCGGCGACGACGATCGAGCCGCCCGACGGGAGGCCCTGACTGATCGAGAACGCGAAGCCGACGATCACCGAGAGCTGTCCGAAGATCACCGAGAGGTACATCGTCTCCCGGAAGCTCCGTGCGATCTGTGAGGCGGCGGCGACGGGAACGACCAGCATGGCGGCGACGAGGATCACGCCGAGCACCTGCATCGCGCCGACGACGACGACCGCGGTCAACACGACGAGAAGCGTGTTGTAGCCGGTCACGTTCAGCTGCGCGACCCGCGCGGCCTGCTCGTCGAAGGTGATGAAGAGGAGCTGTTTGTACGTCAACGCGACCGCGGCGACGACGATCACGGATAGCGCGCCCATCAGCCGTGCGCCATCGACGGTGACCACCGCGAGGCTCCCGAACAGGTAGCCTTCGATGTTGATCCCCGTGAGCCCCCGTCCGTAACTGATGATCAGCGTTCCGATCGCGAAGCTCCCGCTGAGCATGATCGCGATGGGGACGTCGCCGTACGTGTTCGTCCGCTCCGTGAGCCACTGGACGGCCAGTGCACCCACGACTCCGACCGCCAGCGCGACGAGGAGCAGCGAGCCGCTCCAGCCGGTGGTCGCGCTGAGCAGCAGCCCGATCGCGACGCCCGCGAACGCGGTGTGTGCCAGCGTCTCGCCGATGAGCGCCATCTCGCGGTGGACGAGAAACGATCCGACGAGCGGTGCGACGACGCCGATCAACACGCCGGTCGCCATCGACTGCCACATGAACGGGTGCTGGAACACGTTGGTCCCGAGATAGAAGTCCATCACGAGCCCGGCGGTCCGGAACGTCGCGTAGAGGTCCTCGGCGATCGGGAGGCCCCGCGCCCAGTAGAGCACGATGAATCCGAGCATCACGAGCGCGAGCAGTGCCGTTACGCCGACGCCCGCGAGCTCGATCAGCCGCCGGGTGTCGCGTTCGTCACCGACCGATGCGGTCGACCCGTGAGCGCGCGGCTCGACGTCGTCGGTACCGGTCGTGTCGCCGCCGGTCTCGATCGTGTCGTCGGTCATCAGTGGTGGTGGTGGACGACCTGCCCGGTCGCGCCGTACGCCTCGGAGAGCGCCTCGCTCTCGACGAACGATTCCGTGTCCCCGTGGTGGAACAGCTCGGTGTTGATACAGGCGACGTGATCGGCCCGGTCCGTGACCACGCCGATGTCGTGCTCGATGAGGATGATCGTGATCCCGTCGTCGTTCAGCTCGTCGAGCAGGCTGTAGAACGCGTCTCTCGACTCGGCGTCGACGCCGACCGTCGGCTCATCGAGCGCGAGGAGGTCGGCCTCGCTCGCGAGCGCCCGAGCGATGTACGCGCGCTGTTTCTGGCCGCCGGAGAGCTCGTTCACGAGCCGGTCGGCCAGGTCCGAGACGCCGACGGTCTCGATAGCGTCCTCGACGATCCGCCTGTCGGTCTCCGAGAGACGACCGTGTCCCGCGTGTGCGAACCGCCCCATGGTGACGCACTCGCGAACCGTAACGGGCATCGTGCCGCCGCGGTTCGTCGCCTGCTGGGAAACGTAGCCGATCCGTCCGCCGTCGTCGAACGCCGACACCGGCTGGCCGAACAGCTCGATCGTTCCCTCGTCGGGGGTGTGAAGCCCCAGCATGAGGTGGAGAAGCGTCGTCTTTCCGGACCCGTTCGGACCGACGAGTCCGAGGAACTCGCCGGATTCGACCGTTATAGAGACGTCTCTCACGGCGACGGTGTCGCCGTACGCGAACGTCACGTCGTCCATCGCTACTACCGAAGTCACTGTCGTTGTGGTTCGTACATCGTCTGACGGTTTAGCTCTTGTAGTTCGATGCCGTCGGATCGAAGCCGATCAGCGATCAGTCGGCTCCGAGCGCGCGCCGGAACGCCGGAACGTTGACCTCGAGCATCTGGTCGACGTAGTCGTACCCCCGCTCGTTCCACTCCTCGGTCGTCCCCTCGGCCGGCGAGACGCTCATGATCTCCGTCGCGTCGCTGTTCTCGACTATCGTCTCGGCGAGGTTGGGCGATCCGAAGTGGTCATAGAGGATCACGTCGACGTCGTTGTCGTTGACGAACTCGATCGTGTCGGCGATGTCGTTCTGGCTCGGCTCGTCCTGCGGTGACACACCGACGGGCGAGTGGAGCTCGAAGCCGTACCGGACCTCCAGGTACTGATAGGAGTCGTGACCGGCGAGCACCGCGGTGTCGCGGTCGGCGTCCGCCATCATCACCTCGAACGCGTCGTCGACCTCGTCGAGCTCCGACTTGTACGCGTCGGCGTTCTCGAAGTACTCTTCGGCGTTGTCCGGGTCGGCAGTCGCGAGCCCGTCGGCGATGTTGTCGACGACGTCCTGTGCGATCACCGGATCGACCCAGACGTGCGGATCGTAGAAGCCGTGTCCGTCGTCCTCGCCTTCGTGAACGACGGAGAGCGCGAGCGGCGGTGACTCCCAATCGGCGTGATCGCCGTGGTACAGTTGGACCACGAGGTCGGTCCGACCCGTCTCCTCGCCGCCGATGTCGATGTGGTCTCCGTGAGGCTCGATCGAAACGATCCCGTCGGTATCGTCAGTGGTCCGCGCGTTCAGTTGGTACTCCTCGTCCTCGCCGATCGGTACGGCCTCACCGTTGGAATCCGAGACGTTCGCACCGATCGAGAGCGACCCGCCCTCCTCGATGTCAGGGAGGCCACCGTCCCAATGGTCACCGTGAACGTACGCGACCACCTCGTCGTGCTCGCGGTCAACCAGTTCGAACTCGCCGATCTGGATCTCGTCGTCGTGGTCGTCGTCGTGAGCGTCGTTGTGAGCGTCGTCGTCGTCGTGGTCGTCGTCGTGGTCGTCGTCGTGAGCGTCGTCGTGGTCGTCGTCGTGGTCGTCGTCGTGAGCGTCGTCGTGGTCGTCGTCGTGAGCGTCGTCGTGGTCGTCGTCGTGAGCGTCGTCGTGGTCGTCGTCGTGAGCGTGGTCCCAGTCAAGCATCTCGTCTTCGAGACCGACTAGCCCGTCGATAACGGCGATTCCGTCGTAGTCGGACTCCAGTCCTCGGGCCAGATCCTGTGCCCAAGAGAACTCCGGTGTGTTGAGGTAGACGAACGCGTCGGTGGAGGCGACGTCTGCAGTCAGGTCTCCCGTGGGCTCCCAGCCGTGTCCCATCTGCCCGACGTCCACCGGATTCTCGAACTCGACGTGATCGCCGGCGATGTTATTCGTCCAGTCTTCGAGCGCGAAGAACGCCGCATACCCCGAATCGAACTCGCTTTCGGCCTGTTCGACGGCGTCCGAGCACCCTGCGAGCGCGGCGGCGGTACCCGCACCGAGGAGACCGGCACCGCGCTTCAGGAGCACTCTCCGCGATTGACTCATACGACGATCCAACGCCCCCGATCACTAAATAGTTGTTATCCTAAAATGGGATTTTAATAATAATGGCTTTTTAGGAACGTTGTGTTATTAATTCCTTCACGGCTTCCGAGCTCGTAGCTATCGGGGGCGTGTGGACGAACCGCTCCGCGAAAATCGATACGTGGGCGCTACGGATCTGAGAGGTGAGCTCGCTGTCCGGCCAGTCGGTTCGCCGACGGTATCGCGTGCGATAACTCACCGACGAGCCGGGTTCGTCGGTCAGTCGTCGGCGGTAACCGGCTTCCAGTCGCCCTCGTCGGTGTCGAACCGACTCTCCAATCCGATGCCGAGCGTCTCGTTCGTCCGTGCGATCGATTCCGCGGGCGACAGATCGGTGCACATCGATCGGATCGCGTCGACGTTCTCGGGGACGACGTCCGCCTCCTGGTGGACGTTCTGGAACAGGTACAGATCCCGACCCGTGACGTTGATCGACTCCGCCCAGATGCAGTTCTCCCAGACGTCGCCGCGTGGGCGACCGATGTCCCGCGCGAACTCCTTCAGCTTGCCTGCGCCGTCGATGGCCGCGATCTCCGGGATCAGGAACGTTCGATCCTGGTCGGCGAGGAGGGCACGAACCTCCTCGGTGTCCGGTTCCGATTCGAGCGTCACGTTCAGGCTGTGGGTGTGCATCTGCGTCGTCGGGACGGTGAGTCCGAGCGTGTCCACGGCGACGTCGGGCAGAACGGTGTTCACGTCCGGACCGTGGTGAGAGGGGATCGTCACCGGATCCGGAAGCACGTCGTTGATCGGGCCACGGCCGGTCTGTGCCGGGTCTCCACCGCGCCGGACGAGGGTCGCGCGCACCTTCTCGATCCCGTACTGCTCTTGAAGGGGAGCGATCACTCTGGAGAGTCCGGTGGTGTTACAGGAGACGACACGGACGAACTCCGCGTCCCGTGACGCCTCGAAGTTCGCGCGCGAGTTGAACGACGCGTCGGCGACCGAGGCCCCCTCGCCGCCCTGAAAGACGGCACGCACGTCGTGTTCGGCGTACGTCTCACGGTTCTCCGCGCCCACGCCGGAGGGACAACAGTCGACCACGACGTCGATCTCCTCGAGCATGTCGGGCAGCGTCCCGGCGATCTCGATGCCGGCATCGGTGAAGTCGCCCGCTCGGTCGGCGATCGCGGCGTACAACGAGTAGCCGCGCCGGAGGGCCGCGTCGGCCTCGTAGTTTGGACGGGTCTTCGCGATGCCGACGAGTTCCATGTCGGGTTGGGCCTCGACCGCGTCCGCAACACGTTTTCCGATCGTGCCGTACCCGTTGACGCCCACGCGTATCATGTGCCTATCACTCCTCCGCCAACCGGCATAATTGTTACGAGTAAAGAGACAAGAAATTAACTACGGCACGAGTAACCGATGGGTTAATTCGCCAGCAGACGGCGTGTAACTCGAATACGTAACATGATTAAAAGTAACGTTCGAGGCGTATCGGATGAGAAGGACTAACGGGACGGCCGACCGAGGAGACGTATGACCGAGGAGATCGCGGGGGCGGCACGAACCGCCGTCGAACAGTGTTTGAACGTCGGTGCCGACGAGTCGGTGATCGTTGTCACCGACGACGAGCGACGGCCGATCGGCGAGGCGTTATACGAGGCGGCGCTACGAGTCACCGATGACGCCTCGATCATCCGGTACCCGCCCGGCCAGCAGCACGGGACCGAGCCGCCGGCCCCCGTCGCGGCGGCGATGGCGGACAGCGACGTGTTCCTCGCGCCGACGACGAAGAGCCTGAGCCACACGCGTGCCAGAGGTGCGGCCTGCGAGGCCGGGTCCCGAGGCGCGACGCTTCCGGGGATCACGGCGGACGTGTTCGTCGTCGGACTCGACGCCGACTACGCGGCGATCGCCGACCACAGCGCGGCGATGCTCGACGCCGTCGGCGACGCCGACGAGATCAGGGTGACGTCACCGCAGGGAACCGACATCACGTTCGGGATCGGCGACCGCGAGTGGCTCGCGGACACGGGAATGGTCCACGAGCCGGGCGAGTTCTCGAACCTTCCGGCCGGCGAGGTGTTCGTCGCACCCGAAACCGCAACCGGGACGTACGTCGTCGACGGGACGATGCGCCCACACGGGCTGCTCGCCGAGGGACAGCACCTGACGTTCGAGGTCGACGACGGGCAGGTCACGTCGGTTTCTGACGACGCGATCCGAGCCGACCTCGAGACGGCCGCCGAGTCGGTCGGCGACGCCGCGTACAACCTCGCGGAGCTCGGAATCGGGACCAACGTCGGCGTCGCCGAACTGGTCGGATCGGTGCTTTTAGACGAGAAGGCCGCGGGCACCGTTCACATCGCTATCGGCGACAACGCGGGGATCGGCGGCGACACCGGAGCACCCGTCCACCTCGACGGGATCCTCCGGGAGCCGACGGTGTACGCGGACGGAGTGGAACTCGAGCTTCCGAGCGCCTGAATTGGGTCGATCACGATCCCTCCCCGAACCCGTCACGAACTCGCCCCGAGCCCGTCACGAACTCGCCCCGAGCCCGTCACGATCCCGCCCCGAGCCCGTCATGATCCCGCCCCGAACCCGTCACGAACCCGTCACGAACCCGTCACGAACCCGTCACGAACCGATCGTGATCGCTGGTGATCCGTTGATCGCTCGGCTCGATCCGCCGACGACGAGTGCGAAGATCCGAGCGCACGCCCAGAACGGCAGCGATCCAAACCGGACGTGGATGGACGGGTATACATGTTTGGAGCCCGAACATCGGGTATGTCTCATATGAATACACGTAACCGGCGGTTTCTACGAGGTGAACGATGAATCCGAATCGGGTCGATTTCATCGTCGATCTGATGTATGGTCTCATGATCTTCGTCTCGATCGTACTCATCGTCGCGGTCGGAACCGGTATCGGGATCGCGTTCGGACTGGGCGTCCTGGTTTCGTACGTCGTCCACGTCGGATGGAAGATGGCCCGGTTCGACCCCGACTGGATGACGACCGAAGTGGTTAGACAGGTCGAGGAGACCGTCACCGAAGAGGTCGAGAAGAGCGTCGGCAACACCGTCAGCGAGGAAGTGGAGAAGACGGTCGGTGAGACCGTCGGAAAGGAAGTCGAGAAGAGCGTCGGCGACACGGTCAAGCAGGTGGAGAAGACGGTCGGTGAGACGGTGAGCAAGGAAGTCGAGAAGACGGTCGGTGAGACGGTGAGCAAGGAAGTCGAGAAGACGGTCGGTGAGACGGTGAGCAAGGAGGTGGAGAAGACGGTCGGCGAGACGGTAAGCGAGAAAGTCGACGAGACGGTGAGCGAGGAAGTGGAGAAGACGGTCGATGAGAAGGTCGATGAGACGGTGAGCGAGGAAGTGGAGAAGACGGTCGATGAGAAGGTCGATGAGACGGTGAGCGAGGAAGTGGAGAAGACGGTCGATGAGAAGGTCGATGAGACGGTCGACGAGAAAGTGAAGAAGACGGTCGACGAGAAGGTCGATGAGACGGTCGACGAGAAAGTGGAGAAGACGGTCGACGAGAAGGTCGATGAGACGGTCGACGAGAAAGTGGAGAAGACGGTCGACGAAAAGGTCGATGAGACGGTCGACGAGAAAGTGGAGAAGACGGTCGACGAAAAGGTCGACGAGACGGTCGACGAGAAAGTGGATGAGATAGCGGGGAAGACGGCAGACGGATCCTAACACTCCGTTTCTTGTGCGCGAGGGCTGTGTGTGTCGTCGATCGTCCCGAGATGGGTTGTACCGCCTTTTGGGAGTCGTGCTGGCGGTAGCGAGGGGCGTTCGATACTCCGGTTGATCCGGGACAAACCGGCGTAACGGTCATTGATTTATATACGGTGACGGGATCAAGGAGAGTGTACGATGAAACCGGGTATTGCGGTACTGGTGGCTGGGTTGATGGTCGTCGGCGTCGTGGCGGCCGTCCCGGCTGCCGCGGCGGTCGGCGGGATCGCCGGTGGGACCGACGTGCACGCCGTTGGAGCGAGCATCGACGGACAGACCGATGCGAGCGACGTCGAGTCCGACGACGTGAACGAATCGAACGCGACTCGGCCGGGAGAGCGACTCGGGGGCGTGATCGGCGTCCAAGCGTCCGAAATCACAGAGGAGGTCGAGTCCCGTTCGTTCGAACGCCGGGTCGCGGCCGACAGGAGCGACGACGAGCGTGCGGACGCCGTTAGCGATCGCTTACGTGACAACGAAGCGCGCCTCGACGAGATCGAGGCTCGGCACGCGCAACTCCGAGAACGGCGTGATGCAGGCGAGATCACTGACGGAGAGTACCGAGCCCGAACGGCACGCCTCGCAGCGGAAACGGCGGCGATCGAGCGCTCTACGGAGCGGAGCGCAACGGTTTCCGAGGAGTTCCCGGCCGAAATGCGCCGGTCACACGGTATCGACGACGAATCGATCCGAACGATCCGGAACCGGACGGCCGACCTCTCCGGCCCCGAGATCGCCGAGATCGCCCGCGGGATCGCCGGGCCGAACGTCGGTGGTCCGATGAGCGCCGGTGAACGCCCCGACCACGTCGGTCCGCCCGACGCGAACGAGACGCGCGGGGGTGGCCCGCCGGACGCGAACCGAACGGAAAGGGAGACCCCGAGAATGAACGGGACACACGGCGGCGGACCGTCGGACGGGACACACGGCGGCGGACCGTCGGACGGGACCGCCGGACCGTCGGACGGGACCGCCGGACCGTCGGGCGAGACCAACCGATCGTCGGGCGAGACCGGATCGAACACGACTGTGGACGGGAGCAGAGCCGATGACTCGGAGACACCGCCCGGAAGGGATACCGCTGAACGCGAGAGTGAGCGTCCGTGAAACGGGAGGATCCGTGGACTGCGGTACGTGGACATCGAAAGCGACGTCTGAGACCACCGCAACGGGATCCGAAAGTGAGTTCGGCCAGCACGGCGACGGCGGGGCAGGACGCGGATCGGTCGGCGGACTGGTCGCGTGAATAGAGGCTAACGTGACGCTGTGATAGCGATATCTGACTTCGACGAAGCGTTGTAATAAGGGTTTTAATGGGTCGAATCATTCCTGTCTGTGTGACTCACCGCCCGCCGTTCGGCGTCGTTGTGCTGGCCGTGTTGGTGGTCGCCATTGCCATCGTGAGCGGCGGCTTCGCCGCGTCGGCGGCCGGGGACGCCGGCGAGACCATCGGGATCGAGCAGGTGGAAAACGAGATCGATCCGGACGACGTTCTCCTCGCGATCGATCTCGAGGACGACGGGGACGCGGTCTGGACGATCGAGTATCGAGCGCGGCTGGAAACCGACGACGAGGAGGCCGCGTTCGACGACCTCCAGGCGGATATCGAGTCGGAGCCGGAGGCGTACACCGCGACGTTCCACGACCGGATGAACGCGACGGCCGACGACGCCGCGAACGCGACCGGGCGAGAGATGTCGATCACGGAGATGTCGATTCGAGCCGAGCGGACCGATCTCCCCCGTGAGTACGGGGTCGTCACGTACTCGTTCCGCTGGTCGAACTTCGCCGAGGTGGACGCGGACGGTCGCATGGTCGCCGGGGACGCCGTTGACGGCCTGTTCCTCGACGACACCTCCGCGCTCCGAATGAGTTGGCCCGACGGCTGGGAGCGCGCCGACGCCGCCCCACCGCCGACGGAACTTCGAGATAGCTCGGTCGTCTGGCAGGGGCCGACGAGCTTCTCCGGCGGGGAGCCGCGCCTGACGCTCGTTTCGGCCGATGACGCGGGAAGTGACGGAACAACCGGTGACGGAACCGGCGGGAACGGAGTCGCGAGCGACGGCAACGTCTCCGCGACCACGCTCGGACTACTTATCGTCCTCCTCGCGTTCGGACTCGTCGCCTTCGCGGTCCGGCGGGGGTGGGCCGGTCCGATCGGTCGATTCGGCTCCGAGGAAGCGGCGCGCTCCGACGCCGAAGCCGTCTCCGAGAGAGCGGTTGGGAACCATCCGGACGCTGCTAGTACTGATGCTGACGGCGAAGGCGACGGGGCGGCGGATGGTGACGCCGGAGTCGACGAGTCCGCTGACGGCGAGGACGGCGACGCCGACGACGACGCGGGACCGTTCGGTGCCGGCGTGGATCCGGACCTGTTGAGCAACGAGGAGAAGGTCCTCCGACTCATCGAAGCGAACGGCGGCCGGATGAAACAGAAGCGAGTCGCCGAGGAACTCGACTGGACGGCCGCGAAGACGAGCCAAGTGACGAAGGGGCTCCGGGAAGACGGCGACCTGAAGGGGTTCAGACTCGGTCGCGAGAACGTCCTCGCGCTTCCCGAGGAGGACCCTCGGTGAGGATCTCACCCCGCAGTTCGGGCTACTGAACCGCGTCGTATGCGTCGGCCATCACGTCGATCGCCTCCCTGAGTTCGTCCTCGCCCGTCGCGTACGAGATACGGGCGTACCCGGCCCCGTGCTCGCCGAACGCGTCACCGGGGACGACGATCACGCCTCGGTCGAGACACGCTTCGACGAACCCGTCCGGCACCTTCGGCATTGCGTAAAAGGCACCGCGGGGTGTTGGACACTCGATACCCGCGTCCGCGAGCCCGTCGAGGAGGAGGTCGCGCCGCCGCTCGAACGAGTCGGTCATCTCCTCGACGACGTCGCGATCGCCACGCAGGGCCGCCTCCGCGGCGTACTGTGACGGTGCGGACGCACACGCCTGCGCGTACTGGTGAACCCGGACCATGCGATCGATCCGGTCCGCGGAGCCGTACGCCCACCCGAGTCGCCAGCCCGTCATCGAGAACAGCTTCGAGGCGGAGTTGACGACGACGACGTTGTCCGTCTCCGCGAACTCCATCGGCGAGTAGTGGGCACCCTCGAACACCGTGTACTCGTACACCTCGTCGGAGACGCACAACACGTCGTGTTCGTCCGCGATCCGGGCGAACTCGCGGACGTCCGACTCGGAGGAGACCGCACCCGTGGGGTTGCCGGGAGAGTTGACGATGAACGCCGCGGTGTCGTCGGTGATCGCCGCCTCGATCGCCGCGGGGTCGATCGTGAGGTCATCGCGAAGCGGAACCGGGACGGGTTCCCCTCCAGCGAGTTTGGTGAGCGCGTCGTAGGAGACGAAGCCGGGATCCGGAACGATCACGTCCTCGCCCGCACTGACGTGCGCCTCGATCGCGATGTGGAGCGCCTCGCTGCCGCCCGCGGTGGCGACGACGTTCGCGGGGTCGACGTCGACGCCCTGATCCTGCCGGTGTTTCTCGGCGATCGCCTCCCGGAGCGACCGGATTCCCTTGTTCTCGGTGTACGCGTCCGCCTTCCCGGTCCGGATCGCGTCGACGGCCGCCTCGCGAGCGTGTTCCGGCGTCGGGAAGTCGGGCTGACCCAGCCCGAGGTTGATCGCGTCCTCGCCCGCGGCCTCGAACACCTGGCGGATCCCGCTGATGGAGATCCGCTCGACTCTGTCGGAGAACTTCGGCATGTCGGAGGGAGGGTGCCGCCGCGAGTTAGTTCTTGTTACGTCGGGACGGACGTGGCGACGTGCCGTACGATCTTATAAGTTCCACGCGATCCGACGTGTCACATGGACCAGAACCCGGACGAACACACGATCGATCTGGATCGAACGGCGCTCGCGGCCGTCGGGGCGACCCGCGGCGAACGGGAGGTCGAGATCGGCCCGCCGAGCGATCAACCGGACCACGCGGAACTGACCGTGCGACGCGGGGACGACGGAATCGTCTGTAGCGTGGACGTGACCGCTGGCGATCTCGGCACCGGGCACGCGGACGTGACGCTGACCGACGGAGAGGCACGGTCACTCCGGGTCGCGCTGGAGGAACTACTCGACTAGCGCGACTCGTCCGAGTCCCCGTCCGCCGGCTCCGCGACGTTCGACGCTTCGATCCGGTCGAAGACGTCGATCACCAACTTCTCGATCCGGTCCCGGATCTCGCGGACCTCCTCGATCGGCCGCTCGCCGGGATCGGTCAGCGCCCAGTCCTCGGTCGTCACCCCGTCGAGAGTCAGCGTCGAACAGCCCATGGTCGCCACGAAGTCGGCGTCGGCGAGCGTCGCCTCCGAGACGTGTCTCGGCGTCCGACCGTTCACGTCGAGACCGACCTCGTCGAGCGCGTCGACGACGACGTCGTGGACCGCGTCGGCGGGATCCGTCCCACCGGTGACGACCGAGACCTCGTCGTGCAGTCCGCGACGGTCGCGCTCGCGCTCCGCGAACGCAGTCGCCATCTGACTTCGTCCCGCGTTTCGGACGCACATGAACACGAGCGTGGTCGTTTCTCCCGTCGTATCGATAGTGTCGTTGGCTGTCATCTGTGGTCGGTCGGTGTCAGTCGTCGGTCGGTGTCAGTCGTCGGTCGTCGGTGCTGATGACTCATCCGTTCGTCCGTGGGCCCGCATGTGAGACCGCGTTGGTCCCGGGACCGCGAAGCGTCGTCTGGATCCCCGCCTCCGCGACGTTGACCCCGTACTCGGCGGTCCGAGTGACGCTGTCGAGGAGTGACGCTGTCGAGGACGGTCGCGAGCGCGTATCCGGTGGGAAGCGCTCGTTCGTATAGCCGCCGATCGAGCGATTCGGCGTCGTCCACGACGCGGTCGGCGTCGGCGAGAACCCCACAGAGCGTCTCGGCGTTCCCGTCGTTCAGCATCGCCGAGAGCGCGTTCCGGACGAGATTCCGGGACTCCGTCCCGAGGCGAGTGACGTCGTCGACGACGTCGTCGGGGGGCGGCGTCTCGATCTGGTCGGCGGTCCCGGCGATCTTCACGGCGTGGTCGGCGACCCGCTCGATCTGACGCGCCGCGGTGTAGTAGTCGAAGGTCGTGAGATCGCTTCCGGCTCCGTCGACGCGAACGTCGACGAGCGAGCGCTGGAACTCGCGGGCGATCAGTCCGAAGAGGCGATCGACCGTGTCGTCCTGCACCCGGACCCGCCGACCGCGCTCGGCGTCGCCGTTGAGCGCCGCGGAGATCGCCTCTTCGTGCATCCGGAGCGCCGTACTCTCCATCTGCGCGAGGGTCTGTTTCGGGGAGAGGTCGTCGACGTCGAGCATCGCCCGAGCGACGATCGCGTCGTCGGTCTCCTCGGAGACCTCGATACCGACGAGCCCGGCGACCGCCTTCCTGACGGCGTCTCGGACCTCTCGGTCCGGCTGCCCCTCGATCCGGACGACCTCCGCGCCGGCGACGTACGCCGCGGTGAGGACCCGTTCGATCGCTGCGGGAGCGTGACGCACCGCCGACGCGGTCACCGTCCGACGGCTTCCGTCGTCGTCCGGCTGGGTCACGAGCAGACGGTCCCCGCGGTCGTACAGGCGGACTCGATCCCCGTTCTCCACCGACTGCGCGATCGCCCACTGCTTCGGGAGCGACACCGTGTACGTCGTCCCGCCGGTCAGCTGGATCTTGCGGTCGTAGGGGCCGTCGGGGGTGTCCATCTCAGTAGATCAACTCGTCGTCGTTCTCGATCATGTAGAGCGTGCGTGCGGCGACGTTGACGGCGTGATCGCCGACGCGTTCGAGATCGCGGACCGTCAGCAGCGCGCGCGAGACGTCGTCGAGTTCGACCTCCAGCGCTCCGCTGTCGGGGGACGGGTCGGTCGTCCGCCGCGCCGTCTCCGCGGCGAGGAGCTCCCGAACGACGCTCTCGCTCGCGATCCGGCACCGTTCATCCAGCGTCTCGTCGCGCTCGGCGACCGCGCGACACGCCTCCGGGTCGGCGGACTCGTACGCCGCGACTGCGTCGGCGACCATCTCGCCGGCCGCCGTTCCGATCTCCCGAAGGTCGACGGCGGGGTGAACGCCGCCGGTCTCCGACGTACCGTATCCCGCGAGGTTCGTCGCGAGGTCCGCCACGCGTTCGAGGTCCGTGATGATCTTGAACGACGCCGTGATCAGTCGGAGATCCCCCGCGACGGGCTGTTGGAGCGCCAGCAGCTCCGTGCAGTCGTCCTCCAGTTCGAGGTACCGGTCGTTCACCTCGTGGTCGCCCCGTATCACCTCCCGTGCGAGGTCGGCGTCCCCGGTCTCGGCCGCGTCGAGCGCGGCGTCGTAGCGGTCCAAGACGAGATCGCCCATCGACACGACGTCCCGACGGAGGTCGTCGAGCCGACGCTGGTAGTTCTCTCGGGGCATTATCCGAACTTCCCCGTGATGTAATCCTCGACGCGTTGGTCGTCGGGGTTCTCGAAGATCCGATTTGTGTCGCCGAACTCGACCAGCTGTCCGCCGGTGAGGAAGACGGCGGTCTTGTCGGATATCCGGGCGGCCTGCTGCATGTTGTGCGTGACGATGATCACCGTGTACTCCTCGACGAGCTCGTCGATCAGGTCCTCGATCTTCGAGGCGGCGACCGGATCGAGCGCGGACGTCGGCTCGTCCATGAGGATGACTTCGGGGTCGGGGGCGATGGCGCGGGCGATACAGAGCCGCTGTTGCTGGCCGCCCGAGAGGTCAAGCCCGGAGGAGTCGAGTTGGTCTTTCACCTCGTCCCACAGCGCGGCCCCCCGGAGCGCCTCCTCGACGCGAGCGTCCATGTCGCCGTCGTACCCCTGGATCTCCAGTCCGTAGGCCACGTTGTCGTAGATCGATTTGGGGAACGGGTTCGGCTTCTGGAACACCATACCGATCTTCCGGCGGAGGGCGACCGGGTCGACGTCGTCGTCGTACACGTTCTTGCCGTGAAACGAGAGGTCACCGTCGATCCGACAGACGTCGATCTGGTCGTTCATCCGGTTGACGCTTCGGAGGAACGTCGACTTCCCGCAGCCCGACGGACCGATGATCGCCGTCACTTTGTGTTCGGGGATCTCGATGTCGACCGCGTCGAGTGCCTGGTCGTTCCCGTAGTACACGTCCAGTCCGGTCGCCGAGACGACCGTCTCGTCCGGTCGATCCGCCCGACCGGTGTTCCCGCTCGATACGTCCGTCGTGATCAGAGTGTCGGATTTCTGTGTAGACATGGTTACACTTCCGTCTCGTACTTGTTCCGCATGAGAACTGCGACCGCGTTCATCGACAGCAGGACGGCCAAGAGCACGACGATCCCGACCGCAGCGAGGTGGATGAAGTGTTGGCTCGGCTCGGCCGCCCACGCGTAGATCTGGGTCGGCATCCCGCTGAAACGGTCGAACGGGCCGCCCGGTGTGCGGTTGACGAAGATCGCACCGACCATCAACAGCGGTGCGGTCTCGCCGATCGCGCGAGCGAGCGCGAGGATCGTCCCGGTGAGGATCCCCGGCATCGCAGCCGGAAGCACGACCTGTCGGATCGTCTGCCACTTCGTCGCTCCGGTCGCGTACGATCCGTTTCGTACGCCGTCGGGGACCGCACGTAGCGCCTCCTGTGACGAGACGATGATGATCGGCATCACGAGCAGCGCGAGCGCGACCGATCCCGCCAACAGGATCGGTCCCATGCCGATCCCGTTGACGAGTGCCGCGAGCGCCAGCAGTCCGTACACGATCGAGGGGACGCCGGCGAGGTTCGCGAGGTTCGCCTCGATGAGCCGAGTGATACGGGTGTTGGGTGCGTACTCCTCTAAGTAGATCGCGGACCCGACGCCGATGAAAAAGGACAGTATCGCCGTTAACGCCATCAACATCACCGAAGCGACGATCGCACCCCTGAATCCGGCCCGTTCCGGGCGTCGCGAGCCATCGGCGGTGAAGAACTGGACGAGACCGATCTCGAACTCCGCGATCCCGACGTAGAAGTCCGTTATCACGTCGAGCAGCAGTAGTCCGAGCGCGACGACGCCGAACATCGAGGCGGCGAAGATGATCGCGAGGAAGACGCGGTTCTTCAGATGTTCGCGACCCAGGTCGACGTCGTCGAACAGCGATCCGTCGTAGCCGTCGCGGGACCCGCTGACTTCGCCGCCGTCCGTCTTCGCGTCCCCGTTCATCGATACTCCTCCTGGAAGCGGCGTTTGAACCAGTCGTTCAGCAGGTTCATCGTAAGCGTCATCAGGAACAACAGCAGACCGACCGCGAACAGGCTCTGGTACTCGACGGTTCCGACCGCGGAGGTTCCCCGTGCCATCGATACCATGTACGCCGTCATCGTCATGATCTCCGAGAACGGGTTCGCCGTGACGTTGGCGTTGAACCCGGCAGCGAGCGTGACGGCCATCGTCTCGCCGATCGCTCGCGACACCGCGAGGATGTAGGAGGCGAAGATCCCCGACAGCGCCGCCGGGGTGACGACGTTCAGGGAGACGTCGTACTTCGTCGCACCGAGCGCGTACGCTCCGTTTCGGAGGTCGTCGGGAACCGCCTGCATCGCGTCCTCGCTTATCGACGATACCATCGGGATCGTCATGATCCCGACGACCAACATGCCGGAGAGCATGCTGTATCGACCGATGTTGATGCCGAACAGCTCCGCGATCGGGCCGAGTACGACGGGATTGATGAAGGCGATCGCGAAGTAGCCATACACGATCGTCGGGATGCCCGCGAGCACCTCGAGCGTCGGCTTGAGCTTCGATCGAACGTTCTCGGAGGCGTACTCCGAGATGTAAAGCGCCGTGGCGGTACCGACCGGGATCGAGACGAACGCCGCACCGACCGTGATCGCCAGCGTCCCGAAGATGATGGGCCACGCGTTGTGTCCGGGCGTCGCGTGGTCGGGAGCCCACCGGGCCTCCCCGGCCAGCAGTTCGCTCACGCTCAGGAACTCCCCGACGGTGACCGTCCGTTCCGTCCCCACACCGAGAAGGATCTCCGTGGCGCGTGCACCGAAGAAGTAGCTCACGGCGTTGTCGATCAGCACGAAAAAGATCGCGAGCGTCGTGAGGACCGTGATGGTCGCACAGCCGAAGAGAACGCGTCGCATCCGACGGTTGTTCTCCTTGGCATCGCTTGCGGCCGCGTCGCCCGTGATCCCCGGTCCCGGGTTCGTATCAGTGCTCATCCTGTCGATTCCTCGTTACTCTCGTTGGACGGTGAGGTCGTCCGGCGACGCGTCGACCTCCTCGAGCCAGGCGTCGATCTTCTCGTGGTTCTCGTCGGTCACGTCGTCGGGCGCGGCGTAGAACCCCTCATCGCGGGCGAACTCCTGTGCGCCGTTGGTGTAGAAGCGCGCGAACGAGCCGATGAGATCCGTCCGCTCCGCGAGGCTCGCGATGTTAACGAACGCGAACAGCGGGCGCGCCAGCGGGGAGTAGAGACCGTCCTCGATGTTCTGCTCCGTCGGGAGATAGAAGCCTTCGTCGGCGTCGCTCTCGACGGGCACCGCCTCGATCGGTTGATCGCCTTCGATGTCTCGGAGGTAGCCGAGGCCGCCGAAGCCGAAGCCGTGTTCGTTGTCGGCCACCGCGCCCATGATCTCGTTGGTCTGGCTCGTCGCCGAGTAGTCGTCTCGGACGTTACCTATCTCGCCGGTGATCTCCCGGGTGAAATAGTCGAACGTCCCGGAGGCGGAGTCACGGCCGTGTAAGGCGATCTCCTCGTCGGGCCACTCGTCGCGGACGTCGCTCCACGTCTCGACGTCGGACTCGAACCGCCAGATCCGGTCGAGTTCCTCCAGCGTGATGTTGTCGACCCAATCGTTTGCGGAGTTCTTGACGACCGCGAGCCCGTCGAGTCCGACCTCGATGAAGCCGTAGTTGACGTCGTTTTCCCCGCACAGATCGATCTCCTCTTCGGTGATCTGTCGGCTCGCGCTCTGTACGTCGGAGTTCGCCCGGCAGAACTCCTGAAAGCCTGCACCCGTCCCCTCCGGGGCGACGTCGACGAGCACGTCCGGGAACTGCTCCTCGAAGTTCTCGCCGGCCCACGAGGTGATCGGCGCGACCGTGTTCGAGCCGGAGGCGTCGATCGTTCCGGAGATCCCGTCACCGTCTCCGTCGCCACCGAGACATCCCGCGACTGCAACCGCGCCGACGCCCGCGAGCGCCGCGAGGGATTTCCGTCGAGTGATACCGGATGCGGTGCCGTGTTGGCTGGGTGCCATCACTGCAACGTGAACGGGGTCGACATAAGTAGTATGCTATGTGATATATAATTCGGCGTGTAGAGAGGGATAGCCCTACCGAGCGGTAAGAGGCGAATGTACGCCAATATAGGACTATATAGGAAGGGTAATGTATCCATCACGAACGGCAGGACGGTTGCCGATCTGCGTCCGGTCTCTCAGGACCGCTCCGTGAGGTCTCCCGTATCAGCGACCGTTGCCGACGACGACGACCGGGTGGCCGACCTGCGGCTATCGATCGAACGCGAGACGACCCACCGACGGTGGCGATTCCCGCTCGATCACCGGCGGCCACATGGAGGGCTGCCCATCGTGGGTGGAGATATTTAGCCGTCCTCGACGAAGTCGACCCATGAGCCGAGCCCGCGACGTGAGGGGTCGCCGGCATGACTGACCCGACCGAAAGCGGCCGAACCGGCAGTTCTGACGGCTACGACGGGGGGAACTCCGCGACGGCAGACGAGTCCGTGTCGAACAGTAACTCCCCGACCGACGTCTCCTCGTACCGAGGGGAGGCGACTCCCGAAACGCTCCGGGAGATCGCCCGCTACTTCATCTACATCGGGATCGTCGGCTTCGGCGGCCCGCTCGTCCACATCGCGATGATGGAGGACGACCTCGTTGCCGACGACCCCGACGACCCGGCTGCCGACGGCTGGACCGACCAGTCGACGTTCATGGAGGGACTTGCGGTCTGTAACACGCTCCCCGGGCCCGCCTCGACGCAGCTCGGGATCGTCATGGGGTGGGTACGCGGCGGTCCCCTCGGCGCGCTCGTCGCCGGCGGCGCGTTCATGCTCCCGACGTTCCTGCTCGTCGTGTGCTTCTCGTGGATATACTTCGCGTATCGGACGGTCCCCTCAGTGGAGGCGTTCTTCTACGGGATCACCCCCGTCGTTATCGGACTCATCGTCGGGGCGGCGTGGTCGATGGGTCGCTCCGCACTGGCGGAGGGTCGGACCGACACGTCGGTCGAGCTCCGCGGCGAGACGTGGGAGATCGACTACCTCCTCGCCGTCCTGCTCGTCGCAACCGTTCTCGTGACGGTACTGATAAACCCGAATCCGGTCGTCGCGTTCGTGGTCGCCGGACTCGTCGCCGTCGTGCTGTATCGCTCGGCGTGGGTTCGGGCGAACCTTCGAACAGGGGTCGTGTGGGTGATCGTCGGTGCGGCGCTGGGCGTCCTGTACACGTTCCGTGATCGACTCCTCGATCGCCTCGGACCGAGTGCCCATGGGGCCGTGGAGGCGTCGCCGGTGTGGGGGATCCTCCTCGTCCTCTGGTCGAACACGTGGGTGATGCTGTTCGTCTTCATGTTGTATACGGGTTCGTTCATCTACGGTGGCGGACTCGTGCTCGTTCCCTTCATCGAGAAGTACGTCGTCAACGAGTTCGGGTGGCTGACCGCCCGAGAATTCGTCGACGGCGTCGCGATCGGTCAGCTCTCGCCCGGTCCTGTCGTGATGACGACCGCGTTCGTCGGCTACAAGGTCCTGCTGGACGCCTCCGGCGGACTGATCGCCGTCGCGGTCCTCGGCGCGCTCGTCGCGACGATCGGCGCATTCGGCCCGTCGTTCGTGTTCATCATGGGCCTGTTCCCGTACTTCGCGAAGGTGCGCGAGAACGACGTGATCCAGACTGCCCTTAAGGGAGTAAACGCCGCCGTCGTCGGCGCGATCCTCGGCGCGACGGTGACGCTCGCACGTGAGTCGTTCGTCGTGGACGGCGTTCTCGACCCGCTGACCGTCGTGCTCGCTGCCGCCACGTTCGCACTGTTTGTAAAAGGCATCGACGCGGTGTACCTGATATTCGGTGGCGGGGCGGTGGGAATCGCCGCCTTCTTCCTGTTTTGAGGGGACCGTTCGAGCGACGACGTCGATACGCCGTTTCCTCACTCGATGAAAAGCCCGTCGACGAGCGTCTCGATCAGTCGCTCCTCGACTTCCTCGTACTCCTCGACGCGGACGGCTCCGATGAGCGCGTCCTGTGAGCGAGTGACGAACACCAGCGATCGGACCATTCCGCGGATCAGTTCGGGGTCGTCGTAGCGGAACTCGTCCATCCGTGCCCACCGTTCGGCCGGCGTGAGTCGATCGTCCGAACGGGCCGCGGCGATCGACTGCCGCTCCGACTCGGACAGCTGTTCTTGTAGTTCGCGGAGCTCCCCTTCCACGATCAGTCGCGAGGCGAGCGGGCTCGATCGGACCTCGGCGAACATCGTCCGAAGCAGCGCTCGAACCTCGTCTCTCGGCGTGTCGGCCGCGTCGACGGCGTCCTCGAGCCGCGACTCCAGGCGGTCACGTTCGCGACGGAGCACCGCGACGTACAGCGCCTCCTTGGAGTCGAAGAACCCGTAGAACGTGCTCGTCCCGATCCCGACGGCCTCGGTCACGTCCGAGATCCGCGTCCGTTCGAATCCGAACCGGGCGAACAGCTCGCGGCCCGCCTCGACGAGCTCCGCTCGGATCCGATCGCGGTCCGCCTCCGAGAACCGACTCATCGCGTCACGTCCCGTGAGAGCGCGTCGACCCGTTTCGGCGTTCCCATACACGCTGAACGAATCCACGAACGAAAACGTTATTGATTCGTGAACGAAGGATCCGTTGTGAATCGCACGTATCGTCGTTTCCGTGATCTCGTCTCTGCTCGTGTCTCATGAACGGGAGAACCCTCCCGGCACTTCTCGTCGTGGCCGCCCTCCTCGCGACCGGAACCGCCATCGCCGCGACGGGCGCGGTCGACGGACAGACGAACCAGGTCGGGATCAGCGGCTCGCCCGATCTCGACATCCACGTCCCTGACCCGAAGATCAACCCCGGAGAGACCAACGAGGTGACGATCCAGATCTCGAACACCGGCGACGTGCGCTACGGGCCGTCGGACGCCAGAGAGGTGGTCACGACCGCACGGAACGTCCGCGTCGAGGCCGACGCCGACGGAACGCCGTTGACCGTCGAAACGGGACAGTCCGCGATCGGGTCGGTCACGGAGAACCGGCCCGGAGAAGTGCCGATCGCCGTGAGCGTCCCCGCCGACGTCGAGGCCGGGACCTACGAGCTCGACGTCGAAATCCGGTACGGCTACACGCACCTGCAGGACGGCGGCGTCACGCAGGACCGAACTCGTCGGATGACCGAATCCGTCGAGGTCGAGGTCGACGACGACGCACGCTTCGAGATCACCAACGCGACCACCGACGCACAGGTCGGCGATCGCGGGACGCTCGAAGCCGACGTCGAGAACGTCGGTGCCGACGCGGCCCGCGACGTCGACGTGATCCTGGAGTCGTCGAGCGCCGGACTCGGGTTCGGCGAGGCGCGGCAGGACGCGGCCCGGATCGCGGAGCTGGCTCCGGGTGAGACGGCGACCGTGCGCTACGACGTCGCGTTCGCGTCGGACGCGCCCGTTCGAGAGTACACGCTCGACGGCACGGTTCGGTTCGACACGAGCGACGGGCTCGAACGCGCCGACGAGAGCCCCTCCGTCGGTGTCACCCCGGTGGGGAAACAGCGCTTCACCGTCGGTGACGTCGAGTCCGACCTGTACGTCGGCGAGGACGGCGACGTGTACGGCACCGTGAGGAACGACGGCCCCGCCGAGGCGCGAAACGTCGTCGTCCGATACACCGACGACTCGCCGAACGTGATACCGATCGAGAACGCCGTCTCGGTCGGAACGCTGGCGGCGGGCGAGTCGGCGTCGTTCCGGCTCCCGCTGGAGATCGGCGGCGAGGCCGAGGCGGTCGACAGGAACGTCGACATCGCGGTGCAGTACCGAAACGCGGAGCTCGAATCGCGACTGTACGAGGACGTGGCGCTCTCCATCGACGTCGAGCCGAAGCGCGACGGGTTCCTCGTCGACGTCGCGGGGCGCGAGATCCGATCCGGCGAGACCGTCACGGTCGACGTCGAGGTGACGAACAACCTCGATGAGACGGTCAGAGACGTCGAGGCCCGCCTGTTCGCGAACAGCCCGCTCGACAGCGACGACGACGAGGCGTTCGCTTCGGAGCTGGCTCCGGGCGAGTCGACCACGCTCACGTTCGAGCTCTCGGCCGACTCCTCCGCGACCGCCAAGACGTATCCGGTGTCGTTCGACTTCCGGTACGACGACGAGCGCGGAAACAGCCAGCTGTCGGACACCACGCGCGTTCCGATAACCGTCGTCGACGCGGAGGAGAGCTTCCCGTGGCTCCTCGTGGTCGGCGTCCTCGTCGTGATCGGAGCCGCGGGCGGTGGCTACTACCTCTACGCGCGGGACGCGTAGATGAGCCGAGTCGGCGAGCGGATCGAGGAGCTGACGAACCGGGTCAACGACCTGATCGTCTCGCGTCCGAGGACGGTCGTCGTCGCGTTCCTCGTGGTGACGGCCGTCTTCGCCGGGGGAATGACCGCCGTCGAGACGGAGACGGACGCGACCGGCGGGTTCACCGAGGACCTCCCCGAACAGGAGGCGCTCGACGCGATCAACGACGAGTTCGACGACCCGTTCGAGGCCGGCGAGGAGACGACCCAGCTCATCCACGACGGGAACGACGTCCTGGCCCGCGGGGAGCTCCTCCACATGCTTCGGTTACTGGAGCGCATCGACGCGCGCGACGACCTCCGGATGGCGTCCGCGAACGGACCGGCCACGATCGTCGCACAGTCGCTGGACCCGACCGCGACGACGCCGGCCGAACAGCGCCGCGCCGTCGAGCGGGCGACCGACTCCGAGATCAGACGAGCGGTCCGTGCGCTCGCGGCGGACCCGGGGTTCACGGCGGTCGTCTCGGACGATTTCAACGAGAACCACGCGTCGGCGTCGACCTCGATAACCGTCGTGACTCACGACGTTCCGCGCGGGTTCGACAGCGACGACCTCCAGGACGCCCAGATCAGTATCGACGGCCTCGCGGACGACGAACCCGCCGACATCCGCGCGTTCGGAGAGGGGATCATCAACGAGGAGTTCGCGAACATCATCGGCGACTCGCTGGCCATCGTCATGCCGATCGTCGTCGTGTTGCTGCTCGGGTTCCTGGTCGTCGCGTACCGCGATCCGATCGACCTCGCGCTCGGGCTGTTCGCGCTCCTGATGACGATCGTCTGGACGTTCGGGTTCTTGGGGTTCTCCGGGATCCCCTTCGACCAACAGCAGATCGCCGTTCCCGTGTTGCTTCTGGCGGTCGGCGTCGACTTCGGGATCCACATCATCAATCGCTATCGCGAGGAGACCGTCACGGGAATCGAGTCGGTGCCCGCGATGCGGATCGCGGCCAATCAGCTCGCGATCGCGTTCGTCATCGTCACCGTCACGGCCGTGTTCGGCTTCGGGGCGAACGTGATATCGGATCTCGACCCCATCCGGAACCTCGGACTCGTCTCGGCGGTCGGGATCGTGTTCACGTTCCTCATCTTCGGGCTGTTCCTCCCGGCCGCGAAACTCGAGTCGGACCGCCTCCGGGAGGCGTACGGAGTCCCGGAGTTCAACTCGTCACCGATCGCGTCCGAGGAGTCCGCGCTCGGTCGACTGCTCTCCGTCTCCGCCACGGTCGGCGAGCGTGCGCCCGCACTGTTCGTCGTCGCACTGATTCTCGTCGGCGGTGGCATGGGCGCGTACGGCGCGGGCGTCGACACCACGTTCGAGCAGGAGGACTTCCTCCCGCCCGAGGAGGAGGCGTGGTACGTCGAGCACATCCCCGAGCCGTTCGCCCCCGACGAGTACACCGTCACCGAGACGATCAATCTCCTCGACGACCGCTTCGAGGCGAACCAGGACGAGTCGATCACGGTGTTCGTCGAGGGGCCGTTCGAGGAGGACCACGCCCTCGAAGCGCTGGCAGCCCCCGACGACGACCCACCGAGCAGCCTCGCGGTCGGTCCCGGCGGCAGCGCGGAGTCGACCAGCATCGTCACCGTGATCCGATCGCACGCCGAGCGCGACGAGGAGTTCGCCGCCCTGGTCGCCCGCAACGACCGCAGCGGAAACGGGATTCCCGACCGCAACCTCGACCGGATCTACGACGAGCTGTTGGACTCGCCCGCGGGCCCGCGGGCCGAGCGATACCTGACCGACGACCGCCGCGGCGCACAGATCGAATACACGGTGGCGGCCGGCGCGACGCAGCGTGAGGTGTCGGTCGACGGGGCCGAACACGCGACCGCGTTTCGGTACGACGCGACGGCGACCGGACAGATCGTCATCTTCGATGCGATCACGCAGATCATCTTCGAGTCCGCGATCCAGGGGCTCGTACTCGCGCTCGTGTTGACGACGGTGTTCCTCGTCGTCTCGTACGGCGTGTTGGAGGGGAAACCGACGCTCGGAATCGTGAACGTGTTCCCGATCGCGATCGCGGTCGCCTCGCTGATCGGGACGATGCGGTTCTTGGGGATGCCGCTGAACGCCCTTACCGGGACGATCCTCTCTATCGCCATCGGGATCGGGATCGCCTACTCGGTCCACATCACCGCGCGGTTCGTCGACGAGTACGACGCGAGCGGCGACACGCTCGCGGCGCTGACGACGACGCTCACCGGCACGGGCGGCGCGCTCACCGGAAGCATGCTCACGACGGCGCTCGGCACCGGTGCGCTTTCGCTCGCGATCACGCCCGTCCTCGGTGACTTCGGCCTGCTGATGGCGATGAGCGTCGTCTACTCCTTCGTCGCGTCGATCGTCGCGCTCCCGCCGGCGCTGTTCTTATGGGACCGGTTCGCGACGTCGGGCGGGCCTCCCAGGCGCTCCGACGCGGGGGCGGACGGGCCGATGCACTGACGCCCGCCTCACCTACCGACGCCGTTCCCAGATCGGCGTGCCGTCAGCGCCTCGACCGGCCGTCCCGGTCGCGTTCCCGGAATCGCGGTCGCCGTCGAGTCGGTCATCGTCGAGACGGGTACGGAGAAGCGGAACCAGCTTCGCTGGCGGCGCGTGGATCAGGTCGTCGTCGACGGCTCGCAGCCGGTAGTTCGGATGGCCGACGCCCATCGGGACCTTCACGCTCTCGATGAGCCCCCGGTCGACGAGGTGCCGTCGGTCCTCCGTGAACCGCTGGCGGGCCGCGATCCCGACCTCGTCGGCCCACGTCCGGACGTCCGAGAACAGGTGATCGTGGCGCGCACCCAGCGCGACGAGCAGCGTCAGGTCGGTCACGCGGCCCGAGCGGTCGAGATCCCCGATCTCGGCCGACGCCAGCACCGTGGCGAGGTCGTCGGCGAACCGGTCGTCCAGTTCCGTCCGCGCCGAGCCGATCAGTCGGCTCCGACTCGGCATCCCGACCGTCGCCGGATCGCCCCCCTCGAACCACGACGTCGCCGCCGCGCGGAGCCCCTCGATCACCTCGGGGTCGGATTCCGAAACGACCGCTCGGTCGCCCGCCGGACCGGTCAGCGCGTGGACGGCGTCGGCGACGACGAACAGCCCGCGGGGCGTGATCGACGGGTCCGCGGTTCGAAGCGCGAGCGTTCCGGCGGACAGCGCCTCGGCCACCGCGGTCCCGAGGACGAGCGATCGATCGAGACCGTCGACGACGCGCGGGGGACACACGAGTCGCCACGTCCCGCCGTCGGTTCGTCTCCGGGCCTCGATCACGGCGGGAAGGAGTTCGTCGTCGACGCCGACCCCGAGGAGGCTCTCTCGGCCGGCGAGCGCAGTCTCGACGTCCTCGACCGCACGCATACAGTCGATCGATGGCGGAGCGTCAATGAACGTTCCGCTCGGTGAGCGTTGCTCGAGACGGCGCGTTGAGGGAACCTGTAGGGAGCGTGCGAACGAAACGAGTCAGTGAACTACGGGACCCGCACGACAGTGAACTACGGGACCCGCGCGAACACGAGATATCCCGTGTGACCGACGCCCGCGGTAGCGGGTCGCGAGCCGCGATCGGAGAAGTCCATCTCCCGGGAGATCGTTTCGAGGGCCTCGACGTCCGCGAGCCCCGCCTCGCGAGCGGCGAGGACGACGTCTCGAGTCCCCTCGACGAACGGGGAGTACACGGCGAGGAACCCCCCGGGAACGAGCAGATCGGGGGCGCGAGCAACGACGTCGGCGGCGTCGCCCGTGTCGAGCGTGAGGAGGTCGAACGGCTCGGCGTCCGTCAGCTGGTCGAGCGCCTCGACGATATCGCCGGTCCTGACGTCGACGTCGGCCGCGACGCCGGCCGTCTCCATGTTCCTGCGGGCCACGTCGGCGAAGTCGGGATCGATCTCGTAGGTCGTCACTGACGCGCCAGCGCGGGCGAGGTACGTCGAGAGGATCCCGCTCCCGGTGCCCGCGTCGAGAACGCGGTCGCCCGCGGCGACCCCGGTATGTCCCATCACGAGGCCGATGTCGCGGGGCATCATCGGCGCGCCGGTGCGTTCGAGGTGATCGAAGAGATCGGGGCCGCGGAGGGCTCTCACCTCGAAGACGGTGCCGAGATGCGTCTCGACGGTGTCGCCGTGTTCGACGTCCTCCGGGACCTCGATCACGCCGAGGTCGGTCCCGAACTCCTCGCCCGGCTCCAACAGGTACTCCCGATCGTCGTGAACCAGGAGGTACGCCGCGTCGGTCACTCGAGGTTCGCGATCGCGGCCGCGAGGTCACCGTCGGTCGCCTCCAGCGCCTCGCGTGCCTCCGACTCCGGTACGCCGGCGCGCTCGGCGACGATCGCCACGTCGTCGGCCGGGATCGCTCCAGCCGCATCCGAATCGTCGTCGGCCTCGTCGCCGCTCCCCCCGACGCCTGCGTCGTCGACCTCCTCCGGATCGCCGACGATCTGGTAGGTCTGCTGGCCCTGTGCGTCCATCCGGGTGACCTGCGGCCCCTCGAACACGAGGTCGCCGTCGGCCGTCTCGATGACGACGCGTTCGGCGTCGAGCTCGTCGACGTCGATACCCATCTGCTTCATCATCTGTTTCATCTTGCGCGGGTTCATCCCGCCGCCTCCAAACATGCTCCCCGATTCGGCCGCGCGGTACAAAAAGAGTGGCGAAGCGTCACGGACGTCGAGGAGACGGATCGCATGGCCCTGTTGAAACGCCCACTATCTGAGATATGTGTCCCGATCGCGGTGAGTACAGGGACTCACGTACCGATATTTAACGCCGATTTCTCCACAATATGTCAGTAGTGGTGTGCGAGATACGGAGGATGAGACCAACACAGATTGGCTCTCTATCAGAGTTCTTTGAATCTCTCGATACAACCTTATTGATACGTTTCCAATAAACTCACATGGCCGACCGGCTCGACGACGACGCGAGTTCAGCTGAGATTGCGCGCTGGATGGAAGAAGACTTCTGGGAAGCAGTCACTGACGATATCGAGGAGATAAACGAAGACGTTAGCACTGACGAGTAAGACCGGTAAAATCGGCAGGCAAAACGATCACAACAGGTGTTTGCGATAAACTTCCTAATCGGATTCAAATATCTCGTTTATATCGATTAATGCGTACCTCGATCTTTCATACGTCTCGGAGAGTGCCTTCTCTTGAGCCTTCATTTTCTGATCAATTTTCTCTATTGGAGTTGGAGCATCCTTTGGTGGTAAATTCCCGATGAACCTCCCAAACATAAACAGTGCTCGCTCATAGTCCTCGGCCTTATTCTCTGGACAAGTCTGACTGAATCGTCGACAGAACGCACCGTACTGAGACACACTATTGCTCGCTTTACTGTACAACTGCTCTTCATCCCCTCGGATTCTCCAGAGGTAAACGTATGCGTTCCAAACCCGTCGGTCGTAAATCGGGAATTTCACGGAATATTGACCGGATTCACTTGCCATCAGATGGAGAAGGAATGCTGACGTGACAAGACTTTTTGAGTTTACTATCCCACGGTCCTGCAACTCATTTGACAGGGATTTAATTGCTTTTTCGGGGTCCAGAGTAGTGTAACTCTCTTGATCCAGTTGTTTGAGGAACTGATCTATCTGATCAAATTCGATACTTCGGTTCAACCCCTTCCAGTTCCAGAGACTCTCAACCCGATCTACCAAACTGGAGTGTTCCATCCCCCTCTCGTACTCTTCGGCGTAGTCCGTATAGACGGGGTATAATGAGGACCAATACTCAATATTCAAGGGAGGCTGTGTCATGACGCAGAATATTGCTTGGTCCCGGCAAATATATTTGGATCTCCCCATTCAGAGGTTCCCAAGAGACCGATCGCATCACAGAGACCGATCACCGTCGTCGGTCGTCGCCGTCGGCGTAGCGCAGGGATTGATGGGTCGGGCCGCCGACGGAAACGTATGGACGTGGCAGACCACACGTGGCCGGAGGTTGGCGAGTACGTCGGCGAGGAGTCCGTCGCGATCGTTCCGCTCGGCTCGACCGAACAGCACGGCCCGCACCTTCCGCTGTCGACCGATCACCTGATCGCCGAGGCGCTCGCGACCGCCGCCGCCGACCGCACCGGGTTCCTCCGGACCCCGACGATCGACGTCGGGGTGAGTCCGCACCACCGACAGTTCCACGGCACGCTCTGGGTCGATCCGCCCGCGTTCCGCGACTACGTCGAGAGCCTCACGCGGAACCTCGCGTACCACGGGATCGATCGGGTCGTGTACGTCAACGCTCACGGCGGCAACGTCTCGCACCTTCGCGAGGTGGGTCGCCGGCTTCACGAGGACGGGGTACTGTACGCGATCGAATGGATGTGGGACGAGTCGATCCCGGAGCTCGTCGACGAGCTGTTCGCGTACAACGGCCCCCACGCGGGACCGAAGGAGACGGCCATGATCACCCACATCGCGCCCGAACTGGTCCGGGGATCAGAGCTCGAGAACGCTCGTGACGGCGGGCTCGTCGACATCGAGCGCTCCGACGCGGTCGTTCACGGCGCACGGACGTACTACGACGCGATCGATAACTCGGCAAACGGCGCGTTCGGCGATCCGACAGACGTCACCCCGGAGAAGGCCGAGCGACTGTTCGAGGCGGCGGTCGATCAGCTCGTCGAACTGTTGGCGTGGCTCGATACACGGCGGTTCGAGGACCTGATGCCGGAGCCGCACGTGGACCGGGATCCCGATCTCGACTCGACCGCTGGTTCGGTTCCGTCCCGCCGGTCGAACTGATGGTCCCGCCGGTCGAACTGATGGTCCCGCCGGCCGATCGGATCACGCCGATCTGAGTACACCGCCAGAATCACTCCGTTCGTCGGTATCTATTTGACTATGCTGTGTGTACACATGTTACATGTCATCGGTGAACATGGGAACGAGCGCGTTCGACCGGTACCGCGAGCGCCTCAACGGGAAGCCGTACGTCTGTGATGCGTGCGGTCGCGTCGACAAAGACGGAACGTGGAGCGCGGTGACGAGCGGCGGACAGGTCGTGTACCGGCGACAGTGTCCCAGCTGCGGCGTCGAGTCGGTTCGGGACTACCGGCTACAGTGACGTCTTCGAGATGGTCGAACACATGTACGACGATATCCTGCTGCCGACCGACGGAAGCGACGGTATCGCGGCCGCCGTCGAGAACGCCTGTTACGTCGCTGATCTCGCCGATGCGCGGCTGCACGCGCTGTTCGTCGTCGACGCTCGGATCGCGGGTGCCACCGAGTGGGACATGGTGGTCGAACGCGAGGAGGAACGCGGCGAGGACGCCGTTGAAGCGATCGAGGCCGCCGGCGAACAGCGGGGGATACCGGTCGAGAAGCATCTCCGTCGCGGAGCGCCCCACGAGGAGATACTCGACGCGATCGACGACTACGGTGCCGACGTGATCGTGATGGGAACCCACGGGCGGACGGGGCTTGGGCGGTTCATGACCGCCGGCTCCGTCGCCGAGCGTGTCGTTCGCCACAGTGAGATCCCGGTGATGACCGCACGGGCTCGAAGCGATTGACGGAACGAACCGGTGGCACGCCGCCTACGGCGAACAGATGTCGTGGAGGTCCGCCAGTTCGTCGATCTCCCAGGTGGGCCAGACGTTCAGCTCCCAGTCGTCGCGGTGCGGGCGGCGGATGAACGCGGAGTCGATACCGGCGTTGTGGGCGGCCTCGACGTCGGACTCGTTGTCGCCCACGAACAGCGCGTTCTCGCCGCTCAGATCGGAGAGCGCCTGCTCGATGTAGTGGGGGTTCGGCTTGCGGAGTTGGAGGCTGTGGATCGTCGGCTCGCGACCGTACGCGGCACCGAAGCCGTCAAAGCCGTCGAAGTGGTCGACGAGGAAGTCGACGGTCTCCTGCTGGTTCGAGGAGACGATACCCATCTCGACGTCGAGGTCCGACAGCTCGTCGAGGTCGTCGTACGGCGTTTTACGCCCCTCGCGGGCCTCCTCCTGTTGGGCCTTCGAGACGGTGCTGTCGCGGGTGCGCCAGAACGTACCGGGGTCGAGATCGTACGTCTGACAGACGGTACCGACGCTACCGGGGGTCGCACCGATGGTCATCCGCTCTACGTCGTTCGGGTCCGGGTCGGTCACGCCGAGGTCCTCGAACGTTTTCCGGGTCGCGTCCCGGAGCACGTCGAATCGTGTGCGGCCGACGAGGACACCGTCGTTGTCGAACACGACGGTATCGTAGCTCATACACCGCGTTCGATCCCCGTATTTAAAAGTGTTTCACCGCCGGCGTCGTGGACGCGAGTCGCTTCCGAGCGGATCCGGAACGACCCCGCGTTAAACCCCACATATCGTCCGTTTCGAGTCGTATGCCCTCGATACCCGTGGTACCAAATGTCGCGAAGATTTATATGTCTTGGATGCCTAACTGTTAGTGAAGGAAACACGGCTGCGACGATACCGTTTTCACCCTCCTCGTCGCCGTCGCTTCAGTTCATCATGAGTTCACCACGATTCCGTGCTCACCAGCACACCGACACGCACGAACAGCACACCGACGCCGACGATCGGGATCGGACCACCGGCCGAACCGACGCCGCGACCCGAACGAGCGAACGCGCCGGAGAAGCGACGGAGGAGGAAGTCGTCTGTCCGGAGTGTGACGGCGACCTCCTGAACGAGGGTGCCGAAACCGTCTGTGCGGACTGCGGACTCGTCGTCGACG
The DNA here is from genome assembly GCF_048380895.1 of Halorubrum rarum. Taxonomy (NCBI): domain Archaea; kingdom Methanobacteriati; phylum Methanobacteriota; class Halobacteria; order Halobacteriales; family Haloferacaceae; genus Halorubrum; species Halorubrum rarum. The sequence continues at coordinate 149,552 of NZ_JBLWMN010000001.1, read as the reverse complement.
CCGACGAGATCGATCGCGGCCCCGAGTGGCGCGCGTTCGACAGCGCCGAGCGCGACGAGAAGAGCCGCGTGGGCGCGCCGACGACGAACACGATGCACGATAAGGGCCTCTCGACGAACATCGGCTGGCAGGACCGCGACGGCTACGGCAACGCGCTCTCGAGCAGCCAGCGCCAGAAGATGCAGCGGCTTCGCACGTGGAACGAGCGGTTCCGCACGCGCGACTCCAAGGAGCGCAATCTCAAGCAGGCGCTCGGCGAGATCGACCGCATGGCCAGCGCCCTCGGCCTCCCGAAGAACGTCCGCGAGACGGCCTCCGTCATCTACCGGCAGGCGCTCGACAACGACATGCTCCCCGGTCGCTCGATCGAGGGGATCGCGACCGCGAGCCTCCACGCCGCCGCACGCATGGAGGGTGTCCCGCGCTCGATAGACGAGGTCGCGCACGTCTCACGCGTCGACGACGAGGAGTTCAAGCGAGCGTACCGATACATCAACCGGGAGCTCAAGCTGGAGATCCAGCCCGCGGATCCCGAGAGCTACCTGCCGCGGTTCGCGAGCGACCTCGGCGTCCCGGACGAGACGGAGCGGCTCGCCCGCGAACTGCTCGCGGAGGCGAAGCGCCGGAACGTCCACAGCGGGAAATCGCCGGTCGGGCTCGCCGCCGCCGCGCTGTACGCCGCCGGCCAGCTCACCAACATCGATCTCACGCAGAGCGAGGTCAGCGAGGTGACCGAGATGAGCGAGGTCACCATCCGGAACCGGTATCAGGAGCTGCTCGAAGCCCAGGGGTCGACGTTCCCCGGCGGACCTGGCGAGAACGAGACGGAAGCGGCAGTGTGATCGGCTGATACGGAGGTGTGAGGCGACCTCCGTGACAGCGTAACGGCCCGACACGACGCTGCGTGTCGGTTGCAGGCGGCAGCTCGGTTCCGTGTATTTGGATCTGTGTACGTCCTCAATAGTCGATGCATTCGTCCCGAACCGCGATCAGTACGGATGGCTCGCGTGCCGACCAGCCCGATGACCTTCTCAATAGCTGTCGAGAGCACCGTGGGAGATACAGAGGATGCAGTCAGCACAAGAACCGCGTTGTTTCCTCCGGATGAATCCCGGGTCAGCCGTTAGAACGTGCCTGCGAACTGAACGAATCAGGGGCCGTCTCCAAGAGCGATGTCTTCGGAGCTTGTTGGTTGATCGATAGCCTTTGCAACTGATAGCAGAACACCGCTCTCAGAAGAGAGACCTGAAATACAGATCTGCTGGTTTTCACGCTGAAATTCGATGTGGGTCGCATCTTCGATTTTTGGAAGATGGTTATGTTCCAAGGAGATAATTATGTCCTCGTACTCGTCAGGTGGGACTGAATCGTGGGAAGATTGCGTTTCCCACTCGTGTATTTGTTTTACAAGCTCATCGATCGATACCTTTCCGTCTACTTGTTCGAGATAGTACAGTACGTATCGGCGACGTTCCTCGCTGAATAGGCTGAATACCTCATCTAACGATTCCATCCATGATCAAACGCGGAGCAGATTAATAGTTATTTGGTTGAAATTCTTCTTTCCATTCTAGTACCTCGTTTATCTATATTTATCACGCAACGACCTGTACAGAAGCGAGCAGAAGTACGACTGCAAGATATCGAGGTTCATTCAGCAGCGGCCTCTATCCCAGTGATCTCGAATTATGCCCCGCCCGCGATACCTTCGGTGACTCGGAGTTCCCAGTCATGGGCTTCGACTATCTGTTTGACGATGCTCAGTCCGAGGCCGGTGCCATCCTCACTTGTCGAATAGCCGGCTTCGAGGACGTCATCACGCTCGGTTGCCGAGGTTCCAAGGCCACCATCCTCGATGCAGATTCCAAGGCCACCATCCTCGACGTGAAATCCATGGTCTAGCGCTCCGACCGTTGGTGATTTTCACACCAGCACGTCGTCGACCTCCGGATTTAAGTTCCGCTCGGGCGATCTATCGAGTAATGTTCGACCCCGAGGAGCTCGCGGAGATCCGGGAGGCGAAGGCGGCGTGGGAGGAGGGAACCTACGGCGCGACCGTCGACCGGTTCGGGGAGCGTCTCGAGGAGTTCACGACTGACACGGGCGGGCAGCCCGTCGATCCCTTATATACGCCCGCCGACCTCGGCGACCACGACTACCGCGAGGACGCCGGCTTCCCCGGCGAGGAGCCGTACACGCGTGGCGTCTACTCGACGATGCACCGGGGCCGCCTGTGGACGATGCGCCAGTACGCGGGGATGGGCACGGCGGCCGAGACGAACGAGCGATTCAACTACCTGATCGAGGCGGGGTCCTCCGGGCTCTCGATGGCGTTCGACCTCCCGACACAGATGGGGTACGACTCCGACGCCGGGATGGCCGAGGGTGAAGTGGGCCGATCCGGCGTCGCGATCGATACGCTCGACGACTTCGAGACGGTTTTCGACGGGATCCCGCTCGATTCGGTGTCGACGTCGATGACGATCAACGCCCCCGCGGCCGTCCTCCTCGCGATGTACGTCGCGATGGGCGACGAGCAGGGCGTCCCGCGCGAGGAGCTCCGCGGGACGATCCAGAACGACGTCATGAAGGAGTACGTCGCTCGCAACCTCTACATCTACCCGCCGGAGCCGTCGATGCGGCTGGTCACGGACATCTTCGAGTTCTGTGCCGCGGAGACACCGAGCTTCAACACGATATCCATCTCGGGATACCACATCCGGGAGGCGGGGTCGACGGCGGCCCAGGAGGTCGCATTCACCCTCGCGAACGGGATCGAGTACGTGGAGGCCGCGGTCGATGCGGGACTCGACGTCGACGAGTTCGCCCCACAGCTCTCCTTTTTCTTCAACGCTCACAACAACGTGTTCGAGGAGGCCGCGAAATTCCGCGCCGCCCGCCGGATGTGGGCGACGATCATGGACGAACGGTTCGGTGCGGAGTCCGACGCCGCAAAACAGCTCAAGTTCCACACCCAGACCGGGGGCTCCACGCTCACGGCCCAGCAGATCGAAAACAACGTCGTCAGGGTCGCGTATCAGGCGCTCGCGGCGGTACTCGGTGGCACCCAGAGCCTCCACACGAACGGGAAAGACGAGGCGCTCGCGCTCCCGACCGAGAAGTCGGTCAGAACCGCGCTCCGGACCCAACAGATCCTCGCACATGAGTCCGGCGCGGCGGACACGATCGACCCGCTCGCGGGGTCGTACTACGTCGAGAGCCTCACGGACGGTATCGAGGCGGACGCGTTCGAGATCCTCGACGAGATCGACCGACGAGGCGGAGCGCTGGCCGCCGTGGAGAGCCAGTGGGTCCAGCGACAGATACAGGACGTCGCGTTCGAGCGACAGCGCGAGATCGAGGCCGGCGAGCGTGTCGTCGTCGGCGTCAACGAGTACGAGATCGACGAGGAGCCGGAGATGAACCTCGAGGAGGTCGATCCGGAACGGGAGGCCGCACAGCGCGAGCGACTCGCGGAGGTCAAAGCCGACCGCGACGACGAGGCGGTCGAGAACGCGCTCGCGTCGGTTCGCGAGGCCGCGCGCGGCACGGAGAACCTCATGCCCCCGATCGTCGCCGCCGTGAAGGCGTACGCGACGGTACAGGAGATAAGCGACGTGCTCCGCGAGGAGTTCGGGGAGTACAGGCCGAATCGATGACAGCCTCCCGTGGGACGCACTCGTCCGCCGGAACCCCGGCGCTCGGCAGCGCGTTCCCGTGAGCCGGGGTGCTCGGCAGCGCGTTCCCGTGGTTCGGGCTGCGACCGACTACGGTTCGCCGCCGAACGCGGTCGGCTCCTGCCACGCGTCCCGACCGGCGACGGTCCGCTGCGGGAAGGGGATCGTGATGTCCTCCTCGTCGAACCGCTCCTTGACGCGTTTCACGTAGTCGGCGCGGATCTTCACGAAGTCCGACCGCGAGGGATCGTCGATCCAGATCCGCGACTGGAGCCCGACGTACGAGTCCGCCAGCTCGTTCAGCCGGACCGAGGGACCGGGGTCCGCGAGGATCTCCTCGTGGTTCTCGGCCTCCTCGATGATTATGTCCGTGGCCGTATCGATGTCGTCGTCGTAGTCGATCCCGAACACGAACTTGAGACGGAGCCGCCCCTTCGCGACCGGATTCTTCACGACGCCGCTCGTGAGCGCGTGGTTCGGCACCGTGAGCAGTTCGTTGTCGAACGTCCGAACGCGAGTCACACGGAACGAGATGTCCTCGACGATCCCGGAGTTATCGTCCCACTCGACCCAGTCGCCGATCTTGAACGGCTTGTCCGTGTAGATGAACACGCCCGCGACGAAGTTGCGGATCACGTCCTGGAGTGCGAAGCCGATGGCGAGCGTCGCCGCCGCGGCGATCGTCGCCAGCGACCGGAGGAAGTCGTCGTAGCCGGCCGCGCCGAACGCAACGGTGAGACCCGCGAACAGCACCAGGAACGTCGCGATCTTGTTCAGAGGCCGTCGGGCGTGCGGTTCCAGTCCCTGTCGGTCGAGCACCCGCTCGACGAGCGGGTTGATGAGGGTCTTGTTGAGCAGGTACACCGCGAACAGGACGGCGACGAAGATCGCCGCGGAGACGACGAGCCCGGCCGCGGGACCCAGGAACGGCTCCAGGAACTCCTCTGCTGGAGCTACCTGCAGGCTCGACCGCGACGCCGACATCAGTGTAGTACCGCCGTGTTGCCGCGAGTCTCGATCAGGTCGGCGCCGACCGCCGTCGCCAGTTCCTCGGCGAGTTCGTCGGTCGAGGTCCCGCCGCGGGCGGCGCGGAGGAACTTCACCTTCACGAGCTTTCGGTCGTCCAGCTGATCGGACAGTTCGTCGACGACGGCGTCGATACCGCTTTTCCCGACCCAGACGGTGACGTCGAGGTCGTGAGCCTCCTTGCGAAGCTGCTGATCGCTCATACTCGGTTCACACGCTCGCTCGCATTGAAGCTTGAGATCTCAACTCGCGGACGGATCGCGGTCGGGACGGCGTCGTCAGGACGAACACACCGGCTCAGCCGTCGATTCGATAGACTCGAACCGCGTCGTTCTCGAAGGCGACCTCGCCGTGGTCGGCGAACGTGACGTCGCCGTACCGGGCCTCCTCCGTGGGTCCGACCCAGACGTACGCGACGTCGTACGCGTGGAGGACGGCTCGACGCTCCTCGGTGGTGCCCGCGTACGCGCGGTCGACGTCGGCGACGCGGTCGTAGTAGACCTCCTCGCCGCGGTAGCCGACCTGGTGGGCCCAGCCGGCGACCGTCGGAACGCCCGTCAGGCTGGAGGCGGGGTTCGCCCGCCAGGAGTACGTTCCGGGCACGGTCGAGTCCGCGGCGAGTCCCTCGGGTGAGCGGCTCGTTCCCGGAGCCTCCAGCAGCGTGTCCTCGTGGGTCGCGGTCGCGTCGAGCCACGCGATGGCCTCGGCCTCCGCCGGACGCTCGTCCGCCGCGAACGCCGTCGCGTGCAGCGTCCCCGCGTCGTGGCGATCGAAGTGCTCCGCGAGCGCGAATCCGGCGTACGGGGCCGAAAGAACCACGAGCGCGACGACGACGAGTTTGGCTGCCGTCGTCCCGTCGGGGAGCCGAGCGACCGCCGACCCAAGGGGGAGTCGATCGAGTCGACCCCGGACCGCGTGCCCGGTGGCGCTCCCGACCCCGCCGAACCCGCCTCCGAACAGTTCCGCGAGGACGACGCCGAGCGCGACGCCCCAGATCGCCCACACCTGGAAGTACACCTTGAAGACGGTGTTGAGACGACCGGGGCCGGCGGCTTCGACGACGTAGACGAGTTCGACGAGCCCGACGAGCCCGGCCCCGCCGACGACGAGCGCCGTCTCGAAGCCGACGTCGCGGCCGAGCCGGAGCGCGACCCAGCCGAGCGCCACCAGGGGGACGACGATCGCGACCGCGTGGAACCCGGAGAGCACGGCGACGGCGACGAGCGCAGCGATCGCCACGAGGATCGGACCCGTTCCGTCGGTGCTGGCGGGGCCACCGCGTCCGTCCCCGGGGCCGTCGGTTCCGTCCCCGGGGCCGTCGGTTCCACCCCTCGAGTCGACGGTCCGACCGACGAGGTACGCGCCGAAGCCGGCGACGAACACGCCGTGTACGAGGAGGAGTTCGGTCAGCCCCGATCGGTCCGCGGCGGCGAGCAGCGCGGGCTCCTGCCCGGTCGACGCGCCGAGGAAGAACGGCGATCCGATCAGGAACCCGAGCGTACCGGCAACCCCGGTCACGGCGAGCGCGCCGCCGGTGCGTTCGAGTTCGGTCGCGAGCGTCCTCGATCGGAGCCGCGAGCGGATCGACGACCATGCCTCGGGGCCGCGGGGGAGCAGTGACACGGGGGTCGCAGGTGCGAACGCGAGCGCGAGCCAGACGATCCCGAACACCGTCGGGAAGTCCCACGTGTGGATGACGATCTGCGTCCCGCCGAGCAGCGGGACGACCCCGAACACGAGGACGCGCCGTCGCCGGAGCTCCGTGGCGGGCGTCAGCCAGTACGCGTACGCGACGGCGGCGGCGAGCAGGAGGAACGGTGCGCCCATCATGTGAGCGTGGAGGTCGCCGTTGAGGAACGCGAAGAAGGGGAACTCGTTTATCGTCCCGTCGATCACGCGGCTCGCGTCCCAGTAGGAGAAGCCGCCGACGCCGGACCGGAGGTCCGCCGCCGATACCCGGCCCGCCGCGGCGGCCTCGGCGAACCGATCGCCTGAATCCCCCGGTAGTATGCCCGCGACCGCCTGGATCGCGGTGACGAGGTTCCCGGCGAGCCCGACGAGGAACGCGGCGGCGACGCCGGCTCGGAACCCGTTCGTCCCGGGTGGGGTCCCGCGATCGCCCCGCGTACGGCTCCGATCGGTCGCGATGGCCCGAGCGAGCTCGAACGCGGCGGCGACGAGACAGGCATAGAAGCCGGCGAGCGCGAGGTTGTACGCGAACGCCGGACCGGTTCCGGTCAACAGCGCCAGCAGGCCGGCGGCGAGGTGACCGCCGTAGTAGTAGTTCAGCGTCTCGCCGGCGAACCAGACGTCGTAGATCGGCACGGCGTCGGCTCGAAGCACCGATCGGAGGAGCCCGTAGTCGAGGAACTTCTCGCCGCCGGCCGCGTTGATCGCGGGGTCGGCGCTCCGGACGAGCGCCACGAGGAGGAACGCTCCCACGAACACGATCCCGGAGGCGACGACCGCACGCCGGTCGACCGGCCCGATCCCCTCGGCGAGGCGAAGCTCGCGCCGACGGAGCGCCTCGCGGTCGAGGCCGACGGCGGCGGAGACGCCGGCGAGCGTGGCGAGCGCGAGCCAGAGCGTCGGTCGGCCGAACCCGACTCGGCCGGCCCAGTAGCCGACGACGACGAACGCGAACAGCGCGATCGTCGGGGCGAACCCCGCGCCCCGACCGGGGAACGACCGGAAGAGGCGGGCGCAGAGCGGAAACGCCAGCGCGGAGAGGGCGGCGAACGCGAGGAGCCACCACGCGACCAACACGTACTCCATGCGTGTGGGACACGACCCCGCGACTATACCGCTTCGGGTTCGTGCTCGACGGGCGGACGTGGATCGGAGCGGACGTGGATCGGAGCGGACGTGGATCGGGGCGGGCGTGGATCGGAGCGGACGTGGATCGGGGCGGAATCGGACGCCATGACTTCGTCGACGGGCCGCACTCGCCCGTCGACGAAGTCAAACCGCTTTTCACCCGGCGAGACGCACCCCCATCCATGTCTCTCGGGATCGTCGTCCCCGCGTTCCGTCCGGACGTCGACGCGCTGGGCTCGTACGTCCGCGAACTCGACGACCGGCTCTCGCCGGAGACGATCCGGATCGAGCTCGACGATCCCGCCGCCGGAGCCGTCGACGCGCTCGCCCACCTACCCGCGACGGTCAACGCCGTGCCGGCACGACGCGGGAAGGGCGCGGCGGTCACGGCCGGGTTCGAGGCGCTCGACACCGACACGCTTGCGTTCGTCGACGCCGACGGCGCGACGCCCATCGAGTCGGTGTCGGCGGTCGTCGACCCGGTTCTGGGCGGCGACGTTGCTCTCGCGGTCGGCTCACGCAGGCATCCCGGCTCCGACGTGACCCACCATCAGGGCAACCTTCGCCGGCTGCTCGGCGACGGGTTCGCGTGGCTCGCGCGTCGGCTCGTCGGCGGGTTCGGTGCCCGACTGTACGACTATCAGTGCGGTGCGAAGGCGCTGTCCGCGGACGTCTGGCGGGTCGTCCGCGACCATCTCCGTGAACCGGGATTCGCGTGGGACCTGGAGCTGCTCGCGGTCGCCGGCGCGAGCGGGTTCCGGATCCGAGAGGTGCCGGTCACCTGGGAGGACAAGCCGGGATCGACGGTCGCGCCGGTTCGGGACGCGCTGTCGATGTTCGCCGGGCTCGTCCGTGCCCGCCACCGTGCCGGCGTCGTCGCCGGGAGCCGGCTCCACCGGTCGATCGCGCGCGATCCCGGACCGTCGCTCGTCGACCGGGCGGCGGACCCGCGGAGGCAACGGTGATCGACCGGTCCGGGGTGATCGGATGAACGGGATACTCGACGAGCTGACGACCCGACGGCGGTTCGGCAAGTTCGTGTCGGTGGGACTGGTCGGTGCCGCCGTCGACCTGTCTCTCTCGGCGACGCTGACGCTCGGCACCGCGATCTCGCCGGTGATCGCGAAAGCCATCGGCGCGGAGGCGGCGATCGTGGCGATGTTCCTCATCAACGACCGCTGGACGTTCCCGGCCCACGGAATCGACGGGACCCGTGCCAAGCTCCGACGACTGGTGCGATCGAACCTCGTTCGGTCCGGCGGGCTCGGCGTACAGCTGCTCATCGTCTTCGTGTTGACCCGGCAGGACGTCGTCGTCGTCGTCGCCGGCACGAACGTCTGGAACGCGCTCACGATGCCGATCGCGATCGGCTCCGCGTTCCTGATAAACTACGTCGCCGAGAGCCTCTTCACGTGGCGGGTCGCGTCCGGCGACGGTTTATAAATGGTCGGTCGAAAACGATTTATAAGTAAACGCGCGAGGAACCCGCATACGTGGGTCGGATCAGAACCCTTATCAGTCGCACGGGATTCTGATACGATAGCGGGATGGGATAGCCAGGAGATTCCGCCGGGCTCATAACCCGGAGATCGGTAGTTCAAATCTACCTCCCGCTACTTCTCCACCGACGCGACGTCACTCTCCGAGCGTCGTTTCGCTACCCTCCGAGCGTCGCTTCGTCATCGCTCGGAGCGTCGCTTCGTCATCGCTCGGAGCGTCGCTTCGTCATCGTCCCGATAGCCGGCGTCGACCCGGAGTTGCCGGCCGCGTTGATTTATAAACTACGGGCGTCGTCAACTCCGCCGTATTCAAATACGCGGGCGCGAACTGACGTGTATGGAGCAGATCGACGACCAGTACACGCCCGCGGACGTCGAGTCCACGGTCGAGGCGTACTGGGACGATCACGACGCCTACGAGTCGGCCAAGGAGGCGCACGCCGACGACCCGCCGTTCTTCTTCGTCGACGGGCCGCCGTACACCTCCGGACAGATGCACCTCGGGACCGCGTGGAACAAGACGCTGAAAGACGCCGTTATCCGACATAAACGGATGACCGGACACCGCGTCACGGACCGCCCGGGCTACGACATGCACGGGCTTCCCATCGAGGTGAAAGTCGAGGAGGAGCTCGGCTTCGAGAACAAACGCGACATCGAGGAGTACGGCATGGAGCCGTTCATCGAGGAGTGCAAGTCGTTCGCGGAGGAGAACCGCGAGGCGATGGACGACGACTTCCAGTCGATCGGCGTCTGGATGGACTGGGACGACCCGTACAAGACCGTCTCGCCGGAGTACATGGAGTCCGCGTGGTGGGCGTTCGCGCAGGTCGCCGACAACGGACTCGTCGAGCAGGGGAAACGGTCGATATCGCAGTGTCCACGCTGTGAGACCGGGCTCGCGAACAACGAGGTCGAGTACGAACACGTCGACGACCCGTCGATCTACGTGAAGTTCCCGCTCGCGGACCGCGAGGGCAGCCTCGTGATCTGGACGACGACGCCGTGGACGGTCCCGGCGAACACGTTCGTCGCCGTCGACGAGGAGCTCACGTACAACGCGGTCCGCGCCGAGAAGGACGGCGAGTCGGAGCTGATCTACGTCGCGGCGGCGTGCGTCGAGGACGTGCTGACCGAGGGGCGCTACGAGGACTACGAGATCGAAGCGGAGCTGACCGGCGCGGAGCTGCTCGGCTGGGCGTACGACCACCCGCTCGCCGACCACGTCGCCGACTATCCCGACTTCGAGGGGGCCGGCGAGGTGTACGCGGCCGACTACGTCGAGGCCGATCGGACGGGCCTCGTCCACTCCGCGCCCGGCCACGGTGAGGAGGACTTCCGCCGCGGGACGGAGCTGGGCCTGGAGATATTCTGTCCGGTCGCACCGAACGGTGAGTTCACCGACGCGGCCGGGGAGTACGCCGGGGAGTTCGTTCGCGACGCCAACGACCGGATCATCGACGACCTGGTCGCAGACGGGTACATGCTCGCACACGACACGGTCCACCACAGCTACGGTCACTGCTGGCGGTGTGATACGGGGATCATCCAGCTGGTCACCGACCAGTGGTTCATCTCGATCACGGACGTCAAAGCGGACCTCCTCTCGAACATGGAGGAGTCGGAGTGGCACCCGCAGTGGGCCCGCGACAATCGGTTCCGCGACTTCATCGAGGACGCGCCGGACTGGAACGTCTCCCGGCAGCGCTACTGGGGGATCCCGATCCCGATCTGGGTCCCGGAGGACGCCGAGGACGGGAGCCTCGACGACGACATGATCGTGATCGGCACCCGCGAGGAGCTCGCCGAGCGGGTCGACCAGGACGTCGACCCCGAATCGATCGACCTCCATCGACCCAGCGTGGACGACCTGACGATCACCGACGGCGACACCACCTACCGCCGAATCGAGGACGTGTTCGACGTCTGGCTCGACTCCTCGGTCGCCAGCTGGGGCACGCTCGACTATCCCGGCGAGACCGAGGCGCACGACGAGCTGTGGCCCGCCGACCTCATCATCGAGGCGCACGACCAGACCCGCGGGTGGTTCTGGTCACAGCTCGGGATGGGGACCGCGGCGGTGGGCGAGATCCCGTACGAGGAGGTACTGATGCACGGGTTCGCCAACGACAGCGACGGCCGCAAGATGTCGAAGTCGGTCGGGAACATCGTCACGCCGGAGGAAGCGATCGATCGGGCCGGACGTGATCCGCTTCGGACGTACCTGCTCAGCCACGACCAGCAGGGCGTCGATCTGGCGTTCGAGTGGGACGGGCTCGGCGAGATCCAGGGCAAGCTCAACATCTTCTGGAACGTGTTCCGGTTCCCGCTCGAGTACATGCACCTGGACGGCTACGATCCGGCCGAGGCGAGCCTCGACGACGGCGAGCTGGCGGTCGTCGACGAGTGGGTGCTCTCCCGGCTCCAGTCGGTCGAGCGGGAGGTCGCCGACGCGTGGGCCGACTACCGCGTCAGCGACGCCGTCAACGCCCTGATCGAGTTCGTCACGCAGGACGTCTCCCGCTTCTACGTGAAGGCGGTCCGCGACCGCATGTGGGAGGAGTCCGACTCCGACTCCAAGCGCGCCGCGTACGCGACGCTCGCGACCGTCCTCGACGAGACGATCCGCATGTTCGCGCCGGTCGCACCGTACCTCACGGAGCGGATGTACCGGACGCTCGACGGCTCCGCGACGACCGTCCACGAGCTGTCGTACCCCGAGGCCGACGAGGCGTTACACGACCCCGAGCTCGAACGGGACGTGGCGGTCCTTCGCGACGTCGAGGAGACGGCCGCGAACGCTCGACAGCAGGCGGGCCGCAAGCTCCGTTGGCCCGTTCCGCGGGTCGTCGTCGAGACGGACGACGAGGCGGTCGCCGAGGCGGTCCGGAACCTGGAAGACCTGATCCTCGACCGCGTGAACGCGCGGGAGCTGTCGGTCACCGACGCGTTCGACGAGCTCGTCGAGCACGCGGAGCCGCGGATGTCGGAGATCGGTCCCGCCTTCGGTGGCGACGCACAGAAGGTGATGGCCGCGGTCCAGGGAGCGACCCGCGATGCGATCGAGCGCGGCGGTCTCACGGTCGACGGCGATCCGATCGAGGTGACCGACTCGATGATCGAGTACGTCGCCGAGCCGCCCGAGCACGTCACGGCGGCCGACTTCGACGACGGCACCGTCTACGTCGACACCTCGCTGACGCCGGCGATCGAATCGGAGGGATACGCCCGAGACGTGATCCGGCGGATCCAGGAGATGCGCAAGGAACTCGACCTCGACGTCGAGGCGCGTATCCGCGTCGGAGTCGCCGTCGACGACGACCGAGTCGGCGAGTTCGTCGACGAGCACGCCGACCTCATCGCGGGCGAGGTTCGCGCCGACGCGTGGCTCGACGACCCGGCCGACGCCGACGGACTCGTCGAGGAGTGGGACGTCGAGGACGTGGTCGTCACGATCGGGATCGAGCCGGTCGCGTGATCGCTTCGACCCTCGGCAGTTAACTCGATTACGAGTTTCAGTCTTCGCCTCACGTCGGCCGGATTGCCAGCCCGAAAGGTATACCACGCTGGTGGTCTACAGTCAGATTATGCGAGTCCGACCGGCGCGTCCCGGCGACGCCGAGGCGCTACGGGCGGCGGTCTCACGGGCGCGAGAGGCCACCGTGTTCGACGATATCGGAGCACCGTTGCTCGACGTGTCCGCCGCAGGCGTCCGCGAGGCCGCCTCGGCGGCCGACTGCTGTTACCTCGTCGAGGAGGACCACACGCCGGTCGGCCTGGCGATCGCACATCCCGACGCCGACGGAGCCGAAGCGGAACTGCTCGCGCTGTGGGTCCACCCCGAGTACACCGGCGGTGACATCGAGAACCGGTTGCTGACGCGGGTCGCGTCGTCGCTCTCCGAGCGTGGCGTCAGTCGGATCCGAGCGACCGTCGACCGGGATCAGCCGAGCGCACGCGAGTTCTACCGCGCGCACGGGTTCAGCCATCGCGAAAACCACACCGGACGGGGCGGAGCTGAGCAGGTCGTCGTCGCCGCCGTAGAGTCGTTTCTGTGATCGGCGTTCCCGTGGCGCTCCGATCCCGCCGCCGTATTTATATACTGAGAAAAGAGTGATACCGTACCGATGGCCATCGATCCGAACTTCGAGGAGAACAGCGAACAGGTCGACGAAGAACACGGTGTCGCGGTGTGGGGGCCGGTCGATCCGCCCGAGAAACTCGGCATCCGGGGGACGCACGTCGCCGTCGACTTCGACATCTGTCTCGCCGACGGTGCGTGTCTCGAGGACTGTCCCGTGGACGTGTTCGAGTGGGTCGACACGCCGGGACATCCCGAATCCGAGATCAAGGCGAATCCGACGAACGAGGACCAGTGTATCGACTGCATGCTCTGTGTGGACGTCTGTCCCGTCGACGCGATCGACGTCGATCCCGGCCGAGCGGGACGGATCTGACCGCGCCGAGATCGATTCGAACCGGACGGTGGCCGCTTCTCAAAACGCCGTCTCCATCCGTCCGCCGTCGATCACGATCGCTTGACCGGTGACGTATCCGGACCGCGGCGAGGAGAGGTATGCGATCAGGTCGCCGGTCTCTATCGGGGCCCCCAAACGCCCCATCGGGATCGATTCGGTCGTCTCCGCGAGCGCCTCGTCCATGTCGTCGTAGGTCCCCTCCGCGACCGATCGCTTCAGCGGTCCCGTCACTCGTTCGGTGTCGTGAGACCCCGGGAGCACCGCATTGACGCGGACGTCGGGTGCGAGTTCCGCCGCGAGCGACTTCTCGAAACCGATCACGGCCATGCGGACCGAACTCGACAGGACGTTGCCCGGGTTGATGCGCTTCACGCTCCGGGAGGTGACGTTGGTTATCGTCCCGCCGCCGTCCGCGATGAGGTGCGGCTGTGCCTCTCGAACCAGGCGAACGACGCTCATCACCAACAGGTCGAACGCGTCGTACCAGTCGGCGTCGTCGGCCGCCAAGGGTCGGAGTCGCGGCGGGCCGCCGGCACTCGTCACGAGGTGATCGAGTCGGCCGAACTCGGAGACGGTCCGCTCGACCAGTCGCTCGACGTCCGCCGGCTTCGTCAGATCGCCGGGCTGGCCGACCACGCGACCGGTGGCGTGTTCCTCGATCGACACGACCGCCTCGGCGAGTCGCTCCTCGTCTCGACCGTTGACCACGACGTCGACTCCCTCGCGTGCGAGCGCCGTCGCCGCCGCCTTCCCCAGTCCGCTGCTCGATGCGGTCACCAGTGCCGCGTTCCCGTCGATGTGGAGATCCATACGGGCCGGACTCCCAGGAGGTTGTTAAGCGTACGCCTCACGGCACGGCCGAAGCGTGAGGATCGACCGGGCGACGGCGACGGTGAGGACCGACCGGGCGACGGCGATGGTGAGGACCGACCGGGCGACGGCGATGGTGAGGACCGACCGGGCGTTATCGGATCCGATTCTCGAACCCAAACCCCTAATTCCCCCGCACTCTCGGATGCGAGTATGTTCGCAACGCTTCCGGACCTCCTGCGGCTGTTCGTCGTCCCCGTGTTCGCGTGGGCGGCCCTGCGGGACGTTCGGACGCGCAGGCTCCCGAACAACCTCTGGCCGCCGCTGTACGCGTTCGGCCTCCTCCTGCTGGTCTGGGAGACGGCTCGACTGTGGCCACTGGCGGGGATCGAGGGGCGACTGTTCCTCGTTCAGGCGGCGATCAGCCTGTTGTTCGTCGCGCCGCTCGGCTACGCGTTCTGGTACCTCGGGGCGTTCGGCGGGGCCGACGCGAAGGCGCTGATCGCACTCGCCCTCGTCTTTCCCACGTTCCCGACGTACGTCGTCGGGACGACGGTGTACCCCCTCGTGGTGACGGATCTGGGCGTGTTCTCGCTCACGATCCTCACGAACACGGTGCTCATCGGCATGGCGTATCCGGTCGCGCTCGGGGCGTACAACCTCGCACGGGGCGAACGATCGCTGATCGCCCCGCTCGCCCGTCCGGTGTCAACGTCGTCGATCACCGCGCGGCACGGTCGGCTGTTCGAGGACACCGAGGGAACCACCCGAAACGGGCTGGATCTGGACGCCCTCCGGATGTATCTGCGGTGGCGGGGGATCACGCTCGCCGACCTCCGAGCACGACCCGGCGATCTCCGGGACCCCGCCAGCGTCACGGAGACGTTCGACCCGACCGACGGCGGCACACACGTCGGTCCCGCGACCGACGGAGGCGAGGTCGTCGCCGAGAGCGTGGGCGACGTCGACGACCCGTGGGCCGCCGAGCGCTTCCTCGACGAGATAGACGGGACCGCGTACGGCACCGACCCCGAGACGCTCCGGGAGGGACTGGCGGTCGTCGCCGAGCGGGACCGCGTGTGGGTGTCGCCCGGGCTCCCGTTCGTCGTCCCGATGTTCCTCGGGCTCGTCGCCTCGATCACCTACGGCGACGCGCTGTTCGCGCTTCTCGGAGCCGTCGGGCTCGTCGCGTAGGAGCTACGTTCCGGAGTCGCCGCGACCGTCGGCGTCCGCATCGTCGGCATCGTCGGCATTCCTCGCAGCGGTCGCACCTCCCTCGTCGGCCTCGACCGCACGCAGCCAGATCTCCGGCAGCCGGGCGTACACCTCGGCGTTCATCGCGAGCGCGTCCGCGGTGGTGTACTCGTCGACGGCGTGGACCGTGTCCGTCCCGAACGCGAACTCCACGGTCGGGACGCCCGCGTTCCGGAACTTCTTCGCGTCGCCGCCGCCGGTCGCGCTCCGTCGGTAGATCCGGTCGTCGACGACGTCGCTCGCCGTCGTCGTGACCGCCTCGACGAGGGGGCTCCCGATCGGTTCGTACGTCCCGGTCGACCAGCTGACGTCGGCGATCGAGACGGCGTCGTAGTCGTCGAGACAGTCGCGGACGTCCGCGAGGACCCCGCTCGTGTCGACGCTCGCGGTCAGCCGGACGTCCAGTCGTGCGACCGCGGAACTCGGAACCGTGTTGACGCCGTCCCCGCCCTCGATGGTGCCGAGGTTGACCGTTGGTCGCTCGAACAGCGCTCGGGCCGTCTCCGCACCCATCGTCGGCTCGTAATAGGCGGCCGACTCCGCGAGTATCCTCTCGACGTCGGCGTCGACCGGGAGCCGACGGGCGGAGAGCCGTCGCCGGATCGTCGAAACGGCCTCCCAGAGCCGATCGATGGCGTTGTCGCCGAGCATCGGGCGGGAGCCGTGTGCGGCGACCCCCTCCGCTCGGAGCGTCACCCAGATGCTCCCGCGGTCGGCGACCGTCACCGAGTGGCGGCCGCCCGAACAGGTCGTCTCACCGATGACGCACGCGTCCGGATCGATATCGTCGATCGCGTCCCGTTCGAGCAGCGCTGAGACGCCGGCCGAACCGCCGGTCTCCTCGTCGCTCACGACCGCGAAGGCGAGCGAGACCGGCGGCTCGACGTCGCGGTCGAGGAACGTCTCCGCCGCGTGGAGCATCGACGCCAGCGGTCCCTTCATATCGGTCGCACCGCGTCCGTACAGGCGATCCCCGTCGCGCTCGCCGAGCGGGTCCCGAGACCACCCCACGGCGTCGAACGGGACCGTATCGAGGTGGCCGTTGTACAGCAGCGTTCGATCGCGCTCGCCCGGCAGCGTCGCGAGCACGTTCGGCTTCGCCGGGTCCGTCGCGACCCGTTCGGTGTCGAGCCCCAGTTCGGCGAAGAACTCCTCGATCCGATCGGCGAGCACACGGGTGTCCCCCGGTGGGTTCCGCGTGTCGACCGCGACGAGTTCGTGTGCGAGTTCGATCGCACGCTCGCCCGACAGCGCCGAAACCACGGAGTCGATCCGGGTCATCTGGCTGGTGGCGGACGTCGTTCGGTTCCCCGCCGTCCACGGGCGCGCCACGATCGTTCCGATCTCATGGACGAACGTAGTCGCGCCCTCGACTTAACGATTCGTACGATAGTTCCGATTACACACAATACATCCTCGCGAAGAACCAACTTCTCTCGAGAGTATTCTCCACCAAACATGGACCACGACTAGGATTCAGACGTGTAGACCGATTTTTTCTGTGGATGCCTCCGAGGTACAATATCTGTATCATATAGTATATTGTGCAAGTCTTACAAAACTATTATACGTACCCAACCCATAGGAGACGATGATGAGTTCCCAAGAAGCGTCCGTTCCGACGGACCCGATCCACCTGAACGCCGAAACCGAACTCGAAGAGATAGTGTCGTCGTACGACGTCGTGCTCGTCGACTTCTACGCGGACTGGTGCGGTCCGTGCCAGATGATGGAGCCGACGATCGAAGCGCTGGCGGCCGAAAGCGACGCCGCCGTGGTGAAAGTCGACGTCGACGAGTTCCAGGGGCTCGCCGCCCAGTACGGGGTCCAGGGGATCCCGACGCTGATCCTCTTTTCGGACGGTGAGCTGGCCGAACGCCTCGTCGGCGCACAGTCGGAGGAGGCGCTGTCGACCGCCATCGCGGCCCACGCGGAGTAGATGTCCGAGACGGTCCACGACGTCGTGATCGTCGGGTCGGGCGTCGCCGGACAGTCCGCGGCCGTGTACGCGGCCCGCGCCGACCTCTCGCCCCTCGTCTTGACGGGCGACGAGCCCGGCGGACAGCTCACGCTCACGACCGACGTCGAGAACTACCTCGGGTTTCCCGACGGGGTCGGCGGCCACGAACTCGTCCAACGAGGACGCGAACAGGCCGAACGGTTCGGCGCGTCGTTCCGGCAGGCGTCCGTCGCGAGCGCCGACCTCGACGACCGGCCGTTCGAGCTGTCGCTCTCCACCGGGGAGACGCTGTCCGCGCGCTCGCTCGTCCTCGCGACCGGCGCGAGCGCGCGAACCCTCGGCGTCCCGGGCGAGGACGAGCTGATGGGATACGGGCTGTCGACGTGTGCGACGTGTGACGGCGCGTTTCACCGAGGACACGACGTGATCGTCGTCGGCGGTGGCGACGCCGCGATGGAGGAGGCGCTGTTCCTCACGAAATTCGCCGACTCCGTAACCATCGTTCACCGCCGCGAGGAGCTTCGCGCCTCGGAGATCCTCGCGCGGCGGGCCCGCGAACACGACGCCATCGAGTTCCGCTGGAACGCCGAGCTCGCGGCGATCCACGGCGCTCGCGAGGAGGGCGTCACGGGCGCGACGATCGTTTCCCACCCGGACGGACACCCGACGCGTCGACGCGCGGACGGCGAATCCGTCGAGACGGAGCGACTCGACGTACAGGGCGTGTTCTACGGGATCGGCCACGAGCCGAACACGGCGTTCCTCGCGGAGACCGGGATCGCGGTCGACGACCGCGGCTACGTCGTCACCGACTCCGAGACGACCGAGACGACGGTCGACGGCGTGTTCGCGGCCGGCGACGTCGCTGACGACCGCTATCAGCAGGCGATCACGGCGGCCGGGACCGGGGCGCAGGCCGCACTCGACGCCGAACGGCGGCTCGACGAGCGGAGCGTCGCGGCCGAAGACGACCGCCGGATCGTCGCGTAATCCGACTCACCGCTCCGTCACTCTTCGGGTGGGTCGATCCGTCACTCTTCGGGTGGGTCGATCGCCGTCGGGGCGGCGTCGCCACAGCCGTGCATCGAGATCCGGGAGACGCTCCGCTCGCGTCCCGCGTGATCGTCGATCGTCTCCCGCGTTATCTGCTCGGTGACGGCGTACATATTGACGTGCGTCAGTGACGCGCCCTCGTCCGTTTCGTAGGTCTCACAGACGTGTTCGGCGAGGCGGTCCGCGACGTCGCCGTCGACGCGCCGAAGCGAGCCCATGTAGAACCGCTCTCGGTACGTCGCGTGCTGCGTCTGCAGCCGGTCGGCGGGTCTGTCGTACGTGAGTTCACGGTCGTTGCGCACGTCGATCAGGTCGCCGTCGGTCGTCCGTGCGGAGAACACGTAGTACCGGTCGGTCGTCCGCGGGTGCGGCGCGAAGATGGACCAGTCCGTCTGGAACTCGACGAGCGCCGTCGCACCGGTCGACAGTTCCGACTGCGGCGAGTCCTCGTCGACGACGCCGAGCGCGGACAGGGACGCCACCGCCCCGAGGCCGACGAGCGCGACGACGCCCACCGCGACGGCGACGTTCCGGCGAGTGAGATCGACGGAGCGGTGACGCCGAACCGACGGTGTCGGACGCGGGGCCCGCTCGGCGACCGCGACCGCACCAGCCCGGAGCCGAGCGAGTCGCGACCCGCCGACCGGCATCAGTGTGAGCCGCCTCCGGAGCGAGCGAGCGTCCCGCCACGCCGACGGCTGGACGAACAACGTCAGTCCCGCGAGACAGACGTACGCGAACGCGCCGATACGAACGGTGAGCGCCATCGACAGGTGGGCCACCGCGAACGACGCGACGAGCAGGTGACGGGGACGGTCACGGAGCGCAACGAGGAGCCACGAACCCAGAAGCATACCGAACCACACGAGCCCGCCGACCTGTAGGAGGGTCGGCGACGCCCGCAACGCGTCGCCGAGCGGGAGGGTCATCTCGTCGATCCCGAGGATCAACACGGCCGCCTCGCCGCTCCACCATCGCTCCGAGGCGGTCTTGTGATAGCCGTTGACGAGGTACATCGTCACCATCTGTGCCAGCACGAGCGCGGTCGCGACCCCCGCCACGGAGTCCCGTCGGGGGCGATCGGACGCGACCGCGTCGACGGACCAGCGCTCGCCCAGCGGCAGAAACACGGCGAGAAACAGCAGCGCCGCGAACAACGTGTCGGCGAAGCTGAGCACGAACGGGTTCCGGAGATCGAGGGAGACGACGAGCAGAAACGCGAGCGGCGTCACCAGTCGGGTGTAGTAGCCGATCGCGAGCGCGCCGCCGACGAGCGCGGTCGCTCCGAACAGGGCGGCGGTCGCGGCGGGCGTGGCCGCGAGCGTGTGTATCGAGTACGCGGCCGCCGGCTCCGCGGCGATCGCCAGCGAGGTCGGGACGACGCCGTCGTCGGTGTAAAAGAAGACGAGGTTTCGGGAGCGCAACAGGACGTCCGCGACGATCAGCGCGCCGGCGAGGACCCGGAACAGCGCAAGCGAGCGGGCGTCGATCCGAACGCGCTCACGCGCGGCTCCGAGCAGGCGCGCGGCCGTCGTCCGCCCGGTCGATGGAAGACTCATCGGGTGTCGATGTCGTACACGACTCGCCGGGGACGGTATATGCGTTGTGTCCGAAGGGTGTCGATGCGGACCGATCGGACGACGTCTCTGGACGGCCGATCGGACGGCGTCTCAGGACAGTCGCTCGCGCAACGCGAGGACGACCGCTCCGAGCACCGAAAAGAAGCCGACGAGGAACGCGACCGGCTGGAGAACGGCGCGCTGGGCGACGACGACGCCGGGTTCGCGCTCGACGGTTCGGGTCCAGAACTCGTAGCGGTCCCCGTCGTGGGCCACCACGACGAGGCCATCACCGATCGTCGGATCGGTCGGATACGACAGCGACACGACTCGATCGGACGGGTCCTCGACGACGAACCCGCCGTCGGCCGACTCGAGCGCCCGCTCGAACGACTCGCGGGCGTCGTCATCGAGGTCGGCGCTGTCTATCACGTCGCCGTCGGCGTGTTCGGGCGTGTCCGGACCCACCGGCTGGACGACGTGTGTGTACGCCGGTGTCGGCTCGCCGACCGCGACCGGCAGGTACAACGGGTTCACCATCAGCGCGATGCCGACGACGAGGAGGGCGGCGACGAGGCCCGGACGGTGCATGCCCCGGATTCGACTGGCGTCGGCAAGAGGGTTTCCGACGATGTGGGATTTATGGGCGTGGCGCGGTAACATGCACCATGAACGTACGGTTCGACTTCGACGGCGACGTGGCGTTGGTGACCGGCGCGTCCGGTGCGTTGGGAAGCGCGACGGTCGAGGCGTTTCGAGCGGCGGACGCGACGGTCGCGGCGGTCGACGTGCGCCCGCCGGACCACGACGACGCGCTGCTCGATCCGGACGACGGAACGACCTTCCATCGGGCCGACCTCACGGACGAGGCCGACGCCGAGCGCGTCGTCGACGAGGTCGTCGAGCAACACGGTCGCCTCGATCACCTGCTGAACGTCGCGGGAACGTGGCGTGGTGGCGATCCGCTCCACGAGACCGACGTCGACCAGTTCGACTTCCTGTTCGACGTGAACCTGAAGACGACCTTCCTGACGAGCAAGCACGCCGTCCCGCACCTGCGGGAGGCGGCGGGAACGATCGTCTCCGTCTCCGCGCGCTCGTCGCTTTCCGGCGGTACCGGCGACGGGATCTATCGCGCGAGCAAGGCGGGCGTCCGGCTGCTGACGGAGACGCTCGCCGAGGAGAACAAGGGGTCGGTCCGTGCGAACGCCGTGATGCCCAGCGTGCTCGATACGCCGATGAACCGCGAGAACATGACTCCGAGCGACGACTGGGTCGACCCGAGCGACGTCGCCGACACGATCCTACTGCTCTGTTCGGACGCGGCGAGCGTGACGAGCGGGGCGGCCGTCCCGGTGTACGGCGAGGCGTGATCGACCTCGGGACGTCGCCCCGAGTCGAACGCCTTACCGTCTCGTCCCCTCGTCATCGTCCGGCCGGTCCGGATCGAACGTACACGCTCCGTTCTCACACCCTCGTCCCTCCATGCTTCGGTTGAGGAGCCACCGATGTAGTCGGGTCAGCGGCCCGTCGCCCTGAGTATTGGGTGTTTTGTCCATTACTTCACAGTACGTTCGGAGGTGTATAACTCGTTCGGTGATCGCCGTCTCACGCTCCGCTCGCCAGCCGACCGGTCGACGTGGACTCCAGTCACCGAGCAGGCCGACGGCGCGAGTCGTCGGCCTCCGCCCGGCTGCTCTGTGCACCGCGGACGCGGATCCACCACGGGGGGCGTGCCGAGCGGCCGCCGATTTTATACGTGATCGTGGAGTCAGGGAGAGCATGAACACCGAGAACACCCTCCTGAACGCGGTGATCGGTGCGGTCGCGACGGTCGTCCTCTCGTTTATCCCGTTCTCGCCGGTGTTGGGCGGTGCGATCGCCGGCTATCTCGAGGGCGTCGATACCGGGGACGGGCTGCGGGTCGGCGCGATCTCGGGTGCGATCGCGTCGCTCCCGGCGGTCGGACTGCTGCTCCTGTTCCTCGTGTTCGTTCCGTTCGCACCCGATCTGGGGATCGCGGTCGGCGGGCTGGTGCTTCTGTCCGTCGTCATCGCGATCGCGATCGGCTACTTCGCCGCGCTCAGCGCGCTCGGTGGGATACTCGGCGCGTTCATCCGAGCGGAGTCCGAGCCGTCGTCGACGCCCGACGATCGCGTGTAGCATCGAAACCGTTCCTGTTTCCCCGTCCGCGTCGCGCGACGACGTATCGTCGGCAACGGTTATCCGGCGTCCCTCCGAGACGACGGTATGAGCTCCGACCAGATCGACGGATCGGCCGCCGAACCGTTCCGCTTCGAGAGCGAAGTCGCTCCGGGCGAGACGCGTCACCTCCGTTATGAGGTGTCCGAGACGTACCTCGGCGATCCCGTCAAGATCCCCGTCACGGTCGTTAACGGCGAGGGAAGCGGGCCGACCGTCTGTATGACCGCCGCGATCCACGGTGACGAGCTCAACGGGGTGAAGGTGCTTCAGGAGGTGGCCGACCGTTACGACCCCGCCGAGATCCACGGGACGCTCGTGTTGATCCACGTCGCCAACGTCCCGGGGTACCTCGCACAGCAGCGCGACATCCCGATCTACGACCAGGACCTCAACCGATCGTTTCCCGGGAAGCCGAAGTCGAACACCGCAGAGCGCATGGCGAACGTCATCTACGAGCGGTTCGTCGCGCCCAGCGACTACGGGCTCGACTTCCACACGTCGACGCGTAACCGAACGACGATGTACCACGTTCGCGCCGACATGACCAACCCGGAGGTGAACCGGATCTCGCGGGCGTTCGGTGCCAACCTGATCCTCTCGGGCGAGGCCGATCCCGGGAGCCTTCGCGCGGTCGCCACGACGAGCGGGACGCCGACCATCACGATCGAGATGGGGAAGGCCCACCGCTTCCAGCAGCCGCTCATCGACCGCGCGCTGGCGGGGACGGAGTCGGTGCTCGCCGAACTCGACGTCCTTCCCGGCGAGGCGGTCGACTGGCCCGGCTGGCGGCGGATCATCGACTCCGCGAACGACAAGACGTGGCTCCGCTCCGACGAGGGCGGGCTCGTCGACCTGCTGTACGACCACCCGCTGGTGTATCACGGCGATCCGGTCTGTCGGGTCTCCGACCACTTCAGCACGGAGGAGACGATCGTTCGAGCGCCGTTCACCGGACTCCTCGTCGGCGTGCTCCAGAACCCCGTCGCCGCACCGGGCCACCCGGTCGCCCACCTCGTCAGCGTCGGCGGGGAGACGTTAGCGGAGATCGAACGCGAGATCGAAAGCGGCGAGTTCTCCGAACGACCGTGGGCGTGAGCGACGTGGCGGCGCGGAGCCCAGAACGAGCCCGCGGGACGTTCGGGACGCTGACCGTTTCCATTACTTCGGTACCGGATCGGTAATACGTAATTCGTCGTAGTTCCGATACTCTTCTTCGATCCGTCATGGCTTGTATTTCTTTCACACCGAGAGTCATAATCTAAAAATGAAATGCGACTCACCGAACCGAGTTTATTTTCAATTATTTTATATCTGTATATTGATAATACTACGTCGAGAATAAAATTAATGGTTTATATCTTTTAAAATGAGACTACAAAAGAGATGTGGCCTGATAAGCGAAGGGCTAACTTATAAATCTCTATGAATGTCAATGAAAATTAAAGAGGAACGTTCGCAAACATGTTGATATATTTAAATTACTCAGGGTTTATAATCTAATACTCCAAAGCCAATATTATGGACCTGACACACACGATTATTCGTGAAGTGGCAGATCTGGAGGGGATAAGCCCCGAAGAGTTACCATCTATTTACAATGCATTAGATCCCGAATCCCTCGAAGAGTTGATTAAATCGGCTAATAATACAGATCTCAAGATACAATTTACTTATGTTGGATATGATATCTATATCGATGAGAGTTGGGAAGTAATGGTTGGACAAAACGATGTCGACGTGGGAGAAAATGGGGAAGCTGATGAGAAATTAGAGTTCTGACTATCGCTTTTCATGCGCTTTTGGTGTGATTGAGCGGTACGAAAACTGCCGATTTTTATAAGCGCCGCCCCACCGATCACGTATGCAGACGCACATCGTGCCGGTCGGCTTCGACTACGACCGGCTGATCGCCCCGCTCATCCGGGACCAGTTCGACGTCGACCGGGTGATTCTCCTCGAGGGATCGGTCGGGAGCGAGGCGAACGTCGAGTACTCCCGGAACATCGCTCGGAAGCTCGAGCAGGACTTCCGGAACCTCCTCGGCGCGGAGACGGTCCGCGAGCGGCTCCCGGACGTGTACGACTACGACGCCGCCTTCGAGCGCGCGTTCGAACTCATCAACGACGAGCTCGACGCGGGCGACGACGACCGCGAAGTGTGGGTAAATGTCTGTTCGATGCCGCGTCCGGTGTCGTTCGCGTTCGCGACCGCCGCCCACTCGATCATGGTCGAACGACAGGCCGACCGCGACCGGATACACACCTACTACACCGCCCCGGAGAAGTACCTCGAAACGGAACTCGCCGAGGAGCTGCGGTCGAACCGGGACCTCCTGCGGGAACTACAGGCGACCGGCGACGTCGACGACGACCGCGTCGACGACCGCCTCGCGACGACGACGGAGCTGTTGGCGGAGTTCGACGAGCGCGGAACGACAATCGGCGCAAAGCGGATCGGCGACAGCCACATCGTCGAACTCCCCGTCGCGTCCTTCCAGAACGTCAAACCGTTCGAGGAGCTGGTGTTGTTCACGCTCGGGGAGCACGGGGAGTTCGAGTCCGTCTCCGAACTGGCGGAGACGCTCGCGTCCGAACTCAACGAGGAGTACACGGACTCGTTCCGCTCGAAGGTGATCTACAACGTCGACCGACTGGGCCCCGGCGGAAAGGGATACATCGAACAGGAGTCACACGGGAAGTCCCACCGCACGACCCTCTCTCGGATCGGAGAGCTGTGGGTGCGCGCACACGGCGGCGACGAGATCGATCTCGTGTGGCAGTAGCCGACCAGGACGGAGCGCACCTCACCGATTCGGCGTGTCGATTCCGGCCGCCTCGACCACGCGCTCGGCGTGTCGAGTGGCCCGCGATCGGACCGCCTCGACGTCGACGCCGACGTGCTCTCCGTCGTCGTATCTCACCGTTCCGTCGACCATCGCGAAGACGACGTCGTCGCCGTGTGCGGCGTACACGAGATGCGAGAGCGGATCGTGGATCGGCGTCGCGCGCGTCCGGTCGGTCGTCAGCCCGATCACGTCCGCTCGGTATCCCGGCTCCAGTCTCCCGATCCGGTCGAACCCCGCCGCACGAGCCCCGTTCGCCGTCGCCATCTCCAGGACGGTGGCGGCGGGCAGCCGAGTCGGGTCGAGCGCGTCGACCTTCCCGAGCAGGCTCGCCTGTCGCATCTCCGTGAACGGGTCCAGCGTATTGTTACACGGCGGACCGTCGTTGCCGAGCGCGACCGTGATTCCCCGGTCGAGGTAGTCGTGGATCGGGGCGATCCCGGACGCGAGCTTCATGTTCGAGGACGGACAGTGGGTCACGACGGTGTCCGTCTCCGCGAGGAGCTCCCGCTCCCGCTCGTCGGTGTGGACGCAGTGGGCGAGGGTGACGTCAGGCCCGGTCAGCCCGACCTCGTCGAGCCAGCACACGTTCCGCATGCCAGTCTCCTCCTCGACGGTCTCGATCTCGTCGACGTTCTCGCTCGCGTGCGTGTGGATCGTGACGCCGTCGTACGAGTCCGCCAGCTCGCGACAGCCGCGCAAACAGGCCTCGCTGCAGGTGACGGCGAACCGGGGCGTCACCGCGTACCGAACCCGACGGTCGGCAGCACCGTGATACTCCCGGATCAGCGCCTCGCTCTCGGCGAGCCCCGTCTCGGCGCGCTCCTCCAGCCCCTCCGGCGATCGCCGGTCCATCAACACCTTGCCGAGGCGAGCGCGGATCCCCGTCTCGATCGCCGCCTCGAACGCCTCCGACGCGTGGTTCACGGAGAGGTGATCGACCACCGTCGTCGTTCCCGACTCCAGACACTCGAGATATCCGAGCTCCGCGGCCGCCCGCGTCGCCTCGGCGTCCATCGCCGCCTCCATCGGCAACACGGCGTCGAACAGCCAGTCGAGCAGGGGTTTGTCGTCGGCGATGCCGCGCCCGAGCGACTGGACGGAGTGTACGTGTCCGCCGACGAGACCGGGGGCGACGAGGTCGAACTCGCGTCGGTCGTGGTCGGGGTACTCCTCGCGGAGGTCGTCCGCGCCGCCGACCGCGACGATCCGCGCTCCGTCAACGACGACCGCGCCGTCGTCGATGACCGTGTCGGGGTCGGCGATGACGGTTCCGGCGATCAACATGTCCGTCCGTTCCAGACGGTCGACTCTTAAGAACGTGTCCGTTCGACGATCTTACGGTCCGGCGGAGATCGGGATCCGGGCAATCGAGACCCGTATCGACGCCTATTCGTGACGTCCACGCCGACGACGACCGTGCTCAACTACGTGACGACGAATCCGGGAAAGGTCAGGGAGGCGGAGAGCTATCTCCGAGACGGCACCGTCGCCCAGCTCGATTTCGATTACACTGAGATCCAAGCCGCCGAGCTCGCACCGATCGCCGCTCGCGGCGCTCGGGAGGCGTATCGAGCGGCGGACGGACCCGTCCTCGTCGACGATGCGGGACTGTTCATCGAGGCGCTCGACGGGTTCCCCGGCCCGTACTCCTCGTACGTCGAGGACACGCTCGGCGTCGAGCGGGTGTGGGACATTTCGCGCGACCTCGATGACCGTCGGTCCGCGTTCCGGTGTACCCTCGCGTACTGTGACGGCGAGGCGTTCGCTGCCAGCCCCGATCCGGTCGATCGCGGTGACCGTGTCGCCGCCGCGGCCACGGGGCCGAGCGATCGGAACGCCGCCGACACGGACGCCGAAGAGGAGGCGGACGCCGATGCCACGCTTCCGGTCAAACTGTTCGAGGGATACGTTCCGGGCCGGATCGTCGCACCCCGCGGCGATGGCGGGTTCGGCTACGATCCCATATTCGAACACGGTGACGAGACGTTCGCGGAGATGGACACCGAGCGGAAGAACGCGGTCTCACACCGGGGTCGAGCGCTGGAGAAGTTCGCCGAGTGGTACGCGGACCGATAGCGACTACCGCTCCGGGGTGCGACGTCGAGCGAGTGCGGCCTCCCCCGCGACTGTTTATAAGTGATACCGAGCCACCTCCGTTCGTGCTCTCTCGACTCGTCCCGGAGCGGTCCGCGGGTGCGCGACACGTCGCTTCGGGATCCGCGGTTGGACCTTCGGGACCTGCGAACGTGTCGCCTGCTCGATCCCGGACCGCCCGGACGCGCCGTCCTCAAAAGCGGGGATCCCTGTCGGGTCCCGGATACTCGCCGCCGACGACGGTCGGATAGAGTCGCTCCGCGGAGAACACGGTGGCGAACGCGCGCGGTTCGCGGACGCTCACGGGCATCCGGTCCCGGAGTCCGGCGGCAGCGACGGGCCCTGTGAGCGAGTCGTCGAGGCTGATCACCTGCATCGCCCCACCGCGATACGCGGACGCCAGCGCGGGGTGATCGCCCTCGGGGTGATCGACCGGATCCCGCCACGTCTCCAGTTTCTCGCGCCAGTCCGCCGCGAGCGACGGGTCGGACAGCGACGCGATCACGGCCTCGGCATCGTCCAAGAGCGCGTCGCTCGCGACGAGCGTCGTCCACGAGTGACGACGAAGCTCGTCGAGCGCGTCGCGTGCCGCGCCCCCGACCAGCAGGTCCGCCGCGAGCACGTCGGCGTCGGCGACGACGCGGGCCGGACTCGGCTCGGGCGGATCGCTATCGTCCGTCATCGGTCGTCACCACGTTCGGATCGTCGCTCGTCGAGCGCCTCGCGGACGGTCTCCTCGTCGACGGTGTACTCGACCGCCCGGTCGAACAGCTCCGCGAAGGTCATACGCGGATCTCCTCGGGACCGTACATCGGCCTTACGGAGGAGTCCGCCGACGACTGCGCCGACGACGAACGCGATCCCGACGTTCGCCGCCACGCCGAGGACGCCGACGCCGACCGTGAGGAGTCGGTCGTCGCTCTCCATCGACACCCGAGCCAGTTCGACCGCGACGAGAACGAGGAGAACTCCGAGGACGGCCATCGGGAACGCGACGACGACGACGGCGATCAACGCCAGTGCGAGGTACCCGACGCCGAGGATCACGTTCGCGCCACCGGTTCGTGCTCCGAACGCGTGTTTCCCCGCGAGTCCGCCGCTTCCGTGACACATCGGGAGCCCGCCCATCGGAAGGGCGGCGAGGGTCATCACACCCATGCTCTCGGCGAGGCGGTCGGCCGACACCTCCTCGTCGAACAGGTCCGAGCAGAGCAGCGCCGTCGCGACGGCGGCGTTCCCGACCGTCATGGCCAGCTGTGCGGCCGCCCCCTCGAGTGCACCCACGGTGAACGACGGTCCACCGCTGGCGAACACCGTGATATCCGGAAGCGTCGGCGTCGGAACGCCACCGAGGAACACGGCGACCGCTCCGCCGATCCCCAAGACGACCAACGCGCTCGCGTCTCGGTAGCCCGCGAGCGCGACGAGCAGGACGACCGCGGTCGCCGCCGCGGCGACCGGCGGGTTCCCCGCGGCGAGTTGCAGCCCCGTGACTCCTAACAGGAGCGCGACCGCGAGCTGGATCCCGCGAACGACGGGAAGCCCGACGACCCGTTCGATCGCACCGACGACCCCGTATCGCCCGGCAACGAGCAACACGACGCCCGCGATCAGCCCCGCGGCGACGAGTTCGCCGAGCGAGATCGCTCCCGCGATCGCCAGCCCGGCGAGCGCCTTCATCGGCTCGACCGACAGCGGGATCCCGTAGACGATCCCCCAGACGATCTGGAAAACGCCGAACGCGACAAGCGTGTGCGCGAGCGACAGCGGCGTCAACAGCGCGAGCGACACGACGATCGGGAGGACCGTAATCGAATCTCCTAACGCTCCTGTGAGCTCGTTGAGATCGATCCGGACCCCGGCCCCCGTCGTTTCTCCCGCAGTACCCATGTAAACAGTGGTTTTCTCCGCATACTAATCCGTTTCCAGTAACGAGAATACGTCTCTCTGCATCAAATTGATAACGGTTATCAGTCACACCGTCTTCGAGGGACGTTTCGGCTCAGCCGTCAAACTGATCGATCAGTCCGCCCATGACCTTCGCCTCCGCACGGGAGAGGTGTTCCCAGACGGTCGTCGAGCCGAGCCCCACCGCCTCGGCGACGTCCTCGATGCCGACACCGCTCTGGTGTTCGTAGTAGCCCATCTCGATGGCGGTCGCGAGCACCTCTCGCTGCCGCCGCGTGAGGTCCTCGAGGAATCTGGTCATCTCGAGCTGTGGCGGGCGGTCCACGTCGGACAGTGCCACGTTCCTGACGAGTTCGACCTCGTTCCCGCCGCGTTCCAGCTCGCGCATCACCGCCGAGAGGTCGTCGTCGTCCGCTAGATACAGCGTCCATCGTTCGATCCCCGCCTTGATCGTCGTTCCCGTCCGATAGTGGATCCCCATGTCCGAGAGCCGCTCGGAGATGCTGTCCCACTTCTCGACGTCGATGACCAGCGCGACGTACACGCGCTCGCCCTCCAGCGGCGAGAGCGGCTCCGCCTCGATCACCGAGTCGGCCTCGCGAAACTCGGCGAGGAATCCCTCGATCTCCTCGCTCGGACCGCGGAGCTCGTTGATCCGCTTCCGCTCGGACATGCGTCCCGTCATCGACGACACGGAACGGAACGTGACGTTCGGATACCGAGCGCTCACGTCTGACTCCGGCTCGCCGTGATGGCGGATCCGTAGCGACACCTCGCGCATACCGCTGGTAGGCGGCCACGAGGCAAAGCGATTTCGCCCGAACCGCGGTCGAGGCGAGCGTGGCTTCGACGAACGTATCCCGGAGGGACGGTGTGCCGTGCGTTTATCAGACGGCATCGCGTACGTCTCCAGAATGGCCGATCGGGCCTCCCGTGAACAGCGACCGACCGACGAGCGAAGCGTGGTCGACGACGGCCTCAAGCGCCGGTTGATGGAGGCGTACTTGAACGACGAGGAGGACGCGCTCGTCGTCACTGCGGTTCGGGCGGAGGCGGACGGGGCGGACGTCGTCGTGGAGATGCGCCCACCGCACGGCGATACGACGCACACGGAACGGTTCGCCGGACCGAAACACGGCTCCTTGGACGAGTGCGAAGATCTCTTGGCGTTTCTGGAGGCTGCGGGCGTCTCACCGCTCGAGATCGACGACGTCGTCGGCACGCGCATCCCGGCGACGTTCGACGCCGAGACGGGATGGCAGGTCGACGAGGCGTACGTCCCGCGAGATGACGGGGAGTCGTCCGGTGCGTCCCGAGTCGGATCGAGCGGTGGGGACGTGGTCGAGTGGCTCCGAACGTACCGCAACTGGCTGCTTGTGGTCCTGATCGTTGGAGTCGAACTGCTGTTCGTGGTCGTGTTGATCCTGCTGTTCGCGTGACCGGCCGGGGTCGGACTTGGGGTGAGGCCGCCCGGTCCACGGAGCCGGCGCTCACCGTCGTCGCGGTTCGGATAGGATAGGTGGTGTTACTCGATGTGGCCTTCGCGCCGGAGCTGGTCCGCGTCCTCGTCGCTGTAGCGCCACTCGACGTTCGCTTTCTCGTCCTGCCAGGACCACGGTTCGGCGACGACGACGTCGCCCTCGTTGATCCACGTGCGGTACTTCATGCGACCGGGGATTCGGCCGAGTCGTTCCTTCCCGTCCACACAGCGGAGGCGGACGTGATTGCCGCCGAGGTGCTCTGTGACGACGGCGAACACTTCGTCGCTCGAGGGCATACGGAGGTTCCGTCGCCCGGATTCTTCGCTCACAGGCGTTGTAGTACCCACACCCTGATAAGTCATTGGAGACGCGTGCTATCGACGCTCGCTGTCGTCGCTCACCATCGTCGATGCGACGGCAACGCGAGCGCCCCGTCCGTGTGAACGCCGCGTTGACCTGCACGAACGTGGCCGACTCGTCACCGAACTCGTCGACGACGTGGTCGGTTTCGATCCCGTCGAACCGTTCGCCGCGCGTCAGCCATCCGCACGGATCCACTAGGGAGCGGGACAGCCCCGTTCTCTCTCGGAACTGTCCGTTCGAACTTCGCCGACACGGAGGACCGCCGAGCGAAGCCTTCAAAACGTGCCGAGGCGTCGGTGACGACATGGAAGAGATGATCCTCGACGAGGACGACGAGATGCTCGCGCCAGCCGTCGTCGTCGCGACGATCGCGCTGATCGGCGTGTTCGTCGTCGGTGCGCTCTATCAGATCGTCGGGCTCGCACTCTGAATCCGGTCGGGAGAACGACGGTCGGGAGGTTCAGTCGGCGCGGACGACGTCGGCTTCGAGGACGCCGACACCGTCGACTTCGGCCCGCACGGTGTCGCCGTCCTCGATCACGCCGGCACCGGGCGTTCCCGTCGAGATCACGTCGCCGGGTTCCAGCGTCATCACTCGAGAGTGGAACGCGACGAGTTCGGGCGGCGAGAACAGCATCCGGTCCAGCGTCTTCTCCGAGACGGTCTCGTCGTTGATCACGGTCCGCACCGTGACGTCGTCGAGCCGATCGATCGTCGCCGGTGCCGAGAGCCACGGACCGACGACGAGGAACGTGTCGTAGCTCTTCGATCGCGTGAGGAAGCGCGGGTTCCGCTGAAGGACGTCCTCCGCGGTCATATCGATGATCGGGACGAAGCCGGCGACGACGTCACCGAACGCCGCGGCGTCGACGTCGCGACAGGTTCGTCCGATCACGACGCCGAGTTCGGCCTCCGCGGTGACTCGCGACGACTCCTCGGTGGGCGGGAGTCGAATCGGACCACCCGGCGCGGTCAGCGTGGTCCGCGGCTTCATGAAGCTCGCCGGTTCCTCGGGACGGGCCTCGTCGAGGTCCGCCGCGTGGTCGGCGTAATTGAGCCCGATCCCCCACAGCTTCCCGGGATCGAACGGCGTCGAGAACCGGAGGTCCTCGGTCGGCGTTCGCGACGCCGGGAGGTCGTCGATCGTGGGGAGGTCGGCTCCGAGCGCGTCGTTCGTCGTTTCGTACCCCGCGGTCGCCAGCGGGACGAAGCCACCGTCGTCGCCGACGAGCGGTCGTCCCTCGACCGTTCGTGCCAGGCGATAGTTCTCCGAGGTCATGCGCTCGCTCACAGGTTCGCGTTGCCCGCACCGCCGTCGATGACGATCGACTGGCCGTTGATGAATCCGGACTTCGGCGAGGAGAGGAACGCGACCGTGTTGCCGAGTTCGATCGGGTCACCGACGCGCCCGAGCGGGTTCTTCGCCCAGTCCTGGATCCCCTCGTCGTAGGAGTCGTACTCGCCGCGCTCGATCGCCTGCTCGACGAGATCGGTGATCCGGCTCGTCTCGTGGGGGCCCGGGAGGACCGCGTTCGCCCGGACGTCGGGCGCGAGCTCGCTCGACAGAGTCTTCTCCAGCCCGATGACGCTCATTCTGACGGCGTTCGACAACACGAGCCCGTCGATCGCTTCCTTCACGGAGCGCGAGGCGACGTTGACGATCGTCCCGCCGTCGCCCTCCTGGAGCGGATCCGCACACTTCCGCGTCAGTCGGACGACGCTCATCACGAGCAGCTCGTAGGCGTGTTCCCAGTCGTCGTCGTCGGTGTCCAGGAACGCGCCGGACGGCGGTCCGCCCGCCGACGTGACGAGGTGGTCGAGCCGTCCGAACTCGTCGAGCGTCGTGTCGACGAGCTCGTCGATGTCCTCTTCGACGGTGAGATCGCCCTGTACGGCGACGACGCGAGCGTCACCTGCGGCCTCCGCTTCCAGTTCGTCTTTCGCGTCCGCGAGTCGGTCGGCGTCCCGACCGTTGATCACGACGTTTGCTCCCTCCCGAACGAGCGCGGTCGCGGCGGCGAATCCGAGTCCACTGCTCGATGCGGTCGTCAACGCGACGTTGCCCTCGATATCAAGGTCCATACGATCCGACTCACTCCGAGACGGTTTAACCGTTGCCGACTCGGCGCGCCCCGCCGAGGTCACTGCGTTTAAAAGGTTCGACGGTGGCTGTCGGGACGCTCATTACCCCGCCGATACACTCGCACGTATGGACGAACGACACGCGTTCGACGACGGAGGGACGTCGGATGGTCGGTGAGGCCCGCGACCCATCGGGCGAGACGGGACCGCTCGACGGCGTCACGGTGCTCGACGCCTCGCGGGTGCTCGTCGGCCCGTTCTGTACCATGCAACTCGGCGACCTCGGCGCGGACGTGATCAAGATCGAGCGCCCCGGCGCGGGCGATCAGACCCGGACCTGGCGGCCGCCCGTCTTCGGCGACGGCGACG
Organism: Halorubrum rarum; assembly: GCF_048380895.1. NCBI lineage: Archaea > Methanobacteriati > Methanobacteriota > Halobacteria > Halobacteriales > Haloferacaceae > Halorubrum > Halorubrum rarum. The sequence goes on along the minus strand of NZ_JBLWMN010000001.1, from coordinate 116,072 downwards.
ACGGCGAGAGCGCCTACTACGTCAGCGTCAACCGTAACAAGCGCTCGCTCGAGTTGAACCTCGCGAGCGACGCCGGACGGGCGGTGTTCCGCGATCTGGCACGGGAGGCGGACGTGCTCGTGGAGAACTTCCGCGTCGGAAAGATGGCCGACTGGGGGCTCGACTACGCCGACCTCGTCGACGACAACCCCGGACTCGTGTACTGTGGGATCTCCGGCTACGGCGAGTGGGGTCCCGACCGCGATAAGCCGGCGTACGACATCATGATGCAGGCTCGCGGCGGGTTCATGTCGATCACCGGGATGGAGGACGGAGCGCCGGTCCGGATCGGCGTCGCGCTCGCGGACATCGGTGCGGGGATGTACGCGACGCAGGCGATCCTCGCGGCGCTGCTCGACCGCGAACTCGGCGACGGTGAGGGACAGAAGATCGACGTGAGCCTGCTCGACGGACAGGCCGCGTGGACCAGCTACATGGCGACCAACTACTTCGCGAGCGGCGAACCGCCGGGACGGATGGGGAGCAAGCATCCGAACATCGCCCCGTATCAGGCGTTCGAAACCGTCGACGGCTACGTCGTCGTCGCCTGTTCGTCGGACGCGTTCTGGCCCCGCCTCTGCGAGGCGTTGGACCGCCCGGACCTGCTCGCCGACGAGCGGTTCGAAACCAACGAGAAGCGGGTCAGACACCGCGACGTGCTCGATGCCGAACTCGATGCCGTGTTCGCCGAACTGACGACCCGGGAGGCGGTCGACCTGCTGGAGGCCAACGACGTCCCCGCCAGCCACGTTCGCGACATGGCGGAGCTGTTCGACGACCCGCAGATCGAGGCGCGCGACATGCGCGTCGACGTCGACCATCCGACGGCCGGGACGGTCACGATGCCCGGGTCCCCGATGAAGTTCTCGCGGACGCCGACGACGGTCCGCCAGCACCCGCCGACGCTCGGCGAGCACACGGAGACGATCCTCCGCGAGTACGGCTACGGGGACGACGACCTCGCACGACTGCGGACGGAGGGAGCGATCCCCGACGGTGCGTAGTCGAACAGAAACGGACGGAGCGGACGAAAGGGACGGAGCGGACGAAAGGGACGGAGCGGACGAAAGGGACGGAGCGGACGAAAGGGACGGAGCGGACGAAAGGGACGGAGCGGACGAAAGGGACGGAGCGGACGAAAGGGCCGAGGCCGCTCAGTCCTCTTCGACGACTTCGGGGTCCTCGAGGGCGGTCTGAAGCGAGTCGAGGCCGTTGACCCACTCGGAGACGAGGCCGTACTCCAGCTCCTCGACCAGATCGATGTCGAGCGGTTCGCCGTCGATCACGCGCGTCCCGGCCTGTACGACGTAGCCGAGCGCGGCGTCGAGGTCTTCTTCCGCTTCCGCGGCCGCGGCCGCGCGAACGAACTCCTCGACGTCGCCGTCGACGACGCCGCCGACCACGTACTCCTCGGTCGCATAAAAGACGGGGACGAGCGAGGTCTGGACGCCGTCGATGAGCATCACCTTGTCCTCGTCGTCGAACGAGACCTCCGCGAGAACGATGTCCCGGACGGTGTGGATCTCCTCGACGGCACGGTCCTCGTCGATGCGTCCGTCGTCGAGCGCCGCGAGGATCTTCGCGATCGCGATCGCGGCGTCGTCCTGAAGGTTCAACAGGAGTCGAGCGGAGTCCTCGTTTTCGGGGTCCAGTTCCTCCTCCTCGACGCGGGTAAGCCAGTTCTGCCAGCGTTCGTCGGAGTAGAACGTCTCCACGGCCTCGTCGTCGGTCATACACCATACGTCTCCCGGACCACTCAAATGCCTTTCCTATCAGCGTCCCCGAGAGAGCGCGTCACACCCTCGAAGACGCCGAGTGGATACGTCGCGGAGTGGACACGTGGCGGTCACGATCGCGTCGATTCCGTGTCGATCCCGTACACCGCGGCCGGCGTCTCGACGTGCGCGCGCCACATGGCGTCGTCGTACCCCTCCGCCAGTAACCATCGGACGCGCCGGGGAACGGTTTTCGGACCCAGCACCGCACCGGGCTTGTCCGGATCATCGACGAAGTCCGTCTCCATCAGGAACGGCTCGCCCGATTCCGCGGCCCGGATCAGCCGGTCCGTCTCGCTCATCACGCTCGGGATCGGTCCCGCAAGGCGACCGGCCGCGTAGTGTTTCACGACTCGTCCCGGATCGAGGCCGGCGTCGACGGCCGCTTCAGCGACGTCGGTCAGGTCCTCGCTGGCCTCCGTGTGCAACTGGACCGCGCAGTCGAGGTCCGTCGCGCGCGCGAACGCGTGCGCCATGACCTCGTTCGAGGCGTCCCACACGGCGTCGGTCACCTCGTAGTGCGGCCGCCCGGACTTCAACGCGAGCGCGCGCCCGGCCGAGACGAACTCGGCCGCGACGTCGAGTCCGCCACACATCAGGGCCCGCGCCTCGTCCGGTTCGAACCCCCGCTCGTCGACGAGTCGGGTGATCAGTCCGGGATGAACGCCGAGGACCGGCCACGCGCGACCCGGAAGGACCTCGTTGGCCGCCTCGACGGCCGCGATCGTCTCCTCGAAGACGGCGCGGAACTCCGCCGGGTCGTCCGCCTCGACGCCGAGGTGCCACGACGGTTTGTTGACGACGAGCAGATGGGTGCCGCCGAGGTGGACAAACTCCTCGACGGCGTCGATCCCTCTCCCGTGCCGCGGATCGAGGTGGAGATGGTTGTCGAGTACCGGCTGGTCGAGGTCGTCGATCATACCCCATCATGGGCGACCGCGCCGCATAGGGGTTGTGTGTCGATTCCGACCGAACGAGTCCGCGTCGATTTCGGCCGATCGAGTCCGACGTGTGTACACCCCCGATCGTTTATATACGGAGCGGCAGCGAGTGAACACGTACCGATGGAGGAGAGTCACCGCAGTGACGGTTCGAGCACCGTGGCGGAGCCGTTTCGTCTCCTCGGAGCGCTCGCGACCGTCGTCGCGCTCGGCGGGATCGCGGTGGCGACGGTGCTGGATCCGACGTTCTCGTGGACCGGCGACGCGCTCTCGGATCTGGGCGTCCGCGAGCGGAGCGCGCCAGTGTTCAACGGCGGGCTGATCCTCGGAGGCGGCGTCGGGGTCGTCTACGCGGCCGGACTGTGGCGGCTCGGCGACGCGGGCGACCGGTCCGTCGCGCTCGCTCGCGTGCGAGCGGTCGCCTTCGCGCTGTCGATGGTCGCGATGGCGGGGATCGGTGCGTACGATCTCACGCAACCGCTCCACGGCCCCGCGGCGATCGGGTTCTACGCGCTGATCACCGCCGTGTTCGCGATCGATGGGATCGCTCGCCGCCGGACGACGACCGGGCGCGTGACGCTCGCGTTCGTTCCCGTCCACGTCGTCGTGTGGGCGACGTTCCTCCTCGGGCTCTGGCCCGTGTCCGGACTCGCGTTGCCAGAACTTCCGGGTGCGCTCATGCTCGCGGCGTGGGTGTGGTTCGTCGGTCCGCTCCGAGTCGTCGACACCGCGCGGGCTCCGACGTGATTGGAGTGCTTCGGCGTGACCGGAGTGCTTCGGCGTGACCGGAGTGCTTCGGCGTGACCGGAGTGCTTCGGCGTGACCGGAGTGCTTCGACGTGACCGGAGTGCTTCGACATGACTGAACTACCTCGACCCGCGATTCCGGAGTGATCGCGAACCGACGGAGGAAAACCGCTGGCCCCCGTTCGGCCGGTAATGGACGTTCGATTCCTCGGCGGTGCTCGCGAGGTCGGCCGGAGCGCCGTTCTCGTGAACGACTCGCTGCTTCTCGATTTCGGTCTGCTGACCGCTGACCCTCCGCTGTTCCCCGTCGAAACCCCCGACCCAGACGCGGTCGTCGTCTCCCACGGCCACCTCGATCACGTCGGGTCGGTTCCGGCGCTTCTGTCCGGCTCGGATCGCCCGCCGATCCATTGGACGCCGCCGACGTTCGAGCTCGCGCTGGCGCTCGGTCGCGACACGCTCAAACTCCACGGCGGGACGTACGCCTGCCCGTTCATCCACGACGACCTCAAGCGCGTCTCCGAGGTGTCCGAGACGCACGGGTACCGCGAGTCGTTCTCGGCGGCGGGCCACGAGGTGACGTTCTTCGACGCGGGCCACATCCCGGGCAGCGCACACGTCCTCGTCGACGACGGGGAGACGAGACTGCTGTACACCGGCGACTTCCACACGGACGACCAGCGGATCGTCGCAGGCACGACCGCGCGGCCGGACGCCGACGTCGTTATCTGTGAGAGCACGTACGCCGACGTCGAACACGGCGACCGTACGGCGATCGAAGAGCGGTTCGTCGAGAGCGTCGAGACGACGCTGTGGGAGGGCGGGACCGTCGTCGTCCCCGCGTTCGCGATCGGTCGCACACAGGAACTGCTTCTCGTGTGTGAGGCGTACGACGTCCCGTGCTACGTCGACGGGATGGGACAGGCGGTGACCGAGACGCTCCTTCGTCACCCGGAGTTCGTCCGGGACCCGGAGGCGCTCCGCCGGGCGAAGTCACACGCGCGCTTCGTTACCGGGCGGGACGGCCAGCGGAAGCGGATCGCGGCGCAGCAGGCGGCGATCGTTACGACGAGCGGGATGCTCTCGGGCGGGCCGGCGATGACGTACCTCCCGGAGATCGCCGGGGACCCGACGAACAAGGTGACGATGACGGGGTATCAGGTACAGGGGACGCCGGGTCGCGAGCTGATGGAGACAGGGAGCGCCGAGATCGACGGCCGGCGACTGACCGTGAGCGCGCGGGTTGAGGGGTACGACTTCTCCGCGCACGCCGACCGCGACGGCCTGCGGTCGTTCCTCGCGAGCTACGAGGACGCGGCGGTGCTCGTCGTCCATGGCGACGACACCGAGGGGTTCGCCGAGCGACTGCGCGGGGAGGGAATCGCGGCGAGCGCGCCGGAACTGGGGGCACGGGTGGACGTCGGATCGCAGCGCCGACGCTGACTGCGTCGTCGGCCGCCCACCCTGCTGCCGTGCGACCGGGGATCGCCCGCCCGAATCGGAACCACTACGGCGAACCACCGCAACCTCTCGCCCATGCAACTGGGCGTCATCGGACTCGGACGGATGGGGCAGATCGTCGCGAACAGATCCGTGGAGGCGGGCCACGACGTGGTCGCCTTCGACCTCTCCGCGGAGGCGACGGCGACCGCGGCGGAGAACGGTGCGGAGCCGGCGGACTCCGTCGCCGATCTCGCTGACCGACTCGGCGACGACAAGCGGATCTGGCTGATGGTCCCCGCGGGCGACGCGGTCGACGCCACGCTCGCGGACCTGGAACCGCACGTCGGCGGCGACGACGTGATCGTCGACGGCGGCAACTCGCACTTCGCGGAGTCGGTCCGCCGAGCCGAGGAGACGGACGCCGCCTACCTCGACTGTGGGACCTCCGGCGGCCCGGCGAGCGCCGAGGAGGGGTTCTCGCTGATGGTCGGCGGTCCCGAGTGGGCCTACGAGGCGCTCGTTCCCGTCTTCGATGCGGTCGCGACCGGACCGGACGGCCACGGCCACATGGGCGAGTCGGGCGCGGGCCACTACGTGAAGATGGTCCACAACGGCGTCGAGTACGCGCTGATGCAAGCGTACGGCGAGGGGTTCGAGCTGCTCGCGGACGGGCGGTACGACCTCGAGATGGAGTCGGTCGCACGGACGTGGAACAACGGCGCGGTGATCCGGTCGTGGCTGCTGGAGCTCTGCGAGGAGGCGTTCCGCGAGGAAGGCAACGACCTCGGCGACGTCGCCGACCACGTCGCCGGCGGGTCCACGGGGACGTGGACCGTCGAGGAGGCGCTCGAACGGGAGGTGCCCGTCCCGCTCATCTACCAGGCGCTCGCCGAGCGATTCGACTCCCGGAACGAGGGGCGGTACTCCCGGCGGCTCGCGAACCGACTGCGGTACGGGTTCGGTCGCCACGACGTGAAACGAGAATAGTCCGTGTCGGCGGTCGCTGTCTCGCGTGTCGTCGCGTCCCGCCATCAAACAACACTTATGCCGATCCTCCGGCTTTCCGAGAGTATGAGCGAGACGGACGCGCAGGCCGACGTGACGGTCGTCCTCCCGGACGGATCAGAGCTGGACGTTCCGGCGGGAGCGACCGTCGAGGACGTCGCCTACGAGATCGGCCCCGGACTCGGCCGCGACACGGTCGCGGGGAAGATCGACGGCGAACTCGTCGAGAAATACGCGCCGGTCCACGACGGCGCGCGGATCGAGATCGTGACCGATCAGTCGGACGAGTACCTGCAGGTGCTCCGCCACTCGGCGGCGCACGTGTTCGCGCAGGCGCTCCAGCGGCTCCACCCGGAGGCCACCCTCACGATCGGTCCCTACACGGACGAAGGGTTCTACTACGACGTCACCGACGTCGACCTCGACGAGAGCGACCTGGACGCCGTCGAAGCCGAGATGGACGCGATCATCGAGGCGGACTACGACATCGAGCGCGTGGTCCGATCCCGTGAGGAGGCGATGGATATCTACGCGGACAACGAGTTCAAACGCGAGATCCTCGACGACGAGGCGTCCGGTGAGGAGGTCACCTTCTACGAGCAGGACGACTGGCAGGACCTCTGTCAGGGCCCGCACGTCGAGTCGACCGGCGAGATCGGTGCGGCGACCCTCCTCGAGGTCTCCGCCGCCTACTGGCGGGGAGACGAGGACAACGAGACGTTGACGCGCGTGTACGGGACCGCGTTTGCCTCGGAGTCCGACCTCGAGGAGTACCTCGACATGCGCGAGGCGGCCGCCGAGCGCGACCACCGGAAGATCGGTCAAGAGATGAACCTCTTTTCGATCCCGACCGTGACGGGACCGGGGCTTCCCCTGTATCATCCGCCCGGGAAGACCGTGCTCCGTGAGCTTTCGAACTTCGCGAACGAGCTCAACCGCGATCACGGCTACGAGGAGGTCGAGACGCCCCACGTGTTCCGGACGGAGCTGTGGAAGCAGTCCGGCCACTACGAGAACTACAAAGACGACATGTTCCTCCTCGACGTCAACGACGAGGAGTACGGGCTCAAGCCGATGAACTGTCCGGGTCACGCGACGATCTTCGACCAGCAGTCGTGGTCGTACCGCGACCTCCCGCAGCGCTACTTCGAGAACGGGAAGGTGTACCGGAAAGAGCAGCGCGGCGAGCTCTCGGGGCTCTCTCGCGTCTGGTCGTTCACCATCGACGACGGTCACCTGTTCGTCCGTCCCGACCAGATCCGTCGGGAGATCGAGTCGGTGATCGAGATGATCTTCACGGTCGTCGAGACGCTCGATCTGGACGTCGACGTCTCCCTCGCGACCCGGCCGGACAAGTCCGTTGGCGGCGACGAGATCTGGGAGTCCGCCGAGGAGCAACTCCGCGACGTGCTCGAGTCCGGCGGCTACGACTACGACGTCGAGCCCGGCGACGGGGCGTTTTACGGCCCAAAGATCGACTTCGGCTTCGAGGACGCCTTGGGTCGCGTCTGGGACGGTCCGACCGTCCAACTCGACTTCAACATGCCGGAGCGGTTCGATCTGACGTACACGGGCGAGGACAACGAGGAGCACCAGCCGGTGATGATCCACCGCGCGCTGTACGGCAGCTACGAGCGCTTCTTCATGGTGCTGATCGAGCACTTCGACGGCAACTTCCCGCTGTGGCTCGCGCCCGAGCAGGTCCGGATACTCCCCGTCTCCGACGCGACGCTCGGCTACGCACACAGGGTGAAGAACGCGCTCACCGAGGCGGGGTTCCGCGTCGAGGTCGAGGACCGCGACTGGACGGTCGGCCGCAAGATCCGCCAGAGCCACGACGACAGGCTCCCGTACATGGTCGTCGTCGGCGACGAGGAGGCCGAAGCCGGGACCGTCTCGGTCCGTGACCGCTTCGAGAACCAGCGCGGCGACGTCGAACTCGACGCGTTCGTCGACCACCTCGTCGACGAGCGAGCCGAGAAGCGGACGGAGCCGGACTTCGTCGACGAGTAGCGCGGCGCTCCCCTTTCGGAGCGTGCGGTCGGGGCGGCCACGGTCTCCTTTTCGGGTACCGCCGTGTTTTTGACACATGCCGTGGTACGCCGAGACATGAGTGACGCACCTGAACTGGTCGACGAGGAGCACACCGCACCGGACGTCGGCGAACTGCGGCCGCCGGACCGAACGCTGATGGGTCCCGGCCCGAGCGACGTTCACCCGCGGGTACTGAAAGCGATGAGTACGCCGCTCGTCGGCCATCTCGACCCCTCGTTCGTGGAGATCATGAACGAGGTCCAGGAGCTGCTCCGATACACGTTCCGGACGGACAACCAGTGGACGATTCCGGTGTCCGGGACCGGATCCGCGTCGATGGAGGCCGCCATCGGGAACCTCGTCGAGCCGGGCGACACGATGCTCGTTCCGACGAACGGCTACTTCGGCGGTCGGATGGCGTCGATGGCCCGCCGCGCGGGCGGCGAGGTCGTCGAGGTCGACGCACCGTGGGGCGAGCCGCTCGATCCCGTCGACGTCGAGGCCGCGTTCGACGAGCACCAGCCGGACGTGTTCGGGTTCGTCCACGCCGAGACGTCGACGGGCGTTCTCCAGCCGGGGGTTCCCGAGCTGACCGATATCGCTCACGCCCACGACGCGTACGTGATCGCCGACTGTGTCACGTCGCTCGGCGGCGTCGAGATGCGCGTCGACGAGTGGGACGTCGACGTCGCGTACTCGGGCCCACAGAAGTGTCTCTCGTGTCCGCCGGGCGCGAGCCCGCTGACGCTCAACGACCGGGCGATGAACAAGGTGCTCGACCGCGAGGAGGAGCCGCGGTCGTGGTATCTCGACCTCTCGCTGCTCGAGGGGTACTGGGGCGACGAGCGCGCGTACCACCACACCGCTCCGATCACGAACGTGTACGCCATCCGGGAGGCGTTGCGGCTCGTCGCCGAGGAGGGGATCGAGGACCGCTGGGACCGCCATCGCTCCGTGGCGGGCGATCTCAAGGCGGGACTCCAAGAGATGGGCCTGGAGATGAACGCGCCCGACGACTACTGGCTCCCGAGCCTCAACGCGGTCCGCGTGCCCGACGGCGTCGACGACGCCGCAGCCATCGACTACCTGCTCGAGGAGTACGACCTCGAGATCGCGTCCGGACTCGGTGATCTGGCGGGCGACATCTGGCGTATCGGTTGTATGGGGCACTCGGCGCGCCCGAAAAACGTCGAGTTCCTGCTGGCGACGTTGGAAGAAGCGCTCGCCGAACAGGGGTACGAGGCGTAGGACGGTCCGCGGACGTCCCGGCCGAAGCACTCTCACGCCGATCGGTTCGGCGGTGTGAGTTTCGTCGACCGCACGTAAAAAAGCGGAGCGACCGCGGCCGGCGCTAGAAGGAGCTTTTACCGACGGTTTCGATGTAGGTCCCCTCGCCGATGTGGTCCTCGGCGTCCCACTCGTCTATCTCCACCGTCACTCGCGTGTGGAGCGCGTTCTCCGGGGCGTCGGCGATCCGAAGGATCGAATCTCCGATACGGGCTTTCGCCTTGCCGTCGGTCGTCGACGTGACCATCACCTCGATGACCTCGCCGGGCTCGTAGTCCGGGTATCGCGTCCGGAACGACCAGCCGGCGAGGTACTTCTCGAAGATGCTCATACGCGGGACACCTCCTCGGACTTCCGGTCCGAAATGTACTCACGGCCGAACCCGGTGAACGCGGCTATCAGGAACACCGCCACGAGGAGCCATCCGTGGAACACGTACGGCACGACGTCTATCGGGTTGACGACCATCTCGGGGCCGTACTGCGCGCCGAGCCCTTCGGGCCCGACCATGACCTGATAGCCGACCAGCACGCCGCCGGCCCACGGGAAGATGTACCCGAGCGCCGAGGTGTTCGCGTCGAGGATGTTCGCCCGACGGTATCCGTTGATGTTGAACTGCTCGCCGATCCGGGCGATGTACGGCGCGATCGCGATCTCCGCTGCGGTGTTGATCGTGATCATCCCGTTGATCATCGCCGTCCCGACGACCATGGTTCCCTCTGCCCGACGCACGTTGGTCGCAACGACGTCGAGGAGGAACTCCTGCATCGCCTGGAAGCCGCCGCCGCGGATCATGATCTGCGCCATCGCGACGATGAGCAGCGTCAACACGATGAGCGGGAAGAAGCCGATCGCACCGGAGTAGAGGCTTCCGCCCACACCGGCGGAGTCGGCCACCTCGACGAACGGAAGCGCGGTGAACGCACCGGCCTCGGTGACGTTGAACACCACGATGTCGCTGACCGAGGAGAGCCCGAAGACGAGATTGAAGACGATGGCGGCGATGATACCCCAGGAGATCGCCTCGACGATGTGGCGACCTTTGACCGCGGTCCAGATGACCACGCCCATCGAGATCAGGTGTATCAGACCGGGGGCGGTCGCGGTCTCCTGCAGCGCCGCCGCGCCCTCGAGACTCACGCCGGACATCACCGACCCCATGATCAGGTACGCCACGAACGCGGGCACCGCGGCGATGATGGCGTATTTGAACCGCGAGGCGACGACCCCGCCGATGTCGGAGTCCTGCGTGACCGCGCTCACGATGGTCGTGTCGCTCACCGGTGCGAGGTTGTCACCGAACACCGCACCGGAGAGGATCGCCCCGAACAACAGCACGGGGTTCGCCCCGATGAGAACGCCGGCCGGGAAGAACAGCGTGACGAACGCGACCGTCGTCCCGTACCCGGTTCCGATCCCGGTCGCGAGGACGCCAGCGAGGATGAACGCCGCGGCCGGAAACGTCGATGCTCCGACGTTGAGCGCGTCCGCGGCGTAAATGAGTCCCTCGACGAACCCGCCCGCCTGGAGCGTGTCCGCGAACATGCCGGCCCACAGCCACGCCACGATCGCCGTCGCGGCGACCCGCTGGGTCATCCCCTCGAAGATGGTGTTCGCGTAGGTCTTCCAGTCGCCCTTCGCGAAGAACATCCCGATGATCGTCCCGATCAGCGCACCGATCACCAGGCCGTTCGTGTCCCCGATACCGAGGACACCACTCTGGAAGATCGCCCAGACGATGAAGAACAGCAACGGGATCGTGCTTATCCATTTCCCCCCGTAGAACTCGATCCGCGGACCCTCCATCGCCGCTTGGGCGTCCTCGAGTTCCCTCGATACTGATGAGTCGTTACCATCGGACGTGTCGCTCATTTACGTGTGTCACCCAACTTTTCCGTCACGTACGACCTATTTAAATATCCGTTCTCGTACGTGGACAGGTCACTCTCCTCACACTATCTTTTTGAATCGCGACATCCCTCGTTTCGACATGTCCGACGCGTTCGGCCGAGCGATCCGCGATCACCACCGCGGGGAACGGACCGAGCCCCTCCTCCATCGTGACGGCGGCGACACGACCGAACACCCGATCGAGGCGTTCTACTTCTCCGAGTTCGATCCCGACGCCGACGACGGCTGGTTGACGTCGTGGCTCCGCGGACCGCTCGTCGATCTCGGTGCCGGGACGGGCCGACACGCGCTGTACTTCCAGGAGCGGTTCGAGACGGTCGCGATCGAACCGAGCGCAGCGCTCGTCGAGACGATGCGCGAGCGCGGCGTCGACGACGCCAGAGAAGGAGACATGTTCGCGCTCCGTGAGACGTTCGAGCGTGACCGATTCCGATCGGCGCTGTCGAACGGGACCCAACTCGGGCTCGCCGGATCGATGTGCGGGCTCTCGGAGTTCCTCGGCGATCTGTCGTTCGTGACGACGCCGAACGCGACCGCAGTCTTGGACTCCTACGATCCGAATCACCCGGCAACCCGGGAGCTGATCGGCTACCGACACGATCCGACGCCGGGACTCGCGGATCGCGTGATGTTCTTCGAGTACGAGGGCGAGTCGAATCCGATCCTCCGCATCCGGCTGTTCAGTCCGGACCGGCTTCGGGAGGCCGCCATCGGCACCGGCTGGGAGGTCGCCGACGTCGCCCGGGGTGGGGACGAAAACGAGTACCACTACCGGGCGGCGCTCCGGAAGCGATAGTCGCCGGATCCCGACGGTCCCGACGCTCACACGCCGCGGTCGATCGTGCGCTCGGTGACTACCGTGCGTCGTCGGGATCGAAGCGACACGCGTCGACGCCGAGTACCGCCCCGCACTGATCGTGACGCCGAGCACCGTCGTCGCCTGCGGGTCGAGCGTGTTGATGTACGTCGGCAGCAGGGTCAACAGCGTGATGAACCCGAACCCTTCGGCGAAGCGCGTGAGGTACAGCGCGCGGAACTGCGATCGGTTGTCGGCGTTGCTCACGCTCCTACGCCGGGGCACCGTTTCAAAAGCCGTTGTGATTCTGCTTCGGGGGAGTCGTCGCTCTTCGACGGTGACGGGGCCGGCTGGGGGTCCGAGGCGGGGACACGACTTTTGTTCGATCGGAGACGATCGGTGATCATGGGCGACCGAGCGTGTGACCGACGGTTCTGTCCACGGTGTGACCTGGCCGTGTCGCGGGCGGATGAGCGCTGTCCGGAGTGCGGGGCAGCGATACGCTCTTGACTGCGGGACGGTCGACGATCGCGCCGGTCAGAAGGTGTCGGCGAACTTGTCGCGTCGGTAGAGATCGATCTCCTGTGGCGATGAGGGACCGCTCTCTGCGGCGAACGCGACCGCCGCCGCGATCTCAGCCGGTTCGGTCACCGTTCCGGGCTCGAACCGTTCCTCGAACGGATCGCCGTCCTCGCCGCCGAACTCCGTCCGGACCTCCGAGGGGTTGATAACGGACACCGCGAGCCCTTCGTCTCCGTACTGGGCGGCGACGCTGTGGGCGAACCCGCGGACCCAGTGTTTCGTCGCCGCGTACACCGGGTTGAACGGACGGGGGAACTTCCCCGCGAAGCTCCCGACGACGACGAGCGTTCCCTCCGCGTCGACCAGTTCCGGGAGCGCGGCACGGGTGAGATAGAAGGTTCCGTCCACGTTCGTCTCCTGCATCGTTCGATACTCCTCGTCGGTCATCGTCGCGACGTCGCCGCCGCGGCCCACGCCGGCGTTGGCGACGACGACGTCGACCCCGCCGAACCGGTCGACGGTCGCCTCGACCGCCGCGTCCGACGTCGATCGCTCCTGTACGTCGCCCGCGTGTACGAGGACCTCCGTCCCGTGTCGATCCCGGAGATCCGTTGCGATCGATTCCAGCCGTTCCTCACGACGAGCAACGAGCGTCAGATCGGCTCCGCGCTCGGCCAGCGCGTGCGCGGTCGCCTCTCCGATACCCGAACTCGCTCCCGTGATCAGTGCGGCCGTGGCTTCGAGCGTGCTCATACGTGCGCTTCGATAGCATACAGCGTCAGTGTACGGATCCATACAACCCTTTCCGGTTCCGTCGCTCGGGCTCCGAGCGTACGATCGCGTTGACAAGCGGGCGAACCGAGGAGAAAGCGCCGGACGTCGAGTGAACCGCCGGTCGGGATCGGCTCAGTTCGTCGCGGATTCGAGGACGAGCGTGTCGTCCTCGAGGTAGTGTTCGATGTGGTGGGTGTGTCCCTCGATGGTCTCGAGCTGTTCGCGGAGCATCTCCTCGGTCGCGTAGTCGCCGAGGCTGTTCGCGAGGTGAACGTGCTCGCGGTAGCTCTCGATGATGTCGCCCATCATCTCGAGGTCGTTGGAAAGCGACGTCCGGATGTCGTAGACGTCCTCGTCCTCGGGCTCGACGGTCGCGTTCTCGGAGAGCGTCGTCATGCTCGCGTGCGGGACGCCACCGAGCGCCTGGAGTCGCTCCGCGAGCTCGTCGGCAGCGATCTCGACGTCCTCGTAGACCTCCTGAAGGAAGACGTGGACCTCGAGGAACTCCGCGCCCTCGACGTTCCAGTGGTGTTTGTGGAGCTGGTGATAGAGGACGTACGCGTCCGCCAGATCCGTGTTCAGTGCCTCGATGATCTGCTCCGCTTTCTCGGTGTCGAGCCGGAGTCCGTTGTCTTCGACGGTACCTGCTTCCTGCTGTACGGTCTTTTGTGTGCTCATTACGGTATCTACTTCGCACCGGATGAACTTATAACTTTTCAATAAACAAACAATTTCCATACATCCTAAGAAGTGATGTAGGCGGGCGATCTGAGGGTGATGACACGGTTTAAAAGCGATCGATGTCCTGACTATCTATTATATTATATATTATAATCAACCGGATCGTCGGAGCGGTCATCGAGCGTAGGCGTGTCGATCGTCGTTCACGGATCGAGGGCTCGTACGCACGACGGGGCCGCGTATTTCGATACCGTTAGCTCTCGAGCGAGACGTGTAAAAGCGGGCCGGGAGGGAGTTGAACCCCCGACCGACGGATTAAGAGTCCGTCGCTCTCCCTAACTGAGCTACCGGCCCTCGTAGAGGTGTATCGCGGTCCCAGTAAAAGGCCTTTTCATTCGGTCGTCGAATCGTTTCGGATCCTGGGCGGATACTGTCGTATTGTCACACTATATCACGATTGATTGTGCTTTACTTCGTTCTATTAGGGTTCGATCGTCTCGGATGGGAAACGGTTATAAATATTGCCGGCAACTACATGTTGTATGACAGATAATCAAATCGGCGATCGGATCGACCGACGAAAGCTCCTCAAAGGAGCGGCGGCTGCGAGCATCATCGGAATCGCCGGCTGTTCCGACGACGACGGCAACGGTAACGGCAACGGTAACGGCAACGGCGACGACGGCAACGGTGACGACGGTAACGGCGACGGAGACGTCATCCGCTGGCACGCCGGCGGTACCGGCGGGACGTACTTCCCGCTGTCCGGCGAGTTCGAGGGCATCATCGAGGGCGCGACGAACTACAACGTCGAGGTCTCCTCGACGGGTGCGTCCGTCGAGAACGTCGGCAGCCTCGCGGGCGGCGACGCCGACTTCGCGCTGATCCAGAACGACATCGCCTACTTCGCGCGGAACGGAACCGGCCTCGAAGCGTTCGAGGGCAACCCGGTCGAGAACCTCCGCGGCGTCGCGACGCTGTACCCGGAGACGATCCACGTGATCATCGACCCCGAATCGGGGATCGAATCGATCGCTGACCTCGAGGGAATGGCGGTCAACACCGGCGACCTCGGTAGCGGGACGCAGGTCAACGCGCTCCAGATCCTCGAGTCCGTCGCGGGACTGACCCCCGACGACTTCGACGAGCAGAACACCGACTTCACGCAGGCCGCCGACCAGCTCCGCGACGGCGACGTCGACGCCGCGTTCGTCGTCGGCGGGTGGCCCGTCGGTGCGGTCGAGGAACTCTCGACGACCGCCGACGTCGACATCCTGAGCATGAGCGACGAGGAGCGCGAGGCCGCCCGAGCGGACGCCTCCTGGTTCGCCGACGACACGATCCCCGCCGGTACCTACGAGGGCATCGACGAGGACGTCACGACGGTCTCCGTGCAGGCGATGATCGCGACCCGCGAGGAGTACGACGCCGACATCGTCGAGGAGGTCAGCGAGGCCATCTTCGAGAACGTCGACCAGCTGTCGATCAAGACGGACTTCATCTCGGTCGACTCGGCGCAGGACGGCATGTCCATCGAGCTGCACGAGGGCGCGGCACGCTACTTCGAGTAACGTGACGCTCCGGTCGCGGGTTCCGTCGGGGTACGTCGGTGTCGCCGTCGTTGCCCTGCTTGCGACCGTCATTGTCGGGATATTTATCGGAGCAACCGCGGGCTCGCTAGCCGCTGGTCCGACGCTCGTCGTGACGGACGGCGACGGTGAGGAGATCATCACAACGCCCGTCGACGAGGACACCGAGATCGTCATCGAGTACACGCACAGCGTCGAGAAGACGCTCGTCCGTGACGTGTACGTTCCGGGCGACGGCACGCTGGTGATGACGCGGATGGAGTTCAGTTCCTTCGGTGCGGGACTCCCCTCGCAGGCCGAGGTGATCGTACGCGAAGGACGATACGTATATCACCCGCCCCGGACAGAGTACGAGACACTACGTGTCATGACCGGCACGATCGCCGACCACGACCTGATCGTCGGTGACGAGCGGTACGACATCGCGTCGTTGACCGACGGCGGCCCCGTCGAACTAACGATCGAACAACGAACGAGGACCTTATTGTGACGACCCCGAGTCCACAGAGTGCGTCGGTACCGGACCCGGAGGCGGAATCCGCGGCCGATGACGTCTTCGAGGAGATAGACAAACGGCGTGACCTCCGCGGTCCGGCGGTGATCGCCGTCGCGTTGGTCGGAATCACGTTCTCGGCGTTCCAACTGTGGATCGCCGCCCGCGGGTTCGTCTTCGAGTTCACGGTCCCGGGGTTCGAGACGGTTCGTCTCGGTGCGCTCGCACAGCTCCAGATCCGCGCCATCCACGTCAACTTCGCGCTCGTGATGGCGTTTCTGTTGTTCCCGGGATCGACCGGGAACGGCGCGATCACGCGCCGGCTTGCGGCCGTCCCACCGCTCGTCCGCGACCGCGTCGGCGACGGACCGCTCGCTCGCGGCGTCGAGCGCGCTCACGCCGGCGTTCGGTGGGTGTTCGTCGACGCGGACTCGACGCGCGTCACCCTCTCCGACCTCGCGCTCATCGCCCTGTCGACGCTTCCGACCATCTACTACGTCACCCGGTACGACGAGGTGACGAACGTGGTTCGGATACGCGGCCTCGGCGGAGCCGGGACCCTCGGCGACGTGTATCCGTGGCTCGCGCCGCTGGAACTCGGTCCGCTGGCGGAGTACCCGATCGCGTACGTGATGGGCGTCCTCGCGATCCTGCTCGTGCTCGAGGCGACACGGCGGGCGCTCGGACTCCTCTTGACGCTGCTGGTGACTCTCTTCCTGCTGTACGCGAAGTACGGCTACCTGATCCCGCGGGACGTTCCCGGGCTCGGTACGTTCGCGACCTCCCAGCTCCGGTGGGACCAGATCGTCCAGAACCTCTGGTACACCGTGGAGGGGATCTTGGGCGTCCCGGTCGGCGTCTCCGTCCGGTTCATCTACATCTTCATCCTCTTCGGGGCGTTCCTCGAGATGTCCGGTGCCGGGAAGTGGTTCATCGATCTGGCGTACTCGATGACCGGGACCCGGAAGGGCGGCCCGGCGAAGGCGAGCGTCGTCTCCTCCGGGTTCATGGGAATGCTCTCGGGGTCGTCGGTCGCAAACACCGTGACGACCGGTGCGCTCACGATCCCGCTGATGAAACGCTCCGGCTACTCGCCGGAGTTCGCGGGTGCGGTCGAATCGTCCGTCTCCTCCGGCGGACAGATCCTCCCGCCGGTGATGGGGGCGGCGGCGTTCCTCATCGTCGAGTACACGGCGACACCGTTCCGCGAGGTCGTCATCGCGGCGACGCTTCCGGCCATCGCCTTCTTCTTCGGAATGTGGGTGATGGTCCACTTCGAGGCCGCAAAGGAGGGGATCGGTGGGCTCGATCGCAGCGAACTGCTCGACATCGGGCCGCACATGCGCCGCGGCTGGTTCTACCTCGTACCGCTGGGGCTCCTCTTATACTACCTCGTGATCGCTCGCCTCTCCGTCGGTCGGGCGGGGTGGCTCACCATCTCCGCGACCGTCGCGCTCATCGCGATGGTGGCCGCGTACAACGAACGGACGGGCCCCTATCTGGTCGGTGGGATCGCGGCCGGCTTCGTCCTGTACGCCCTCTCGTTTTTCTACACCGGGACGACGCCGGTCGGTCTCCTCTACGGAGAGGCTGACGCGGCGTTCACCGCGTTCGGGGCGGTTCGAGAGGCCGGCACGTCGCTTCCGACCGTCGTCACCGCCGTCAGTCTCCTGTTCCTGCTCGCGGATCCGCGCGGAGCGGCCCCGCTACTCGAACTCGACGACACCGTCGAGCGCTCCGCAGCGATGGTCGACGAGCGACTGGGAAGCGAGATCGCCAACACGCGCGCCGGCCGGTTCTCCGCGTTCGTGTTGAAGTCGATGGACAACGGGGCTCGAACCGCGACGATCGTCGTCGTCGCCGTCGCCGCCGCGGGGATCATTCCCGGCGTCATCGGGATCACCGGACTCGGCGGGAGCCTCCGCGCGCTCATCCTCGACGTGAGCGGCGGGTCGCTCGTCCTCCTGCTGATTCTCGCCGGCATCTCGGCGGTGATCGTCGGGATGGGGATGCCGACGACCGTGATGTACATCATCATCGTCGTGCTCCTCGGTCCGGTACTGCCGGAGTTCGGGATCGCCATCCTCGCGGTCCACCTGTTCGTCCTCTACTTGGGCCTCATGGCCGACGTGACGCCGCCGGTGATGGTCGCCGCGTACGCGGCCGCCGGGATAGCGAAGTCGGATCCGTTCGAGACCGGGAAGAAGGCGTTCCTGCTGTCGCTCAACAAGATCCTCGTGCCGTTCGCGTTCGTGTTCTCGCCGGGGATCCTCCTGATGCGCACCCGTGACGGCGAGGGGTCGATCCTCTCGGCGGCCGACTTCACCGACCTCGGCTTCTTCGTCCCGGAGGTCTTCGTACCGATCGTCGCGACGTTCGCCGGCGTGTACGCGCTCGGCGTTGCGATCATCGGCTACTACCACACACACGTCTCCCGTGTCGCTCGCGTGTCACTGATAGCCGCCTCGATCTTCCTTTCGGTGCCGGGCATGGTGTTGATGCCGGCCGGTACTGGGCTCGGGATCGTCGGTATCGACGTGGCGCTGTACACGCTCACGAACGATCTCGTCCTTCGTGGCGTCGGCGCGGTGCTGCTCGCCGCCGGACTGATCAGGAACCGTCGGCGAGCGCGTGCAGTCGGGGATGACCCCGTCGAATCGACGGAAACCCCCGCCTGACGGGGATCGAGGCCGACGGGCGATTCGAGGGTCTCGCGGAGAACACACCCGTTAAGTGTCGTGACTCGGATATCACACCAATGAGTAGTGGGGCACGCGGATCGGCACGGACGCGATACGCGATACTCGGCTGTGGTAGCGTCGGGCACGCGGTCGCGGAGGAGTTGACCGACCGCGGTAAGGACGTACTCATCCTCGATCGGGACGAGAGCCGCGTCGAAGCGCTCCGAGACCAGGACCTCAACGCGCAGGTACAGGACGTCGCCGAACCGAGCGTCGTCGACGCCATCGGCGATCGAGACATCATCCTCGTGTTGGCCTCGGACGTCGAAGTGAACAAGGCGGCCGTCTCCGCGATCCGAGAGACGGGCGGCGACCACTACGTCGTCGTCCGCGCGTCGGACCCCGTCAGCGAGGACGAGCTCCGCGACCGCGGTGCCGACGTCGTCATCACGCCGTCGACCGTGATCGCCGACAGCGCGCTCCAATCGCTGGAAACCGGCGAGCTGGAGTACATGGCACGCCAGCTCGCGGAGATCATCGAGGGGTCCGACGGCCGAATGGCGATCCTGACACACGACAACCCCGAACCGGATTCGATCGCGTCCGCGACCGCGCTGCAAGCGATCGCGGCGGCGTTCGACGTCGATGCCGACATCCTGTATGCCGGCGACGTCGGTCATCAGGAGAACCGGGCATTCGTCAACCTCCTCGGGATCGATCTGCTTGCACGCTCCGAGGCACCACCGCTGTCCGAGTACGAGACGCTCGCGGCCGTCGACCTCGCGAAATCCGGCGAGGGCAACGTCGACCTCGGTGCCGATCTCGACGTGTATATCGACCACTACGAGGCAGATACGCCGATCGACGCCCGGTTCGTCGACGTCAGAACGAACGTCTCCTCGACGTCGACGATCCTCACGAAGTATCTCCAGGAGTTCGATTTATCCCCCTCCGAGGCGGTCGCGACCGCCCTCCTGTACGGGATCCGCGCGGAGACGCTCGATTTTAAACGGGACACGACGCCCGCCGATCTCACCGCCGCCGCCTACCTCCACCCGTTCGCCAATCACGACACGCTCGAACAGGTGGAGTCGCCGTCGATGTCGCCGGAAACCCTCGACGTGCTCGCGGAGGCGATCCAGAACCGGCAGGTGCAGGGGAGCCATCTCTTCTCGACGGCCGGGTTCATCCGCGACCGGGAGGCGCTCGCGCAGGCGGCCCAACACCTGCTCAACTTGGAGGGGATCACCACGACGGCCGTCCTCGGAGTCGCCGACGACCACATCTACCTCGCGGCCCGCTCGAAGGACATCCGGATCAACATCGGGAACGTGTTACAGGAGGCGTTCGCGGAGATGGGAGAGGCCGCCGGCCACTCGACGCAGGGCTCCGTCGAGATCCCGCTCGGGATCTTCACCGGGATCGAGACGAGCGAGGAGAACCGCGACACGCTGCTCCAGCTCACCGAGGAGGCGGTCCGTCGAAAGCTGTTCGACGCGATGGGCGTCGAGGGCGGCGGTGACGGATCGAACGGCTCGTAGCGTCCCCGTCTCTCAGCCGTCGACCCCGCTCCGCGCTCCCCGTCTCTCAGTCGTCGTCCTCGTCACGGGTCGCCAGTCCCACGAGATGTCCGACCTCCGGGAGGATCACCGACTCGACGCCGAGTCGGACGGCGTCGACGGACCCGGGGAGACAGAACACCGGCGTGCGTTCGACGACGCCCGCGGTCGCCCGCGTTCCGATGGTCCGGGTTCCGATCTCGTCGTAGGAGAGTCGCCGAAACAGCTCGCCGAATCCGGGGAGCGCCTTCTCGAAGAGCCCCCGCACCGCCTCGGGAGTCACGTCGTCGGGCGTCACTCCCGTTCCGCCGGTCGTCACGATGACGTCCGTGTCGTCCCGCCGAGCGAGCCGATCGACCGTTCCCTGGACGCTGTCGAACTCGTCGGGGATCAGGTCGTGGACGACGACCTGATGCCCGGCGGCCTCGAACGTCTCGATGATGTGATCGCCGGACGGGTCCTCGTCAGCGGTTCGAGACGACGAGACCGTGACGACCGCGACGTCGACCGTGTCGGCGTCGTGGTGATGGTGGTCGTCCTCGCGGCCGTGGTGATGGTGGTCCTCGCCGTCCTCGTGGCCTCCGTGGTCGTGATCGTCTTTCGAGTCGCCCATACTCCCGCTTCGCTCGCACGTACAAAAGGTCCTGCCGTCTTCCCACGAGCGATCCCGTCGGTCCGTCGTCGGACGACGACGCCCGTCGATCAGGGCCAGTCGTCGCGGGTCGACTCCTCGATGAACTCCTCGTCGTCGTCCTCGGAGAGCGCCCAGCCGGCGGCCTCGGCGGCGTCCTCGACGGCGAGGTACTCCCAGCCGACCGCTTCGGCGAGCGCTTCGTCGTCGGCGTCGGTGCCGACGAACACGTGCCGGTCGGTGTCGAACTGCCCTTTGATGTTCTCCAAGCTCTCCTCGACGCCACGGGGGCCGGAGAAGAAGTCCTGTCGGACGCGGTGTTTCCGCGTGAAGTTCGTGACGACGTACGTCGGCTTCTCGCTGACGACGCCGACGTACTCCGTCCACTGTCTGGCACCGTTGAACACGGCGTTCGGGTCCGCGAGCGCTTGGAGCGCCTCCAGCTCGAACGCCAGGGTCATGTCGGTGGATCCGCCACTGTCCATACCGTTCGTTTCGCGTGCCGGCCGAAAACAACTTCGCTTCGAGCGGTCCGCCCTCGCGACGTCCGCGTTTAATACCCCTGTGCGTTCCCGTCCTTCCTCGGCTCCGTCGCGCCGGAGAGAACGCCTTCGTCGTTCCGGACGATCTGTGCGCCGCCGAACTCACCGGGCGAGAGCGTCCGAACGTCGTGCCCCTTCCGGACCAGCTTGGCCGCGACGTCGTCGTCGACGTGCGGTTCGAGAGCGAGCGTGCCGTCCTCGCGGTAGCGCCAGCGCGGCTCGTCGAGCGCGCGCTGGAGCGGCATCCCGTAGTCGACGACGTTCGATATCACCTGCACGTGTCCCTGCGGCTGCATGTAGCCGCCCATCACGCCGAAGGCGGCCCAGTCGTTCTCGCCGAACTCGACGAGTCCGGGGATGAGCGTGTGGAACGGTCGCTTCCCGGGTTCGAGGCGGTTCGGATGCGCCGGATCGAGCGAGAACGAGGAGCCGCGGTTCTGCAGGGCGATCCCCGTGTCACCCGCGACGACGCCGGAGCCGAAGCCGGCGAACCGAGAGTTGATAAAGGAGACGACGTTGCCCTCGTCGTCGGCGACGGTGAGAAGCACCGTATCGGCGTCCTCCGCGTTGGCGTCCGGAACGCCGAACGTGACGTCGTCGTTGGCCTCGGGCCCGACCTCGGCGGCTCGCTTCCGCGCCCACTCGGTCGAGCCGAGCGGCGGGTGGCCCTCGTAGTCGGGGTCGGTGATGTACCGGTGGCCGTCGTGGAACGCGAGTTTGGTCGCCTCCGCGAAGGAGTGGACGCGCTCGGCCGAGTCGTGGTCTTGCTCGCCCGCGCCGAGCTCCGACGCGATGTTGAGCGCCTCCAGCGCGATGAGTCCCTGATTGTTGGGCGGAAGCTCGTACACCTCCGCGCCGTTGTACGTCGTCGACACCGGGTCGGGCCATTCGACCTCGAAGTCGGCGAGGTCGTCGACGGTCATGAACCCGCCGCCCGACTGGACCTCGGTCGCGATCGCGTCGGCGATCTCGCCCTCGTACACGACGTCCGCGCCCTCCTCGGCGATCAGCTCCATCGAGCGACCGAGCCTCGGAAGCGTCACCCGCTGGCCGACGCTCGGCGACTCGCCGTCGAACAGGAACGCCTCGCGAGCGTGATCGCTTTCGAACAGCTCCTCGCCGTGTTCCCACTGTGCCGCGACGACCTCGCTCACCGGATACCCCTCGGTTGCGTACCGGATCGCCGGCTGGAGGAGTCGATCGAGGTCGAACTCGCCGAGCCGGTCGGCGGTCGCCTCCCACCCGCGAGCGGTACCCGGAACCGTGACCGCGTGCGGGCCAGTGGTCGGCATCTCCACGTCCGGATCGGCGGGGTCGTCGACGTCGGTGTCCTCGTCCGCTGCGACCGCCTCCCGAACGTTCTCGATCGTCGCGTCCGCGGGCGCACCGCCGCAAGCCCGCATCGCGCCCACGTCGCCGTCCGCGGTCTTATAAAGGGCGAACACGTCGCCGCCGATCCCGGTGGACGTCGGCTCGACGACGTTGAGCGCGGCGGCGGTCGCGACCGCGGCGTCGAAGGCGTTGCCGCCCGCACGAAGGATCTCGATGCCTGCCTCGCCCGCGAGCGGTTGGCTCGTCGCGACGACGCCGCTCTGCCCGTAGACGGTCGACCGGCGGGACCCGAACCGGTCCAAGTCTGGTTCCATACGTGACAATGGACCCTCCCACTGGTAAATGACCCACCGAAACAGTTCGGTGCATGGCGCAGAACATGATATTAAAGAGATATCTTTTCGGATCCGATCGTCGTTGCTCCGTCGATCACCGTTCAGCGCGGACAGCGAACGCGGCCGCCACCGTTTTGCGGACTGCGGTTCCATTCGGACGTATGTACGACACCATCCTGCTACCGGTCGCGCCGGGCGGCACGGCGAACGACGCCGTCCCGCACGTGCGCAGTCTCGCGGAGCGATACGACGCCACGGTTCACGTGGTCGCCGCGGTCGACACCATCGAGCACACCTTGGGGGGCCCGCGAGTCGGATCGCTGTCGGGTCGCGTCGAATCGGGCGCGCGCAAGCGCGTCGAGGAGGTGACCGCCGACCTGGAGTCGGCGGGCATCGACGTCGTGGGCGAGGTGATCCACGGGGAGCCGCTTCGCGTCATCGACAACGCGATAACCGACAACGACGTGGACCTGGTCGTGATGCCGACACACTCCAGAACGGGGCTGCAGCGGGTCCTGCTCGGAAGCGTCACGGAGAAGACGGTCAGGACGTCGCCGGTTCCGGTCGTCACCGTGCCCATACGCGACCCCGACGAGTGACCCGCGCGTTCCGCGTCGCGTACGACGGCCGCGAGTACGCCGGCTTCCAGCGGCAGCCACACGCGACGACCGTCGAGGGGGCGCTGCTCCGGGCGCTCGCGAAACACGGCGTGCTGGAGCGCGGCGACGGACCCACACACGCCACGCCGCCGGGATACGCGGCCGCAGGGCGGACCGACGCGGGCGTCTCCGCGGTGACACAGACCGTCGCGTTCGACGCGCCGGCGTGGCTCACGCCGCGTGCGTTCAACGGCCACCTGCCGGGGTCCGTCCGCGTGTGGGCCGCGGCGGACGTGCCCGACGACTTTCACGCGACCCACGACGCCGTTCGACGGACGTACCGGTACTTCCTGTACGCCCCCGACCCGAGCGCGGGGTCGGAGCCGAGGACGACGGCACAGGGGCCGAACGCGCTCGACGACGGTCGCGTCCACGACGCGCTCGACCGTCTCTCCGGGACTCACGACTTCGGGAACCTCACGAGCGACGAGTCGGGCACGGAACGCGACGTTCGGGCGACGGCGACCCGTACGGGATCGTTTCTCGTCGTCGACGTGACCGCAGGAGGGTTCCCCCGATCGCTCGTCCGGCGACTGATCGGCCTGGTCCGGGCCGTCGGATCGGGGACTGCAGCGCCGACGTTCGTCGATCGCGTCCTCGACCCCGAGCCGCTTCCGGGCGGGCGCGGCGTCGGTCCCGCACCGCCGGAGCCGCTGGTGCTGTGGGACGTCGACTACGACGGGGTGTCGTTCGACGTCGACCGGGAGGCCGCAGCGAGCGCGCGCGTCGCGTTCGGCGAGCGATACCGAGCGGCACGGCACGCGGCCGCTGTGACCGACGCTATCCGGGAGCGGGTCGATCCGAACGGACTGTGCGATCCCTGAGTCTCCTCGGTGAGCGTCGCTACTCCCAGCCCGCGGGCCACAGGTCCGCCGCGCGCATGCCCGGCTCGAATTTCGCGTCGCGAAACGCGTCCGCCAGCGCGTCGCCGTCGAGCCTCGGGACGTCGCGGTCGGCGGCCGCGAGTTCGGCGACGAGCAGCGCGATCAACAGTCCGTGCTCGCGGATGTTTCGGTCGTCGACCTTGTCTCGCGTGTCCGCGTGCGTGTGCCCCCATCCACGGCCGCGTTCGCCGGAGTTGCTGTGCAGTTGAAGCGCCGGCACGCCGCGCCGGACGAACGGCCACTGGTCCGAGAACGGGTGCGGATCCGACTCCGTTTCGATCGGGTGTCGGGTCAGTTCGGAGACGGCCTCGGCGACTGCGGCGGTCGCCTCCGAGGTGTGCGACAACGCCACGAGATCGCGGAACCGCCCCGCGCCGTCGACGTTGACGACGGCCCGGACGCTGTCGAGGTCCGTGGTCTCCGCGAGCCGCTCCGCGCCGAGAAGCCCGATCTCCTCACAGCCAACCGCGACGACGTCGACGCCGACGTCGAGGTCGGCGTCGGCGAGGACCCCTGCCGCGGTCACGACCGTGGCGATCCCGCAGCCGTTGTCGAGTGCGCCCTCCGCGATGTCGTGGCCGTCGTAGTGTGCGACGAGCAGGAGCCGCTCGTCGCTGTCCGGGCCGACGCGTCCGACGACGTTTCGGCTCTCTCCGGGACGGGTCGTGGCGTCGACCGAGAGATCCATCCGCCCGGTCGTTCCCGGCGTGTTCGCGGCGTACTCCCGGAGCCACGCGCCCGTCTCCTTGGAGACGCCGACCGCGACGGCGTCGGCCTCCTCGCCGAACGCCAGCGATCCCGTCGGCGGGAGCTGGCCGTCGACGTGATTGACGAACACGAACCCGAGCGCGCCCTGCTCGACCGCGTAGCCGAACTTCTCCATCCGGTGGATGAACCGCGACCCGGGCGGGGTCGTCGTCGACGCCACGACGATCCGCCCCTCGACGTCCTCGTCGTCGATCTCCTCGGGCGTGCCGTAGCCGACGTCGACGAACTCGCTTTCGACCGTCCCCGCCGGCGAGTACGGAAGCGCCAACGTCTCGAACCGGCGCGTCGACGTGGAGCCGTCGCGAGCCGTCGTCTCGACCCGGAGTTCGGCGGTCCCACGCTCCCATGCGGTGACCTCGAACGGGTCCGTGTGGACGTCCCGGAGCCCGGCACGCTCGAACCCGTCGGCGACTATCTCGGCGGCGCGACGTTCCCCGTCGCTGCCGCCCATCCGACTTCCCAGCGCGGTGAGTTCCGTGAGAAACGTCCACGGCTCGTCGTCGGTCCACGTCCGTCCGAGTGCGGGCGCGAGTTCGTCGAGTCGTCCGCGGATCCGGTCTGCGGTCTCGTCGGCGACGTCGTCGAGTGTGTCCTCGGCCATATCCGTGGGTCCATTGGCGATCCCTTAAGAATGTGGAAGCCGGTGACGGAGCGGGGGTCCCGTCGTTCTCGGCGGACCGGGACGGCCCCGTTGGGCGGAACGGGAAGCGCTACGTTCAAGTGCAGCGGTCGGGTACGACCGTGTGCACGCGCCGTTGGTCCAGTGGTAGGACAGTGGCTTCCCAAGCCACTAGCCCGGGTTCAATTCCCGGACGGCGCATTTCTGTCGTGAGCGAAGCGAACGACGAAATCGCCAGCGTGGATTGAACCCTGCCAGTCGCAGCGTCCGAGCGAACTGAGAGCGATCGTCTGGCTCCGGTTCAATTCCCGGACGGCGCATTTCTGTCGTGAGCGAAGCGAAGAACATCGTCGGGAGCGGATCGAACCCCTCCCAGTCGTTCTCGTTTTGCGACCGTGATCTTCGTACGGGATCGAGAAATGTGAGTGTGCTGAGACTGTCTGAGTGAACCAGTGAGCAGCCTTACGACGTCAGGTTCGTGTTGAGTCGCCAGGTGAAGATCGCCCGCAGGACGACGACGAGGCTGTTCCGATCGCCGGCACCCCAGATCGCCGTCTCCTCGATCCCTTCGGTAGTGGAGATATCGTCCACGAGCGCGCTCACGAGCGCCGCCTGTTCGTCCGTGATCAACAGGCTTCCAGCGGGCGTCTCGTCCCACTCCCAGAGGGTCTCGAATAGGTCGGCTCCGGGCACCGTTTCCTGGATACGTTCCTGGACTTCTTCAGAGATCCCCGCCAGGTGGATCTCGACACCACGCTCTGCGGCAGCCTGAAGCCTGTCGAGGTGTTCCTCGGTGAGCAAGTCGTCGGTAGTCATGTAGACGATCTGCTCGTCGGCGTCGGCGATGAACTCGTCAATGCGGCACGACACCGCCTCCCGCCCGGTGACCGTCCAGACGCCGAACTGTTCGCGTTGTGGTTGGGTCGGGCCGATCTCCTCCAGACACTCCGCGAGTTCGGTGATCGTGTTCTCGCGTTTGACGGTGAGCATCCGGATGATCGTCTCCTTGGAGGTCACGGTGAACTTTCGTGGCGTCGTGTACTGGATGTCGATGAACCCCAACTCGTGGAGTCGATCCGCCGATTCGTACACGCGAGTCCGGGGGACACCGTTGATCTGCGTGATGTCCTGTGCGGTTCCTGTCCCGAGCCGTAGGAGATTGATCAGCGTTTGCGCGTCGTACTGGGACAGCCCAAGGTCCTGCAATCGGTCGAGCGCTTTGGCCTCTGCCTGCTCTTCCTCGAAGCCCACCATGGTACCGATTGACCTGTCGAGGACAAAAAGGCCCCCGCCGTTTCGAGTTCCCTATTCCAACTCTTCGGTGACGAATTGGAACACCCTCTCGACGCGCTCGTTCGGGATATACCGGACCGTTTTCGTCCGCGAGTCGTACTCGATCACGTTTGCCTCCGCCAGCTTTGGGAGATGGGTGTGGTGTACGTCGATGAGAACGGGGTCGGTGTGAGTTGCAGTGGACTCCGGAGGCGGTTTCTCGTGATCGATACGATCAACGAGAGTATCCGTCGGAATCACGGTCTCCTCGCTGTCGATCAACTGGGAGAGGATCGATCGCCGACACGGATCTGCCACGAGCCGTAATGCCAGTTCGGTCGAGACAGTGTGGGTTTGCTTGGACATTGACGGATCTCAAGGTGAAGTGGGGAGCTCGGAGGTTAACTCTCCCGTTCACTCGAAACATCACAGCTGCACTGACGTAGGATCGAACCAGTTCACCACTGTCGCCAGCCCGCTACGTCTGCAACGGGACGTGGTGTCGGAGACGGGAGTTCGGAAGCGGTACTTCGGAGTTCCTCCTCCGTTGTCCATGGGAAGCACTGCTCGTGTGATTCGAACGTACGAAACTCGTTGAGATGGACCCAGCTGTACGTCGCCGGTTTCTCTCCCGAATCCGTCCGCTGATCGATCACGTCCCGGACCGCTTGTTCAGACACTATCCCAACAAAGAGTCAAATATCGGGAGAACAGGATACGATCACCGTACCGAAACACATATATCGTGAATTGTTAACTCACGTTCGTAGGCGGACCAATGGAGCATCAGATCGGTCATCACTCGAGCGGGGTGCGGAACCGGGAACCGTCCGTCTCGATGGACTCCGCTCCGAGACGGGGCCCGTTGGACGACCTCCGGGGACGGTGGAGACGCGAATGAGTCGTTGGACGCCGACGACGTGTATGCGCTGTGCGGTCGGCTGTGGACACCTCCAGGAGAGCGTCGACAACGGCGACGGAGTCGAGACGGTGCGCGGCGATGCGACTCATCCGGTCACCCGTGGGCTGACGTGTCACCGGGGCGTCGACGAAACCGCGAACCCTCGCGGCGAGCGGGTGACTCGGCCGCTCGTTCGGGAGCGCGGACGGCTCGTCCCGACCGGTTGGGAGACCGCGCTCGACAGGGTCGTCACACGCATCGAGAACGCGCTGAGCGGGACGCGGGACGGTGTTGCCGTACTCGGGAGCGGTCAGCAGACGAACGAGGCGGCGTACGTGCTCGGAAAGCTCGCACGGGGCGGATTCGGGACCAGATACTACGACGCGAACACGACGCTGTGTATGGCCTCGGCGGTCTCGGCGTACTACGGGGCGTTCGGAAGCGACGCGCCACCGCCAACCTACGACGACGTCCCGGACGCCGACACCCACCTCGTGTGGGGCGCGAACCCCGCCGTTGCTCACCCGGTCATGTATCGGTGGATAGCCGACAGCGCGGGGGCGGACGGCGGCGAGCTGATCGTCGTGGATCCGGTCGCAACCCAGACTGCGGACGACGCCGACCTTCACGTCCGACTCGAGCCCGGAACCGACCTCGCGTTCGCCCGAGCCGTGCTGGCGCGGGTCGTCGCGGACGACGCCGTTGACCGTCAGTTCATCGAGGCGGCGACGACCGGCTTCGACGCGTTGGTCGATTCGCTTCCGCCGGTCGAAGCGGCCGCCGACACGGCGGGCGTTTCCCTCGAGACGGTCGATCGCGTCGCGACGGCGGTGGCAGATCCGACGCTGCTGTACTGGGGAATGGGCGTCAATCAGAGCGTTCAGGGTACTGCGACCGCCCGAGCACTCATCGATCTCTGTCTGGCGACCGGCAATCTCGAACCCGGTAGCGGTCCGTTCTCGCTGACTGGACAGGCGAACTCGATGGGGACCAGACTCTGTTCGTCGAAGGGGACGTGGCCCGGTCATCGACCGTTCACCGACCCCGCCCACCGCGAGGCGGTCGCCGACGCGTGGAACGTGCCGGAGCGCCGCCTCCCCGACGATCCCGGCCCCGGGCCGGTCGGCATCGTGGATGCCATCGCGGACGGGCCCGTGGAGCTCTGTTGGACGGTCGCAACGAACCCCGCCGCGGGGATGCCGGACGCCGAGCACGTTCGTGACGCCCTCGACGACGTCTTCCTCGTCGCACAGGACGCGTTTCGGACCGAAACCACCGCACTGGCCGACGTGGTGTTGCCGGCGGCGACGTGGGGTGCGTCGGAGGGAACCGTCACGAACATGGAACGGCGGATATCGCGGGTCCGTGCGGCGACGGCGGCCCCGCCGAAGGTGCGACGGGACGTCGACATCATCGCCGCGATCGGTTGCGAGATCGATCCGGACCTGTTCCCGGATTCGACCGTCGACCCGCGATCGGTGTTCGCCGAGCTGCGCGAGTTGACGGCCGGCACCCCCGCGGACGTGTCGGGGATCTCCTACGAGCGGTTGGACGCGGAGCTGGCGGTTCGCTGGCCGGCATCCCGATCCGACGAGGAAGGGGAATATCGGTACGTGACCGACCACGGGTGGTCGTTTCCGACGCCGTCCGGTCGCGCGCGCTTCTCGACCGGGAGCCACGGCGGACTCGCGGAGCCGACCGACGAGGCGTACCCGTTGACGCTGATAACGGGGCGACAGGCCGACGCGTACAACACCGGCGTTCGAACTCGCGACCCCGACGACGACGCGCTCCCGGTGGCACGGGTCCATCCCGAAACGGCGAAGGAGCGCATGGAAGCGATCGACCGCGGACGTACCGTGGTCTCGTCGCGGCGTGCGTCGGTCGCCGTGACGGTCCAGCCTGACGACGGCGTTCCGACGGACACGGTGTGGCTCTCGATCCACTATCCGGCGGTCAACGCGCTCACCCTCCCGGTCGTCGATCCCGAATCCGCCGAGCCGAACCTCAAACAGTGTGCCGTCGCGGTCCACGCTCCGGATATGCGTTCTTCCAATCAAGCACCTTATAAAGGGTAGGAAAGTACGTCAAACCGTGCTGAAGTGGGACGTGTGGAACCTCTGTCTCGAATGGAGTGGGGATCATACCGAGATCGGTTCGAACGGTGATAGTGACGTATGAATCCCACCGACTTGCTGTACGGAAAGTACCGGAATCTCCTGTTGGCGACGGCAATGTTCAATCTCGGGTTCGTTATCTGGTTCTCGTTCGCGCCGTTCACCGGCGGTATCGCCGACGAGTTCGGCCTCTCCGTGGCCCAGCTCGGGATCGTTGCGAGCGCGGCCATCATCGCGGTTCCGCTCGGTCGGATCCTCATCGGTCCGCTGACCGATAGATTCGGCGCGGACGTGACCGGCGGGGTGACGCTGGTCGTCGTCGGCGCGTTCTCGGTCATCAGCGCGTTCGCAGTGACGTACGAAGTGTTCACCGCGTCACGGATCGTGGCGTCGTTGGCGGGCATCACGTTCGTGATCGGCATCCAGCACGTCGCGGAGTGGTTCGACGAGGAGAATCTCGGCACCGCCGAGGGCATCTTCGCCGGCGTGGGCAACGCCGGTGCTGGCCTCGGCGCGTACTTCACGCTTCCGCGGATCTTCACCGAGGAGTACGTCGACCCGGTGTTCGGTCCCGAGTTCCTGGCGACGTCATCGAGTTGGCGCGCCGCGTTCTTCTACACGGGTGTACTCGCCATCCTCTTCGGGGTCATCTACTACGGCTTCGGTGGCGCAGCGAGATCCGAGGCCAAGCGGGAAGCGACGAAGGCGGGCATCAGCTGGAGCCAGTGGACGTTCATCGCGACCCGATACGGTGCGGTCGTCCTCTCGGTGGCGTACGTCATGACGTTCGGCCTCGAACTCGCGATGAACGGCTGGCTCGGCACGTACTACCGTGAGGCGTTCGGCCAGGGCGACGTCGTGATCGCGGCGACGTTCGCGGCGACGTTCTCGATCGCCGCCGGCCTGCTCCGCCCGATCGGCGGCTACGTCAGCGACGTCGTCGCGCGCAACGAGATCGAACTGCTCCCGTTCTTCGAGGGAGAGTACCGGAACCAGTGGACGTTCACCACGCTCGTGTTCGTCATGCTGTCGATGTTCGGGATGACTCTCGCCGGACTGACCGGTAACATCTACGCCGCCGTCGTCACCGGCTTCCTCGTTGGAACGGGCTGTGCGTTCTCCGAGGGAGCGATCTTCGCACAGGTGCCGGCGATGTTCCCGAACAACTCCGGGTCCGTCGCGGGGATCGTCGGCGGGATAGGAACGGTCGGCGGCGTCGTCTACCCGCTCGCGTTCTCGGCCGCGTTCCTGCCGAACCTCCACGTCGGGTACGCCGTCGTCGCTGCCTCGATGATACCGATGATCGCACTCGCGGCGTGGGTGTTCCAGCCGCGGATCTCGGCGGTGGCCAACACGAACGGCTTCCTCGTGAGCGAAGCCAGCCGGTCGGAGACGGTGACCGCCACGGACGATTGAACCGCGGTCGGCGGTTACCTCGTCCGCCGAGTCGTCGTCGATCCTTGGGGGAGGACGACTCGGTGACCCGAGTCAGTCCTCGTCGATGTCGGTCGTCTCGTCCGCCGAGTCGTCGGCTATCTCGGGCGTCGCGGGCTCGGTATCGACGCCGGTGTCCGCGTACTCCGTTCGGTCGCGATCGCGTGAACCCGATCCGAAGAGTCGGTCGATGATGCCACGGTCGTGCCGCTTCTCCGTCAGCAGGACGGAACAGTCCACCTCGTACAATACGTCAAGCACGAGCGAACCGCGCACCAACCGCGAAAGCAGTCCCTTCTCGGTCGCACCGATCACCAACAGGGTGGCGTCACGCGCCGCCTCGGCGATCCGATCCTGCACGTCGCCGGACTCCACGCGTCGGGTCGCGTCGGCCAACTCGTGTTCCGTCGCCCAGCTCGCGAGGAACCGTTCACCCCTCTCGAGGTCGTCGGCGACGTGTAACAGCGTCACCTCGGAGCCGAACTCCGCCTGGAGGGTCTTTGCGACCGCCGCGGAGAGCTCGGAGTCCGGTCCGCCCGCCGTCGGGACGAGCACGCGGGACATATCGAAGCCGCGGTCGTTGAACACGAGGAAGTCGCACGGCAGCGAGTGAGCGAGCTCGTCGATCGCCGACTCGGCACGGCCGGGAACACCGTGGGAGTTCTTCCCCCAACCCATCACGGTCACGTCCGCGCCGTACGTCCGTGCGGCGTCGAACACCTCCTCGAACACGCGGTGTGAGAGCACGACGTGCGTCTCGACGTCGACGCCGAACGTCTCGGCGTTCGCGCGGGCCGAGTCGAGCAGTTCGTGTGCGGCATCGTACGCGCCGCGCTCGCGCGCGGCTTCCAGCGAGGTCTGGTCGGGTACGTTCGCCACGTTGACGGCGACGACGGTCCCGTCGTGCTGCTTGGCGATCGCGGACGCCAGCGTGATGAGGTGTTCTTCGGTTCTCGGATTCGCGAGCGGCACCATCACGCGGTAGTCGCTCCGGTCGGGCTGTACGGACGTCGCCGCCGACACCGCGGCGTCCGGGAGCTGATCGGAGCGGTCGAGCACCCACCCGGCCAACACGCCGGGACTCTCGACGTGCCGGCGAGCATACAGGAGGTACCACAGCGCGGCGAAGGCGACGAGCCCGAGCGACAGCAGGATGATCGTCGGCTCGATGTAGACGATGAGCGCGAACGACGAGATCGCACCCACGAGCGGCACGATCGGGTAGAACGGTACCTCGAAGTCCGGATCGTACCCCTCCACGTCGGCCTCGCGCATCACTATGAGCGCCAGGTTGAGCAGCCCGTACACGATCAGGTGAAGGACGGATCCGGCGGTCGCCAGCGGCTCGATGCCGCCGACGAGCAGAAAAACCAGGATGAGACCGCCGGTCAACGCGATCGATCGGTACGGGGTTCCGAAGCGGTCGTGGATCCGATTGAGCTTCGGCGTGACGATCCGTTCACGGCCCATCGCGAAGTTGATGCGGGACGACGAGAGGATCGAGGCGTTCGCCGAGGAGGCGGTCGCGAGCAGCCCACCGAACAGCAACAGTCCGGCACCGAGCGCACCCAGCGAGTAGCCGAACAGTTCGTAGCCGCCGAACAGTAGTCGCGCCGCATCGACGACGGCGGTGTCGTTGTCCGCGACCAGCTCCGTCGGGACCGCCGCGAGCAGGACGACCAGAAACAGCGCGTACACGACCGTCACGATAACCACGGATCCGATGACTGCACGGGGGAGGTTCCGTCCGGGATCCTTGATCTCCTCGGCGACGGAGGTGATCTGGACGAACCCGAGATACGAGACGAACACGATGGCGGTCACCGGCAGCACCTCCGCGGTCGTGCCAGCCGGCGCGATCGGCCGGAGCGAGTCGAGATCGGCGTTCGCCAATCCGACGACCGTGAACAGTGCGAGGATCCCGACGAGCAGAAGCACGATGACTATCTGGAGGCCGCCGGTCTCCTTCGCGCCGAAGTAGTTCACGCCGATGAAAAGCAGGGCCCCGAGCAGGCCGATGACCTGCGCGGCCTCCAACGAGAACGGGCCCACGGTGAGCGCGCCGAGCCCGACGAGCGTGTTGACGTACTCGCCGAAGCCGTACATGTAGAACGCGGAGGCGAACGCGAGCCCGAGCCAGTTCGCCCAGCCGGCGATCGAGCCGAACATCGGGCCGAGCGCGCGGTTGACGTAGAAGTACGCCCCGCCAGCCTTCGGCATCGCGGTCCCCAGTTCGGAGGCGGAAAGCGCGGTAAACAGCGCGATAACGCCGCCGAGAACGAACGTCGCGGCCGCGAGCGGACCCGCACGGGCGACGGCGGTGCCCGGAAGCACGAAGATGCCCGCGCCGATCATCGTCCCGATCCCGATCGTGAGCGCCGCGAGCGGGCCGAGGTCCTTCGCGAGCTCCTCGTCGTGACTCACGTGTTCGCCTCCCGGATCGTGGAGGCGAGAGCATGACGATCGGAAGACGATACGAATCGATCCGATGAATGAACGCTCATGCCGGCGTTTTCATTGGCGATCGGCTTAATCCGTTCGTTTGAATCGTTTCGGCGGACGACACACACTTCCGGATCGCCGTCGTCCGGAGTGGTATGACGTATCGTCTCGACGACATCGATCGACGGGTGATCCACGCGCTGATGGCGGACGCACGAACGACGTCCGCACCCCAGATCGCGGAGGAAGTCGACGTCTCCCCGGGAACGATCCGAAACCGTATCGAGCGCTTGGAGGACGCGGGCGTCATCAGGGGGTATCACGCGAACGTGGACTTTGAGGCCGCGGACGGCCGCCTGCGGAATCTGCTCCTGTGTACCGCGCCGCTCGCGGAGCGGGAGAAACTGGCGGCAAAGGTCCGTGCCGTTCCGGGAGTGGTGAACGTTCGTGAGCTGATGACCGGACGCCGAAACCTCCACGTGATGGCCGTCGGCGAGCGGACGTCCGACCTTCGACGTATCGCGCGGGCGATCTCGGGGGTCGGCGTCGAGATCGACGAGGAGGACCTCATCCAGACGGAGACGTACCATCCGTACGCCCCGTTCAGCCCGGACGACGAACCGGTCGAGAACGTCTCGGACTTCGTCAGCCTCTCGGGCGGCTCCGAGGTCGCCGAGATGACCGTCCGGCGCGACGCACCGATCGTCGGAACGACCCTCGCCGAGGCGTCAACACGGGGCGTTATCGGGGAGAACGCGCTGGTCATCGCGATCGAACGCGACGACGAGGTCCGGACGGCACACGGCGACACCACGGTCGAAGCAGACGACGTCGTCACGGTTTTCTCCCGAGGTGGTGTCGACCAGTCGACGCTCGAAGCGTTCCGCGGAGACGATCCATCGTCGATCCACCGCGGCTGAACGCACCCGAGTCATCCATCAGCTCGAGGAGTTCGTGTCCGATCGCGGAAGTGCGATCACTGGCACGTCAGTTCCCGTAACGAGTTTGAGCGAGCGATCACCGGAGAGGAACTGCATGATCCGGTTACCACCCCGAGAGCGGTAGGCGATAGCGCTCGCATCGAGCGTATCCGTCGCCTCGAAGATCCTGCCGACGACGTCTCGACCGTACGCCGTATGCTCGTCAGCGTCCGGGAACACGGTCCGCACCGCAGCGTACGACTGCTCCGCCAAGTGCTCAGACTGTTCGACGGGCGTCTTGTCAGGGATTCCCCCTCCCTTTTCGACGACGTGTACGGCGGTTACGTGGTCCGGGTCATACGGTGCAAGTGCCAGAGCGGTCTTCAGCGCGTCGTCCTCGGTTGCGACCGGAACGAGAACGTGCTCGAGAAGGTCGTACTGTCCCGTCTTCGGATCGACATCCATGCCCGGAATACACGACATCAGGTTAAAAACCTGTGCGACCGATCCCACGATATATTCACGAAAGGCCTGATAAATAGAGATGAATATGCGGTATACATATTTTATTTATATACTTCTTTGGCCTTTCAACAATTCTGGATCGAGTCGGTTAAGTTCGGAACGAGTGAACCGCCGGGTGACTACGGGACGGTCCTCCGGTACCGACCGGGGGACGTCCCGGCGCATCCCATGTATCCGCTGATCCCATCCACGTCAGACTGTCGACACGACCGCCCGAGAGATCGGCTCGTCACGGACGGACGGAACCGCTCGGACGACTGCGGAGACGACTCGGACCCGCAGCTCCACACCGCTCGGTCCCTCGCATTTCGCACCGACGGAACGGGAGGTGGTGTGGATGAGCGGTGACGAGGAGCTCGCGAAGGACCTCGGGCTCGTCTCCGCGATGACGATCGGGATCGGGACGATGATCGGCGCGGGCATCTTCGTACTGCCCGGCGTCGCCGCACAGGAGGCGGGACCGATCGTCGTCGTTTCCTTCGTCGTCGGCGGGCTGATCGCGATGGTGAACGCGTTATCCGTCTCCGAACTGGGGACCGCGATGCCGAAGGCCGGTGGTGGCTACTACTACGTCAACCGCGCGCTCGGCCCGATGTTCGGCTCGATCGCGGGTCTCGGCGACTGGCTCGGACTCGCGTTCGCCTCCGCGTTCTACTCCATCGGATTCGGACAGTACCTCGTCACCGTTATCGGTGACGTGACGGTAGCGATCCCGCTTGTCGGGTCCATCGCACTGGTCCCGTCGATCGGTCCGCTCAGCCAGATCCAGATGGGCGCGTTGTTCGCCGGCGTCCTCTTCGTCGGCGTCAACTACGTCGGCGCGAAGGAGACCGGCGGCATCCAGACGATCATCGTCACGGTCCTCCTCGTCATTCTCGGCGCGTTCGCGCTCGCGGGATGGTTCTCGTTCGATTACGCCGTCCTCGTCGGCGAGGGGGGCTGGGCACCGACGCCCGAGGGCTACGGCGCGATCCTTCCGGCGACGGCGCTCGTGTTCGTCTCCTTTTTAGGTTACGCGAAGATCGCGACCGTCGCCGAGGAGTTGAAAAATCCCGGCCGTAACCTCCCGATAGCCATCATCGGATCGGTCGCGATCGTCACCGTGATCTACGGGATCCTCGTGACGATAATGCTCGGCGTCGTGCCGTGGAACGAACTCGATCTCAACGCCCCGGTAGCGCAGGCCGCCGGGATCGCGTTCCCCGAACAGTTACTCGGCGTTAGCGGCTTCGCCGCAGCCGCAGCGACGGTCATGACCGTCGGTGCCCTGCTCGCGACCGCCTCCTCGGCGAACGCCTCGATCCTCTCGTCGGCCCGCATCAACTTCGCGATGGGACGGGACGCGATCGTCACCGACTGGCTCAACGAGATCCACCCACGCTACTCGACGCCATACCGGTCGATCCTGCTCACCGGCGGCATGATCGTCTTCTTCATCGTGCTGCTCGGTCGGGACCTCGCGATCCTCGCGCAGGCCGCGTCGGTGCTCCACCTGATCGTGTACGCGCTGATGAACGCCGCCCTCATCGTGTTCCGCGAGGCCGACGTCCCGGAGTACGATCCCGACTTCACCGTCCCGCTGTATCCGATCACGCCGATCGCCGGCATCGTGCTGTCGCTCGGACTTATCGGCTTCATGAGCCCCATCGAGATCGGACTCTCCGCGGCCTTCGTCGTCGGTGCGGTTCTCTGGTACTTCCTGTACGCTCGCGCGGAGACGACTCACCAGGGGTATCTCGGCCAGTACGTGCTCGACCGCGCGGAAGAGATGCCCGAACCCGCGGTGTCCGCGGCCGAGTCCGTTCAGCCGGACAAGACGGACTACCGCGTGATGGTGCCGCTCGCGAACCCCCGCACCGAAAGCGAGCTGATCGAGCTCGCGTCGATCATGGCGACGGCGAACGACGGCGTCGTCGAGGCGGTTCACATCGTCTCGGTACCCGACCAGACGCCGCTGTATGCCGGCGCGGAGCACATCGACCGGATCGACGCCGAGTCACAGCGCCTGCTCGACTCCGCACGCGACAGCGCGGAGACGTTCGGCGTCGACGTCGAGACGCGGACCGTGATCTCACACCAGTCGTTCGAGGAGATCTTCGATGCGGCCGCAAGCGGAAGTGCGGATCTCGTCGTGATGGGCTGGGCGAACCAGCCGTTCTGGTCCTCGGGGACCGTTTCTCGCGGGTTCGACGAACTCACCCGGGAGCTTCCGTGTGACTTCCTCGTGTTGAAGGACCGCGGATTCGACCCCCAACACGTGCTCGTCCCGACGGCGGGCGGATCGGACTCGGACCTGTCAGCGGAGGTCGCGCGAACCCTCCGTGACGGTCGCGGCTCCGAAGTGGAACTGCTGTACGTCGTCGACGGCGACGAGAAACGGGCTGCCGGCGCGGAGTTCCTCGGCGGCTGGGCGCAACAACACGACCTCGGCGACGCGGAACTCACCGTCGACACCGGCGGCGACGTCGAGGCGGCGATCGCCCGTCACTCCCGCGACTCCACGATGGTGATCGTCGGCGCGACCGAGCGCGGACTGCTCTCACGGCTGGTCAGCGGCTCGCTGGTGTACGACATCGTCAACCAGGTCGATTCCTCGGTGTTGCTGTGCGAGCGACCGGGCAAGCGGTCGTGGTGGGATCGCTTGTTCGGTCGGGGGTCCCACGTGAACCGGGAGGACGACGCGATAACCGCGGATACCTCGGAGACGGACGGACGCACGACGAACGTCGACGACTGACTGAGAAACACACGGCGGTCGAGGAGTGGGAGACCGGAGCGGTACCTCGCACGACCGCACATCGGAAACGCGGTTCGCTCCCCGAGGGAGTCGCTATCGTCTGAGGGAGTCGCTATCGTTTGAGGGAGTCGCTATCGTTCGAGATTGACCGTGAGATCCGTCGCGATCCACGCGTCGGTGTTGCCCTGCTCGGTGAACACCGTCCTGTCGGGGGAGGTGTGACTCATTGCCACGATAGGGAGATCGTTCGTGGACGCGTCAGTGCCGGCTTTGGTCCCGTCTCCGGTACTCATTACCGGTCTCTCGGGAGCACGAACGTATATAGGTTTCGGCCGGCCTAAACCGATGGGGCGGACGACCGTCCGGTCGGCGACGTTCGGTGGTCGTCGCCGTCGACCGAGGGTCGAGATACGGGCAACCGTGTCGGGATACCGGAGGCCCTTAGCCCACGGCGACCCATCGTTCGACGATGACCGACTCGCTTTTCACGCCGCTGTCGCTCCGGGAGACGGAGCTGCCGAATCGGGTGATGCTGTCCCCGATGTGTCAGTACTCCGCCGAGGACGGGTTCGTGAACGAGTGGCACCGGATCCACCTCGGCTCGCGCGCGGTCGGCGGGGCCGGAGTGGTGACCACGGAGGCGACCGCCGTCGAGTCCCGCGGCCGGATCACGCCGGGGTGTCTCGGGATCTGGTCCGACGAGCACGCGGCCGCCTTCGAGCCCGTGACGGAGTTCGTCCGGTCGCAGGGCTCGGTTCCCGCCATCCAGTTGGCTCATGCCGGCCGGAAGGCGTCCCACGCCACGCCTGCCGAGGGCGGCCATGGCCTCACACCGGACCACGAGGACGGCTGGGAGACGATCTCGGCGACCGACGACCCGTATCCGGAGTCGACGGAGGCGTCGACTCGGCGGATGGACACGGACGACGTCGCCGACGTCGTCGACGCGTTCCGCGCCGCGGCCGAGCGGTCGTTGGACGCCGGCTTCGAGATCGCCGAGGTCCACGCCGCACACGGCTACCTGCTCCACCAGTTCCTCTCGCCGGTCACGAACGACCGGGACGACGAGTACGGCGGGAGCTTCGAGGACCGGACGCGCCTCGTTCGCGAGGTCGTCGCCGCCGTTCGTGCGGTCTGGCCCGAGGATAAACCCGTGTTCGTCCGGATCTCCGCGACGGACTGGCTCCCGAACCGCGAGTCCTGGGACGTCGATGACTCCGTCCGGCTCGCGCCGCTCCTCCGAGCGGCCGGCGCTGACCTGATCGACGTCTCCGGCGGCGGGATCCACCCGGACCAGAAACTGCCGGGTTCGGGGCCGGGGTATCAGGTCCCGTACGCCGAGGCGATCCGCGAGGCAACTGACGTCCCCGTCGCCGCCGTCGGCGGGATCACGGAGCCGACTCACGCCGACGCGCTGGTTCGCAACGGGCGGGCCGACCTCGTCGCGATCGGTCGGGAACTGCTCCGACACCCGTACTGGGCACTGGAGGCGGCACACGAACTCGACGCCGACGTCGAGTGGCCGGTCCAGTACCGTCGCGGCCGGTTCGACTGAGCGGGTCCGGTTCGACTGAGCGGGTCCGGACGGATCTTTTACGTACTGAACGCCAACGGGCGCGTATGAGTTCCCGTGACCGTCCACGCGACGACGACCTCGAGGAGCGCCTCGACGAGCTCGAGGACGTCCTCTCCGAGCTACGACGCGACTTGAAACGCGAGGAGCGGGCGCGCCGCGGGCCACCGCGTCCCCCGCGACTCTCCGAACTGCTCCGGTTCACCGAGCAGTACACCATCCCGACGCTGATCGCCGTACTGGAGACGACGATCAAGTCGCTGGAGCTGCTTCGCGGGACGCTCCGCCTCGCCGAGCCGGGCCGCGGCCTCGACGTCGACGCCGACGCGACCGCGGACCGCCTCGGCAGCGTCCGCGACGAGGCGAGCGCGGGGCTCGCCCGGTCGC
The DNA here is from genome assembly GCF_048380895.1 of Halorubrum rarum. NCBI lineage: Archaea > Methanobacteriati > Methanobacteriota > Halobacteria > Halobacteriales > Haloferacaceae > Halorubrum > Halorubrum rarum. The sequence continues at coordinate 75,718 of NZ_JBLWMN010000001.1, read as the reverse complement.
TCTCGGAGCTCCGGACCGCGCTCTCGGAGGCCGACCTCCCCGAGGACGCCGCGTCGCGTTCGATCGTGCAGGACGCCCGCGATCTGACTGCCGAGATCGAAGCGCGGATCGACGAGAGCCGTCGCGACGTGGATTCGCTCGACCGATCCCGGCGCTCGCGCGACGGTGAGCCGGCGAAACGGCCAGCCCGTGACGACGGGGCGATCAGCATCGACGTGACGGATCTCGCGAGCGATGACTCCACCAGCGACGACCCCGCGAGCGACGACCAAACGGACGATTCGACGACTGCGGACGCCGCGAACGACGACCCCGCACCCGAGGTCGACGTCGACTCCGAGCTGGAGTCGATCAAACGGCAGCTCGACGCCGTCGACGAGGACGCTCTCAGCGACGATGCCGAAACCGGGATGATGGACGACGCTGACGAGACGAATGCTGGGACCCGCGACGACGACCCCGCGGACGATGACCCCGCGGACGACGACCCCGCGGACGACGACTCCGACGGTCGGTGAAGCCGGTGGGCGAACGGAAGTGCGGCACGGTTCTATCGCTGGCTCGGGCGGGATCGAAGACGCTCAAAACGTCGCATCGAGGTGGTTCGCGACCCGCTCGGCGGAGTCGACGAGTAGCGCGTCGTCGTCGGTGAACACCTCGATCGCGACGGTGCCGTCGAACCCGGCAGCTTCGGCGCTCACGGCCTCGTAGTCGACCTCGCCGGCTCCGACGGGAAGGTGGGTGTCGCCGCGCCGCCGTACGTCGTGACAGTGGAGATGCGAGATCCGGTCGCCGTGGCTCCTGAGGAACCGCGTGATCGCCTTGTTCCCGCCCTCCATGTAGGCGTGGCCGACGTCGAAACAGATCGGCGTGTCCGTTTCGCGAGCGATCTCCCCGAGCACGGAGAGCTGTAAGCCGCCGTGCTGGTGGCCGACGTTCTCGACGACCACCTCGACGCCCGCGTCTCGACCGGCGGCGGCGACGCGGCGGAGCTGGTCGGCCGCGACGTCGCGAAACTCGACGTCGTCGCGGTCGGCGGAGGTGGCGTGTAACACCGCCTTCTCCGCGCCGAAGTCGCCGACCGTCGTCAGGAGTCGACGCTGGTACGCCACGATCGCGTCGTTGATCTCGTCCGCGTAGCTCGTCAGGGGTTGACTGTACGGGAGGTGAACGACGAGGTCGCGACCGGCGAGCGCGTCGTCGAGTCGGTCCGGATCGACGTCCTCCGGCGGGAGGCTCCCCGCGCCGACGCCGAGTTCGACGAAGTCGAACCGCGTCGGCGACGCCGCCAGTCGATCGAGGTCGACGCCCACGGTGAGGCCGATGTCCATGTCGACGCTCCGGGCGGCGACGGCTTATAAACCCGGCACATCGCTGGCCGTACCCGCTCCTCTTTTATCGAGGAGTCGCCTAGCGGCGGGTATGAGCACTCAGCTGTCCTTTCACGACCGCGGCGTTGACGTCGTTTATCAGGGGACGGAATTCGAACTGGAGAAGGAACTGATAGAAGAGGCCACGGGGAAGTCGTTCCGCGACGTCACCGACCACGAGGTCCTCCAGATCGTCGCCGAGGAGCCGGCGTTGGACGGCGAGCCGGTCCGCATCGGCGACGTATTGTAGCCGATACGGCCGCGGACGCATCCGACTCGCCTCGTCCGTCCAACTCGCGCTCCTCGCCTTTTTATACCCTCCAGCTCACGCTCCCGATTCCACTCCCGCTCCTCGCTCGGTTCCGACGAGGACCGCCGCGAGATAGATGCCGACGGCGACGACGACGATCGTCCCGCCCGGACGGAGCCCGTACGTCCATGCGAGAACGATCCCCACGATCACCGACGCCTCGCCGACGAGGATCGACCCGTACAGCGCGCGTCGGAAGCTCCCCGCCACCTGTGCCGCCGCGGCGACCGGGACGACAAGCATCGCGGCCACGAGGATGACCCCGAGGATACGCATCGCACCGACGACGACGACCGCGGTCAACGCCACCACGAGTGCGTTGTACCGTGTGGCGGATATCCCGGCGACGCGGGCCGCTTGCGGGTCGAACGTGACGAAGAGCAGCTGTTTGTAGGCGACGGCGACGACGCCGAGCACCACGAGCGTGAGGACCGTCATCACGGTCACGCTGCGGTCGTCGGTGACGGAGATGCCGCCGAACAGGTAGCTGCCGATCTCGACGGTCGCGAAGCCGCCGCCCAGATCCAGAACCAACACGCCGACGGCGAAGCTGCCGGCCAACACGATCGCGATCGGGACGTCACCGTGGTCATCGGTGTGTTCGGTCAGCAGCTGGACGCCGACCGCGCCGATCACCGCCGCGCCGAGGGCGAACGCGAACAGCGTTGCGTTCCAGCCGGCCGTCCCGAGCAGCAGCGTTCCGATGGCGACGCCGGCAAACGCGGCGTGTGCGACCGTCTCACCGATCAGCGCCATCCGGCGGTACACGACGTACGTCCCGATCGTCGGCCCGATCACTCCGACGAACACGCCGACCGCGAGCGCGTTCCACATGAACCCGAAGCAGGCGATCCGGGTTCCGAGCGCGAGCCCGACCGCACAGCTGGCGTCGAAGAACCGGTCGGGCATGAGTCCGAAACCGATCGCGACGAAGACCGCGAGGACCGCGAGTCCGGATCCCGCGAACGCCCGATCGAGCCACGCCTCGCGGGTCATCGTCCGGGAGGAGTCCACACGCCGGGAGGAGCCCACACGCCGGGACGATCCACGCTCACGCCTCCGTCGCGCCGAGCGCCCGCTCGAACGCGGGCAGCGTGATCTCCTCCAGCTGTGCGAGATACGATCCGACGCCGGCGTCGAGCCACTCCCGCGTGGTGTTTTCGGCCGGCGACACCATCTCCGTGTCGACGTCGTGGTCCGCCTCCTCGGCGATCAACGCCGCGGCGTCCGGGCCGTCGAAGTGGTCCCAGAGCACGCAGTCGATCCCCTCTCTCTCGACGAGATCGACCGCCCGGGCGAGCTCGCCGGGCGTGGGGTCGTGATCGGGGGAGAGCCCGACCGGCGTGTGGACGTCGAACCCGTACCGCTCTCCGAGGTACTGGAAGGAGTCGTGACCGGCGAGGACGACGACGTCGTGCTCGCGGTCCGAGAGCGCCCGGTCGTACTCATCGTGGACCGCTTGGAGACGCTCGACGTACGCCGCGGCGTTGCGACGGTAGACGGCCCGGTTGTCCGGGTCGATCTCGATCAGCCCGTCGCGGACGTTTCGGACGCTGCGCTGGGCGAGCACGGGGTCCGTGAAGAACTTGGCGTCGTACTCCCCGTGCGTGTGGTCGTCGTCGGTGTCGTCGGTGTCGTGGCTGTGGTCGGTGTCGTTGTCGATGTCGTGGCTGTGATCGGTGTCGTCGGTGTCGTGGCTGTGGTCGGTGTCGTTGTCGATGTCGTGGCTGTGATCGGTGTCGTCGGTGTCGTGGCTGTGATCGGTGTCGTCGTGGCTGTGGTCGTCGTACCGAAGTAGATCGATCCCGTCGGTCGCGTCGATGAGGGTGACGTCATCGTGATCTGCCGCGACACGACCGGCGACGTCGTCCGCCCACGGCTGGAATCCCTCGACGTCGAGATGGACGAACGCGTCGGCGTCGACGACGTTCGGGAGGAGATCGGCGGACGGCTCCCACTCGTGGCCGTGGCTCCCGACGTCGACCGGGTTCTCGACTCTCAGTTCGTCGCCCCCGACGGCGCGAGCGAACTCCGCGAGCGTGAAAGCCGAGGCGAACGCCGCCGGAGTACCGGACCGATCCTCGGCGCGTCCGCCGAGACAGCCGGACGACCCCATCAGTACCGACCCCGCCCCCGCTGCGAGCACCCGACGCCGAGTGACGGCGGACTCGCGGTCCCGTCGCAGTGGCATGATGTGAAGTTGTGGATCGTTCGGGTTATGAGTTTCGTAACACGTTTGAGTACAATAATCATATTCCGTGAACGATGTGGTCCGTCGGCGAGACCACAACGCGTATTCGGGCCGCGGTCGACGTCCGACCATGGCAACGGACCGAGTGAGTCTGACGCTCCCGACCGAGCTGGTCGCCGAACTCGACGGCGTCGTCGACGAGTGGGGGTATTCGAGTCGATCCAGCGCGTCCCGGGAGGCGCTGCGCGGATTCCTCGCGGACCACCACTGGGACACGTCGCCCGACCGCCCGCAACGGGGATCGATCACCATCGTGTACGACCACCACGTGAGAGGGTTAAGCGACGACCTGCTCGACGTTCAACACGCACACGAGGAGGTCATCGTCGCGACGCAACACGTCCACTTCGATCCGGACCTCTGTCTCGAAACCCTCGTCGTGAACGGCGCTGCGGGCGTGATACGTGAGCTTCTCGAGGGGATCAACGGGATCGACGGGGTCGAACAGGTCCGTTTCACCGCCGTCTGACGTCCGCTCCCGACTGGCGTCCGTTCCCGTCTGATGTCCGCTCCCGACTTGCGTCGTGATCGTCCGCGTTGGAACGCTGTACGCGACTCGCTCGCTCACGCCGGGTCGCTGTCCTCGCGAAGCGCGGCCAGCACGCTCGCGGTCCCGTCCATGAACCCCTCCGCGAGGACGCGGTCGGCGGCCGCCTGCGCGTCGGGGTCGGCGTTGGCGACGGCGTACGACTCGCCGGCCCGCTCGAACGTGGAGACGTCGTTCTCGCTGTCGCCGATCGCGACGAACGAGTCGGTCGTGACCCCCAGCGAATCGGCAAGCAGCGCCAGTCCCTTCCCTTTGTTCACGCCGGACGATTTGACGTGATACGCGTAGCCGGTGTCGACGACCTCGACGTCGGCCCCAGACGCCGCGACGACCTCTCGGAGCAGTCGTTCGTCGGCATCGATGGAGACCGCGATCTCGGTCTCTCGCCACCGGTTGACTGTGTCGCCGTCGCCCCAGCCGAGGTCGCCGCCGCGTTCACGGAACGTTTCGACGACCGCCCGACAGGCGTCGGGATCGCCCGCAAGCGTCGTCTCCTGGCCGTCGTAGACGACGCCGCCGTTCTCCGCGACGACGAGTTGCGGGCGACCGAGGAAGTGCGCCAACGCGACCGGGTACGGGAACGCTTTCCCGGTCGCGAACACGACGGGCGCGTCCCACGCCGGGAGCAGCTCGAACACGCGGGGATCGATCCGGTGATCGCGTGTCGTCAGCGTTCCGTCGATGTCGAGCACGAGGGGCGGAACCATCGCGTCGACGGACGGCCGGACGGCTCAACTGTCTTCCGCTCCGGTAGGGAGTGTCCACCGCCCGGCTCCGTGGTCACTCTCTCCGGTTCCGTGATCGATCCCCGCGACTCCGTGGTCCTCTCTGTGAGTCCGTGATCGCCCGTGCTCCGGCAGGGTCACCGGCGCTCGAACAGTTCCCGGAACACGAGGGTCGGGAACCGCGGGACGAGCCGGCTCGGCGGCCGACCTTTCCCGTCCGAGCGCTCGGCGGTCACGCGATCGAGCAGCCCGCTGTCGGCGAGCTCGTAGAGAACGCGCCGGATCGTCGACGGCGAGAGGTCGACCTCGGTGGCGGCGGCGATCGACTCGGTCGCGGCGTTGACCGACGCCCGGTCCGCCTCGGCGAGCGTGACGAGCTCGTACAGGAGTCGCTGTCTGCTCTCCGACAACACGAGGACGCGCCCCAGCGCGACGCAGGGTTTCGGCACCGCCGCGATCCCAGCGTCGAGATCCTCGGGACGGATGGTCGACGCCCCGTCCCGCTCGGCGTGCCACGCGCCACCCATGATCGCGGACAGGGCGTCGTGGGCGTCGCCCGCGGCCCACTCGGCAACCTCGCGCACCTGATCGTGAGTGATCGCGTCGCGGGTGAGCCCGGCCGACGTCCGGCTGGTCACCAGCTCGACGAGGACGTGGTGGCGGTATCGGTCGAACGCGATCGACGTCTCGGCGTTCCACCCGATCGAGTCCGGGTCGTCGCGTCCGAGACACACCGGAACGATCCGCTTGTTGACCGTCGAGAGCCACTCGACGAGCGTCGCGGCTGTCGGCGTGTTCGGTTCGTTGACGTGGTCGAGCGCGACGACGATATCGGTTCCTGCGCGTATCTCGGCCTCGAGCGACTCCGCGAGTTCGGCCGTCCCGATCCCGTGGTCCGGAACCGGCTCGTCGCTGACGGCGGCGAGCGCGTCGTGATACAGTCGGAACCGCGTCGACGCTTCACGCGTGTCGACGTAGACGAACTCGGGCAGGGTCGGATCGACCGCTCGCGTCGACGTCTGTATCGCCTGCCGTCGACCGCCCTGTGCGGACAGCCGCTCGAACAGCGCGGTGACGACCGCGGACTTCCCGCTTCCCTTCGGCCCGTGGACGTAGACGCTCGGCGGGAGCGACCCCGCGAACGCGGGATCGAGCACGTCGAGAAACCGTTCGAGGTCCGGGCCGCGACCCGTCGGTGACGCCGGATGCGCGACGGGCGAGACGGCGTCGACGTCGGAGACGACGCCCATGCTGGCGTCGTATCCGAGCCGCCTCTCGATGCGGTCGTCGATGTTCACGGATTCGCCTCCGGGATCGACGACCAAAACTGGCTCGAAACGTATCGGTGCGGTCCGCCGGACGCCCGGTGCCGAGCGTGCGGCGTTACCAGTGGTCCGGTTTGTATCGATTGATCAGCAGCGTCGAGACGACGAACGCGAGCGCGCTGATGACACCCGCGATCACACCGACCACCAACCGCACGCCGACCGCCCCGTCCGCGAGGGCGGCCATGACGACGGCGACGATCGCCGCCACCACGAGGAGGTTTCGCCCGTCGCGTCTCTCGAGTCCGAACAGCGTCGTCATACCCGTTCGTCGCTTCGGGGGCGTTTAAATCCACTCGGTGGAACCCGACCCGTCGATCCGCGACGGAGCCGGCACGTCGGATGCACGCACCGCCGTCCACACACTTAACCGGTCCCCCGTTCTCTCGACGGGCATGACGGGATCGGAGTTCCACGACTCGGTCGTCACCGCCGACAAATGGAGCAAAGTCATCGCGCTTTTCGTCGCGATCGGGGTCTTCCTCGTGGCCCGCGAGCTGACGGGTGACGTCCAGTTCGGTTCGATCGTCGCGGCGACGGCGGGCATCGGTACGCGCCTGTACATCCCCCATCACGTCAGCGTTCGGCTCCCGGAGTCGGATCGGCTCTCCCTGCAGGACCATCCGGTCACCGGGAACTACCACCACGGCGCTGCGGGCCTCGCCCTGGTGGCGGCTTCGGTCGTCGCGCTCGGTGCGTTCCTGCTCGGTCACGGGTTCCTCACCGCGGTTGGCATCGGTGTCATCTCCGGGGTTGTGATCCATGTCGTGCTTGCGTCGTGGCTTCCGACGGCGTGAAAAAACGCTCGGCGAGGCGATCAGACCGCTCCGGGAACCCAGACGGCCGACCCGAGGATCCCGAGGATCGATAGGATCGCGATGAACGTGTGGGTGATCGCGATCGAGGCCGCGGGCGGGTCAACGTGGGTGTCCCCGTGCGCGTAGAAGACGCGCTGGAACGCCTCGCCGACGAGGGCTCCGAGCAGTCCGAAGAGCCCGGCGATAGCCAGCGAGGTGATCGGACTGTAGCCCGTGCCGACCGTGGCGAGATACGCCGTCGCCGCCGGTAGCGTCATGTGGTGGGTAACCGGGATCTTCCCGATGCCGAGGTTCAAGAACAGCAGCGATGCGGCGCTGATGCCGAACCCGAGGAACGGACTCCCCGTCTGGATGGCCGCGTACGCGCCGGCCAGCCCGGCGACCAGACCGATCGACGCCACGTGTGACCACTTGTACATGTTCGGGAGCCACGGCTCGACCGCGAGGCGGTCGGAGCCGTCCTTGTCGCCGTCGCCGGGGACCTCGTCCGGCTCGCGCATCTCCTCGCGCTCGAACGGCCCCATGTCCATGTAGCCGTTGGCCTTGTCGCTGACCACGCCGATGACGGAGTAGCCGAACACGGCCCGATGTGCGAGCGCGCTCAACACGACGGTGGCCGCGATCGGGTCCGTCGGGATCTGGCCCTGTCGGAGCACCTGTTCGAGCAGGATACCGAGAACCCCGAAGGCGGCCCCGACGGCGAGAATGTCCGGTTTACTCCCCAACGCGACGGTGATATCTTTCCCGTTGTGGTAGTCGAACCCCGACTGCATGTATCCCTGTTTGGCCGCGTACGCCGCCGCCGCCGCACCGCCGGCGAACGAGATGTGCGGACCGAACACCGGGCCGAAGCCGACGCCGACGCCGGCTCCGCCCGCCGCGTCGCCGCCGAACACGCCGGCGATGACGAGGAATCCCGTGAACACGAACGCCGGGAGCGCCCCGAGTGCGGCCCCGAACGCCCCGCCCGCGGCCGCACCGAGCCATATCGTCGGATCGAGGAGAACGTCGAGGATCGCGTCGAGCGACCCGGGAGTCCAGCCGGACGCCTGTGCGAGAGCGTCCCCGGCAAGCAGCAGTTCCAGTGACGGTCCGAGCGTCATCTACTCGTCCCCCTCGTCCTGGGCCCAGTCCTTCGAGCGCTCGACGGCGTCGCCCCAGCGATCGTACTTCTTGTCCACGGCGGTCGCGTCGACTTCGGGCACGAACTCGCGGTCGATCTGCCAGTTGTCGCGGAGTTCGTCGATGGTCTCCCAGTAGCCGACCGCGAGACCGGCCGCGTACGCGGATCCGAGCGCGGTCGTCTCGTCGACCACCGGTCGCACGATCTCCGTCTGGAGGATGTCGGACTGCAACTGACAGAGGAAGTTGTTTTTGACTGCTCCGCCGTCGACGCGGAGACTCGTCGTCTCGACGCCGGAGTCCGCCTCCATGGCCTCGGCGATGTCGCGCGTCTGGTAGGCGATGCTCTCCAGGACGGCACGGACGAGGTGTTCCTTCTCGGTTCCTCGCGTCATGCCGACGATCGTCCCCCTGGCGCGACCGTCCCAATGAGGTGCACCCAGTCCGGTGAACGCGGGTACCATGTACACGCCATCGGTCGAATCGACCGCTTTCGCGAGCTCGGCGGTCTGGGCGGCGTTCGTGATGAGGTCGATGTCCTCGAGCCACTCGATCGCGGCACCGGTGATGAAGATCGAGCCCTCGAGCGCGTACTGGACCGGCTCGCCGGACATCTGGAATCCGATGGTCGTCAGAAGCCCGTGGTCGGACGCGACCGCGTCGGTTCCCGTGTTCATGAGGTAGAACGACCCGGTACCGTACGTGTTCTTCGCGTCGCCCTCGTCGAAGCAGGTCTGTCCGAACAGCGCCGCCTGCTGGTCGCCGAGTGCGCCGGCCACGGGTACCTCACTCCCGAGGAATCCGTCGGGATCGGTGTGTCCGTAGTAGTCGTCGTCCGAGGACGGCCGCACCTCCGGCACCATCTCCTTGGGAACGTTGAACTCGTCGAGCAGGTCGTCGTCCCACTCGAGGTCCCGGATGTTGTACAGCATCGTCCGGGACGCGTTGGTGACGTCGGTGATGTGGTTCCCCGTCAGGTTGTAGATGATCCACGAATCGATCGTCCCCATGACGAGCTCACCCGCTCGCGCCCGGTCGCGAAGGTCCCCACCGCGGGAGCTCTGCATCTTGAGCGGCTCGGCGTTGTCGAGGATCCACTCCGTTTTCGTCGCGGAGAAGTACGCGTCACACTCCAGTCCGGTCTTCTCGCGGATCTCCTCGACTTTGCCCGCCTCCTGGATCTCTTCGACGCGATCCGTCGTTCGTCGGTCCTGCCACACGAGTGCGTTGTGGACCGGCCGCCCGGTGTCGCGGTCCCAGACGACCGTCGTCTCGCGCTGGTTCGTGACGCCTATCGCGTCGAGCTGCTCCGGATCCGTTCCGCTCTCCGAGAGCGCCTGCTGGATGACGGTTTTCGTGTTCTCCCAGATCTCCATCGCGTCGTGTTCGACCCAGCCGGGCTCCGGGTAGATCTGTTCGTGCTTCTCGTAGGCGTTCGCGACCACCTGGCCGCTGTGGTCGAACACCATGAACCGAGTGCCTGTCGTCCCTTGGTCTATCGCACCGACGTACTGTGTCATGTTTGGTCCCTCTTGCGGCGGTGTACCGGCCGCTTCGGTGCGTCTCTGCCCGTCCTCCATCAGCCGATCGAGCCAGCACTCGACTGCGAACGACCGCCACCGTCGCATGGGCGTCGACGCCACGGCATATCTTTACGATTACTACCGTGTCGTTCGTGAACATAATGGAAGAGCATAATAAACTTACTGTTTAGTCCGCTAGTTCATCCGTGATTACTACTGATTCGGGGGTATATGGGCGAGTATACCGAGAGAAATACGAACAACGATACTGATAGTTACTACTGGTTCAGGGTAAGAGGTAAAGTAAAGTGTACCGAAGCCAAACCACGAACGTCATGAACGAACGGGCGGACGTCGTCGTGGTCGGTGGGGGGTCGACCGGCTGCGGCGTCGTCAGGGACCTGGCGAGGCGGGGGCTCGACGCGGTGCTCGTCGAGAAGGGGAACCTCACACACGGGACGACCGGTCGGATGCACGGACTCTTACACAGCGGGGGGCGCTACGCGGTTTCGGACCGCAAGAGCGCCCGCGAGTGTATCGAGGAGAACCGGGTACTGCGCGACATCGCGAGCCACTGTGTCGAGGAGACGGGCGGGATGTTCGTCAAGCGACCGGAGGACGACGAGGAGTACTTTCAGGAGAAGCTGGAGGGGTGTCGCGCCTGCGACATCCCCGCGGAGGTGATCGACGGCGAGGAGGCGCGCCGGCGTGAACCGTACCTCGCCCGCGACGTCGAGAAGGCGATCGTCGTTCCCGACCACGCCGTCGACCCCTTCAGGCTCTGTGTCGCGAACGCCGCGGACGCACGGGAACACGGGGCACGGATCGAGACCCACGCGGAGGTGACCGACGTGCTCGTCGAGGACGGCACGGTCGTCGGCGTCGAGGTCGAACACGACTCCGGACCCGGAAAGCGCGTCCATCGAGAGCCGGGGACGATCGAGGAGATACGCGCGCGGTACGTCGTCAACGCGGCGGGCGCGTGGGCCGGCGGGGTCGGCGAGCTGGCCGGCGTCGACGTCGAGGTCCGTCCCTCGAAGGGCGTGATGACCGTGATGAACGTCCGACAGGTCGACACCGTGATCAACCGCTGCCGACCGAAGGGCGACGCTGACATCGTCGTCCCTCACGAGACGGCCTGTATCCTCGGCACCACCGACGAGGAGGTCGAGGACCCGGAGGACTACCCCGAGGAGGAGTGGGAGGTCGACCTGATGATCGAGACGCTCTCGGAGCTCGTTCCGGCGCTGAAGGACGCCCGCACGCTTCGCTCCTTCTGGGGCGTCCGTCCACTCTATGAACCGCCGGGGACCGGCACGGAGGACCCGACGGACATCACGCGCGACTATTTCCTGCTCGATCACGCCGACCGCGACGACCTGTCCGGCATGACGACCATCGTGGGCGGTAAGCTCACGACCTACCGAATGATGGCGGAGTCGATCAGCGACCACGTCTGCGAGAAGTTGGGTCACGACGCCGAGTGCGACACCGCCGACGCCCCGCTCCCGGGCTCCGAGGAGTTCAGCGTCCTCCGCGAGTACATGGACGAGTTCGGACTCCGGTCGCCCGTCGGTCGTCGGTCCGTCCAGCGGCTCGGATCGAAGGCGGACGACGTGTTGACGGGAACGGACCCGAATCCGGTCGTCTGTGAGTGCGAGGGCGTCACCCGTGCGGAGGTCCGAAACGGGATCGACGAGGCGGGGTCCGACCTCAACGCGGTTCGGATCCGGACGCGCGCCTCGATGGGCAACTGTCAGGGCGGGTTCTGTTCACACCGGATCGCCGCGGAGTTGGCCCAGGAGTACCCGGGACAGGTGGTTCGCGAGGCCGAGGACGAACTGTACCAGGAGCGCTGGAAGGGGCAGCGACACGCCCTCTGGGGGAGACAGCTCTCGCAGGCGATGTTGAACCACTTGCTGCACGCGACGACGATGAACCGGGACGGCGATCCCGGAACCCTCGACAGCGAGGTCGACTTCGGCGCGTTCGACGCCGGACCGGAATCCGAGGAGGGCGATACGGCGGGAGAGACCGCGTCCGGAACGGCCGCGACCGACGGGGGCGTCGATGGCGATCGATAGCGACGTGCTCGTCGCGGGCGGCGGACTCGCCGGGATCACGGCCGCCGTCGCGGCGGCCCGTGAGGGAGCCGACGTCCGGCTCGTCTCCTATAAGGCGAGCACGCTTCGACAGGCGTCGGGACTGATCGACGCGCTGGGTTACGTCCCCGCGACCGAGCCCGCGACACCGCTCAGAGAGGGACCGCCGACCGCCGGCCGCGAACTCGACCGCGACGAGTGGCCGGACCCGGAGGGACCGCTCGTCGACCCGTTCTCGGCGATCGACCGGCTCCCCGAGGACCACCCCTATCGGGTCGTCGGCGCGGACGCGCTCCGCGGCGGACTCGCCCTGTTCGACGACCTCGTCGGCGACGCGTACCTCGGTTCACACACCGAGGACAACGCGCTGGTTCCCACGTTCGGCGGGAGCGTGAAGCCGACGGCGCGGTATCCGCGGTCGGCCGCGGCCGGCCTCGCGAGCGACGACGGTTCGATGCTCGTCGTCGGCTTCCGGTCGCTCACGGAGTACGACGCGCGGGCGTTCGCCGACCGGCTCGCCGCGTCCGGCGTCCCCTTCGCGGCCGCCGGCGTGGAAGTCGAGTTCGCGGAGGCGTTCCGCGCGGACGCGAAGATCACTCGGACGGCGAAGGCGCTCGACGACGACGAGGTGATGGACGGGACGCCGGCACGCGAGGCGCTCGCGAAGGCGGTCGCCCCCTCTCTCCACGACATCGTCGACGCCGACGGCAGCGTCGACCGGGTGGACCGGGTCGGGTTCCCCGCGTTCCTCGGTGACGAGCGCGCGGCCGCGGTGCGCGAGGAGCTCTCCGACCGCCTCGGGGCGGACGTCTTCGAGATCCCGATGGGACCGCCCAGCCTGCCGGGGCTCCGGTTGGAGGACCGGCTGTACGACGCGCTCGACCGCGAGGGCGTTCGGTTCGAGACCGGCAACCCGATCGTCGGCGTCGAGACCGACTCGAGCGGACGCGTCGACCACGTGACGGTGGACCGGAAGGGACGCGAGACGCCGTACGGGGCGGACGCGTTCGTGCTGGCGACGGGCGGACTGGTCGGGAAGGGACTCGACTCGGACCGCGAGGGCGTCCGCGAGCCGGCCTTCGATCTGCACGTCCCGCAGCCGTCGGACCGCTACGAGTGGTTCGTCGACGACGCGTTCGGCGACCAGCCGTACGCGCGGTTCGGCGTCCGACCGAACGAGCGGACGCAGCCGCTCGACGCCGACGGGGAGGTCCAGTACGGGAACGTTTTCGCGGCCGGATCGGTGGTCGGCGGAGCGGACGTGGCGCGGGAGAAGTCCGCGAGCGGCGTCTCGCTCGCGACCGGCCTCGTGGCCGGGCGGGAGGCGGCGACGGAGGCACGACAATGACACGAGACAGGGGACACGACGATACGGCGGACGAACGGGGCGGATCGACCGAGGAAGGGGATCGGGCGACCGAGGAAGGGGATCGGGCGACCGAGGAACGGGGCGGATCGACCGAGGAACGGAGCGGACCGACCGAGGAACGGAGCGGACCGACCGAGGAACGGGGCGACGGCAAGCGCGACCCCACCGAACCCGGTGTACCGCGACTCGGACGCGACGAACAGCCCTCGATCTTCGTCCCGGACGAGGAGCGGACCGGACCGGAGACGTCGCGGACGCCGCCGACCGCGACCGACGGCGGGACCGAGAGCGCGCCGGGAAGCGGCACCGGGGGCGCACCGGGCGGCAGCGCCGGGAGCGCCACCGGCGGGTCGACGTCGACGGAGCTCGATCCCGAGACGTACGACCCGGTCGACGTGTTCCCCGGCGGCGAGTTGGATCTGCGCGATGGCGCGGACTCGTGTTATAAGTGCACCAGCTGTGACACCTCCTGTCCGGTCGCCGAGGTCGACGACGAGTTCCCCGGACCGAAGTTCCAAGGGCCCGAACAGTGGCGGCTCAAGCGGAAGGACGACGCCGACATCGACGAGTCGATCACCTCCTGTTCGAACTGTATGCGGTGTGACGACGCGTGTCCCTCCTCGGTACCGCTCTCGCAGATGCACAACGAGGCGCGCGGGCAGTTCGTCGAGAGACAGATGGAGAAGCTCTCGGTCGAGTACGTCCGCAACCGGATCCTCTCGAACTACCGGACGTCGGCGCGACTGGCCAGCATGCTCCCTCGGGTGTCGTCGTTCGCGATGAACTTCGGCCCCCTCCGCTGGGCGATGGAGAAGACGCTCGGGATCCCCAAAGAGCGGGAGTTCCCCGAGTTCGCGACGACGACGTTCCGGGAGTGGTGGCACGAGCGCGGCGGCGCACAGGTCGAGAACCCCGACAAGCGCGTGGCGTACTTCCACGGCTGTTACTCGAACTACAACACCCCGGAGGTGGGGAAGGCGATGGTCCGCGTGTACGAACAGTTCGGCTACGAGGTGCTGGTGCCGCCCCAGAAGTGTTCGGGGACCCCCATGTTCGCGAACGGCATGCTGACGGACGCCCGCCGGCACGCGGAGACCAACGTCGAGAACCTCGTCGCCGCGATCGGCGACGGTGCGGACGTGATCGCCTCCTGTACGTCGTGTTCGCTCTCGCTGCGCCAGGAGTACCCCGAGCTGTTCGACATCCACGGCGTCGAGGACGTCGCCGAGCACACGTTCGAGGCGATGGAGTACCTCCGAATCCACGAGGATTTGGACGCGGCGCTGGCCGACGCCGGCGGGCTCGACGACGAGCGTGCGTTCGCGTACCACGCGCCGTGTCACGCCCGTAACCAGGGGCTCGAACGGCAGGCAGTCGAGACGTTCCGCGACGTCGACGGCGTGAAGATGGAGGACGTCGGCGACTCCTGTTCGGGCATCTCCGGAACGTACGGGTGGAAGAAAGAGAAGTACGAGACGTCGATGAAGATCGGCGCGGAGATGTTCGACCACATGGAGGACGCCGACGGCGAGGTCGGGATGACGGAGTGTCCCACCTGTGCGATGCAGATGGAACACGGCACGGGCTACGAGATCGAACACCCGCTCCAGCTGCTCGCGGACGCGCTCGACGCGTAGAACCGAGTACGTGGGCGTGTTTCGGAGCCCACGCTACGCCGGGCGTGTTTCGAAGCCCACGCCCTCTGGAACGGTCGCCGCCGCCAAACGTTTATAAATGACCTGGTGAAGTATGTGGTACGGTGAGTTTGGTGGAACTGATCGACCGGTTCGACAGCGTCCAACGGTCGATCGTCGTCGTCAATCGGACGGAGCCGGACCCGATCCACAACATGCTCGTGGACACGTTCGGCGACGACTCCGTCGACGTGATCGATCAGGGATCGAGCGGCGGCGACGGTCGCTCGACGGCCGGACCGTTCCAGTCGATCGAGACGCTCCTCGGGGACGAACCGCCGTCGATCAGCGTCGGCGATCTCCGCGAGAGCGACGCGGTTTCGTTCGACGGCGACAGCCTCGACGACGTGACGAACCTCGTGCTCCTGCTCGAGGGCGACGAGATCGTCGCCGCCTCGCCGCTGGCGGAACTCGTCGAGGCGATCCTGCTCGTGAACTCCGATCTGTACGTGACGGGGACGCGGGGCCTCGGGGACCTTGATCTGCCGGCGGTGATTACGGGGCTCGACGACACCGTCTTCACGCTCCGCGGGTATCCGGAATCGAACCGACAGAAGCTCCTGTTGATAACGATCTCGCGGTTCATCGAGCGCGTCGCGTGGGAGTCCGGGGCCGGAACGCTCCGGTCGTCGTTTCAGCGACTCTCACGGCTCGACGACGAGATCGGAACCCGGAGGGTCTACCGTGCGGTCGTCGACGCCGGCGTCGACACTCACGTATACGGGTACCCGGACCACCGTCCCGACGACCTCGGCGCGATCGTCCATGCGGGTGACTCCGCGGACTTCACCGACACGTGGTTCGTCGTGTACCGGCCACCCGAGGGAGCGAGATCCGTCGACGGCGTCGACGACGACCTTCGGCGGGGTATCGAGGGAGGCGTCGCGCTCCTCGCCGTCGAAGTGGAGCCGCGGATATGGCGCGGGGTCTGGACGTTCGATCCGGACCGGATCCGGACGGTGAACGAGTACATCGCGTCGAACCTGTAGTCGGCGCGCTCGAGGAATATAAACGATCGTCGATCGGCCACAACCCGTGTGTTCATGGTCGCCGAGCGGCGAGAGTGAGATATGTTTCGGGATCGGTCGGAGCTGCTCACCGATGCGGACCCGGTTCGCGGGTACGGCGTCGCCGTCACGCCGGGACGGGACGGGCCGCTCGTCTTCGTCGCCGGCTACGGCGAACCGAACCGACTGTACACTCGGACGGACGGCCGGTTCTCCGATACCGCCTGCGGGATCGTCGCCGACGGCGACCGTCACGGGATGGGCGTGTGTGCGGCCGACGTCGACGCCGACGGCTGTGAGGAGGTGTACGTGCACAACTGCGCCAGCTACGCGGGACTCACCGCGGACTCCGATCTCCTCTTGGACCGCCTGGAGTCGGACCGCTACCGCTGGACCGACACCTTCGCGCTCGCGGTCAACGCGGACAGACTCAACTTCCGTGCGGGACGCTCCGTCGCCGCGCTCGATCGGCTCGGAACCGGGCGCTACGGCGTCGCGATCGCGAGCTACGGCGCGCCGATCGCCTTTTACGAGCTCGGCGACGACGGCGAGGCCTCCGACATGGCTCCCGACGTCGGTCTCGACGTCGAGGGAGGGTGTCGATCGCTGCTTCCCGGCCCGATCGTCTCGGAGGAGATCGATCTCCTCGTCGGGATCGAAGGCGGACCGAACCGACTGTTCCGGAACGAGGGTGGTCGATACGTGCCGGTCGAGATCGATCCGTCGCTCGCGGACCCGGAGGGCGACGCTCGCGGGGTCGCGCTCGTCGACGAGGGCGACTCCTTCGCGGTCGTCTTGGGCAACTGGGAAGGGGAGAGTCGGCTGTGCAGCCGGAACGCGGCGGGAACCTTCGTCGACGTCGCACCGGACGCGCTCTCGACGGCCGGCAGCGTCCGGTCCGTCGTCGCCGCGGACTTCGACAACGACGGCCGCGAGGAGCTGTTCTGTAACCAGTTCGGGGAGCCGAACCGGCTGCTCGAACGGGTCGATCCGGCCGCGGAGGACTCCGACGGCGGATCGGAGTGGACGGCCGCGGCGATCGGTGACGCCGCCGAGCCGGAGGGGTTCGGGACGGGAGCGATCGCCGCGGACCTCGACGACGACGGGGTGCTCGAACTCCTCGTCGTCCACGGTGAGGTCGCTGCCCAACCGATCTCCGTGTACGCGGTCCCGGACGCGGCCGAGAACGGCTGGCTTCGGGTCCGTCCCACGACGGAACACGGAGCCCCCGCACGCGGTGCCGTCGTTCGACTGGAGACGACGTCGGGCGTACACCGACGAGTGATCGACTCGGGAGCGGGCTACCTCTGTCAGACCGAACCGGTCGCGCACTTCGGGCTCGGGGAGGCGACGCCGACGAGGGTGACCGTCCGATGGCCGGACGGTCGCGAGCGAACGGTCGAGACCCGCTCGGCCGACACCGAGATCGGGATATCACATCCCGCCGCGAAGCGTGTGCGTCCCTGATCGGCCGCGAGGTCGGACGATAATCCCTATCAGCTCCCGGCCGAACCGTACGGTATGCGACTCCCAGTCGACACGGATCGGCTCAGAGCCGACATCGAGGCGAACGCCGCGTTCGGTGCGATCGATGCCGACGATCCCGAGCGGCGCGGCCGAACGAACCGAACGGGGACGGAGCCGAACCGTCGCGCACGCGACCGGCTCGTCGACCGGATGACCGACGTCGGACTCGACGTGACCGTCGACGCCGTCGGCAACGTGGCTGGAGCGTGGATCCCGGACGCCGCCGACCCGGACGCTGCACCCGTCGCGAGCGGAAGCCACCTCGACAGCGTCCCCGAGGGAGGGATGTTCGACGGTCCCCTGGGCGTGTACGCGGCGCTCGAAGCGGTCCGAGCGATGCAGGACGCCGCCGTCGAGCCCGATCGACCGGTACTCGTCGTGAGCTTCACCGAGGAGGAGGGCGCGACCTACGGCGACGGACTCGTCGGGTCCACGGCGGCGACCGGCGGGGCGACCGTCGAGGAGACGCTCGCCTTCGCGAACGACGACGGCGAGACGCTCGAGGAGGCGCTCTCACGGATCGGCTATCGCGGCGACGGGCTGCTCGATCCTGCACGCTGGGACGGCTTCTACGAGCTGCACGTCGAGCAGGACACGACACTCGAGTCAGCCGGTGTCGACGCCGGGATCGTCACGACGATCACGGGGATCACGCACTGTGAGGCGACGATCGTCGGGGAGGCGAACCACGCGGGTGCGACCGCGATGGGCGATCGAACCGACGCGCTCGCGGCCGCCAGCGAGTTCGTGCTCGACGTCGAGCGAGCGGCCACCGACGTCGTCGAGTCGTCCAGCCCGTCCGCCGTCGGAACCGTCGGATCGCTGTCCGTCTCTCCGAACGCGACGAACGTCGTTCCCGGCCGGGTCGACGCGGGCGTCGACGTTCGGGACGTAACCGTCGAGTCGATCGAGACGATCGTCGACGCGGCCCGTGACTCCCTCACACGACTTGCGCGTGAACGGGGCGTCGAGACGACGTTCGATCGGCCGTTCGACGTCTCGCCGACGCCGATGAGCGACCGGCTCCGAGCGGCCGCTCACGACGCGGCTACGGACGCCGATCACACCGCTCTGGACCTTCACTCCGGCGCGGCCCACGACGCGATGCGCGTGGCGGGGGTCACCGATGCCGCCCTCCTGTTTGCCCCCTCACGGGACGGGATCTCACATAACCCGCGAGAGTGGACCGACTGGGACGACTGTGCGGCGGCAACCGCGGTGCTCGCGGGAGCGATCGCGACCGTGGCGGGAGGAGTATAGATATATAATATTTAAATAACGATCCCGGACACATAATGTATATTGGATATATGAGGGGCGGTCCGAGGTCTCCATCGATCGTCGTACTCCGCTGTTTCAGACACACACCCATGGGAGCAGGCGGTCTTTCATCCACTCATATATCTGCTCTCCAGTTGTCTCCCCGCCTTTATATCCGTCCTCCCGTCGTTTCATTCACTACGCCCGTTCGTTCGTATGCGTGGGCTCCGAGAAGTCAAGTACGGCATCGAACGCGGAGAACGGACGGATTCAGGACGGATATCGCTCGACGGTCGTGTGTCTAGACCATCAGGTTGCTCATTTATATAAGATTAAATTACTAACTATATTTTTTATATTATTCTCGGGTCAGTTGTCGAGGGGGAGTTCTCCGTGTTCGTCGACGAACCGGTCCCGGAGGTCCTTTTTATCGTACTTCCGCGTCGTCGTCTTCGGGATCTCCGCGACGAACTGGAATCGGTCGGGGAGCCACCACTTTGGGAACGTCGCGTGCAAGTGCTCGCGGAGGGACGCCTCGTCGGCGACCGAATCGTCGCGGACGACGAACGCGACCGGTCGCTCACGCCACGTCTCGTGAGGAACGCTCACGACCGCGGCCTCCAGCACGCCGTCGGCCTCGATCAGCGTGTTCTCGAGTTCGACGGAGGAGATCCATTCGCCGCCGCTTTTGATAGCGTCGTCGAGGCGGTCGACGACGTCGAGGTAGCCGTACTCGTCGATCGTGCCGATGTCACCGGTCTTGAACCAGCCGTCGTCGGTGAACGACTCCTCGTTGGCCTCGGGGCGCTTGAAGTAGCCGTCGGTGAGCCACGGGGACCGAGCGTGTATCTCCCCGGGGGATTCACCGTCGTGCGGCACCGGGTCGCCCGACTCGTCACGCAGGCGGATCCGGACGCCCGGCGCGGGGATCCCGGCCTTTCGCTTGAGTTCGTACTGCGTCTCCTCGGGGAGGTCACGCATCTCCGCCGTCTCGAACGTGTTCGCGAGGTGTGGCGACGCCTCCGTCATCCCGTACCCCTGATAGATCGGTGCCTCGTACTCGTTCTCGAACTTCCGCATCAGTGACGCCGGCGGCGCGCTCCCCCCGGTGAGCACTCGGTCCATGCTGTCGAGCGGCGCTCCGTCGCACGTTTCGAGGTAGTCGTCCATCTCGATCCACACGGTCGGCACCGCCGCAGCCACCGTGACGTCCTCGGCGTCGATCAGGTCCGCGACCGCGTTGGGGTCCGTGTGCTGACCCGGGAGCACGAGCTTCGATCCGAAGAACGTCGCCGAGTACGGGAACCCCCACCCGTTGACGTGGAACATCGGCACGACCGGCATCACGGTGTCGCCCTCGCTGACGCCGAACACGTCCGCCGAGCCGTGGACCAGCGTGTGCAGAAACATCCGCCGGTGTCGGTACTGAACCCCCTTCGGAAGCCCCGTCGTTCCGGAGGTGTAACACAGCGCGAACTCGGTCTCCTCGTCGATATCGGGCCAGTCGTACGTCGAGTCGTAGCCGTCGATGAACGACTCGTAATCGACGACGGGGTCGAGTTCCGTCTCCGGGACCGCGTCGTCGAGGATCACGTACTGCTCGACCGTTTCGAGTCCCTCGGCGACCGCCTCCACGGTGTCGAGGAACGCGGGGTCGACGAACAGGAGCCTGTCTTCGGCCTCGTTGATGATCTCCGTGAGGTGGTGTTCGGGCAGCCGATGGTTCGTCGTGTGGATACTTCGACCGCTACAGGAGGGACCGAAGTACAGCTCGTAGTGCCGGTAGTGATTGACCGCCATCACCGAGACGCGGTCGCCGCGATCGAGTCCGTAGTCGTCCAACGCGTTCGCGAGCCGGCAGATCCGGTCGTACGCGTCGGCGTACGTGTATCTGTGCGTCGATCCGTCGGGGCGTTTGGTGACTATCTCCTTGTGGCCGAACGACTCCACCGCGCGCTGTAAGAACGTCGTTATCGTCAGTTCGTAGTCTCTCATTCGAGGTCACCCCGCTTCGATCCGCCGGTGTCGCTCACGCCCGCCACGTTCTTCGTCCCGTTGGGGTCGCGGGACGGGTCGTCCGCCCGTGGCCGGAACCGGTAGAACACCCTGTCGTGATCGACCGGTCCGTCGATCTCGACGACTTCGAGTTCGACCGGGTCGCCGATCGACAGGTCCTCGTACTCCGCGCCGTCGATCCGCGTCGAGAGGCGGACATCGCCCAGATCGACGATTCCGGTGACGAACGGCACCGCTTGCTCCATTCCGATCGGTGCGCCCGCACGCACCGTCGAGAACGCGAACAGTTCCCCCTCGTGCGGGAGGGCAACGTACTCGAGATCGTCGCTCTGACAGGCCGGACAGACGATCCGGGGCGGGAACTGCAGATCGCCGCAGTCCCCACACTTGGTCGTCGTCAATCGTCCGTTACGGAGGTTCTCGTAGAACTCGTGGATGCCCGTGTGTTCCTCCGTCTGTAGCTCGTAGAAGTCGAGCAGTCGGGGGAGTTCAACGGAGTCCGGGAGCTCGACGGTTCGCCTGTTCGCCGTCCCCCCCTCGGCGTCGCTCTGGCCGTTCGCCGTCTCCTCGTCGTCGGGTCCGCTCATGGTCGCCCCCGCGAGAGCGTCATCACGCTATGGACCGACGCGCTCCCGCTCAGGTTGTGTATCAGTCCGGTCTCCGGGTCGGGGACCCGACGAGCGTCCGGGACGCGGCCGTGGAACTGGTCGTATATCTCGAGCGCCTGCGAGACGCCGGTCGCGCCCAACGGATGGCCGCACCCGAGCAGCCCCCCTCGCGGGTTCACCCCGATATCGCCGTCGAGGGCGCTCCGACCGTCCGCGACGAACTGTCCGCCCGCTCCCTTCTCGACCCAGCCGAGGTCCTCGTACTCGAGGATCTCGCTGATCGAGAAACAGTCGTGGATCTCGGCGACGTCGAGCTCCGCGAGCGGGTCGTCGATGCCGGCGTCGTCGTAGGCGGACTCGGCCGCCCGCGTCGCCTGCGGCCACGCCGACATCGACGGGAGGTTGTTGACGGAGTTTCCTCCGAAGCAGGACTGCCCGCTCCCGGTGATCCACGCGATCTCGTCGGTGGTTTCGCGGGCCTTCTCCTCGCTCATCAACACGAGTCCCGCCGCGCCGTCGGTGACGCCGCTGCAGTCGTACAGACACAGCGGCGGCGACAGCTCGAAGGAGTCGACGACGTCGTCGACGGACACCTCCTCTTGGAAGTGTGCGAACTCGTTGTGTGCGGCGTGGCTCTTGTTCTTCGCGCTGACCTGTGCGAGCTGCTCGCGGGTCGTGCCGTACTCGTGCATGTGTCGCTGGGCGACCATCGCGAAGTACGGCGGCGCGTTCAGCCCGTTGACGCCGTCGAACTCCCGGTCCATCACGTTCGTCATGCTGGCCTGCGTCTCTCCCATCCGCTCGCGCGGGAGGTTCATCTTCTCGACCCCGAGCACGAGCGCCGTGTCGATCTCGCCGGCTGCGATAGCGAGCCAGGCGTACCGAAGCGCCGCCTGTCCGCTCGCGCAGGCGAGTTCGGTCCGGGCGATCATGCCGTCCACGTCGACGCCGAGCAGTTCGGAGACCATCGGCGCGACGTGCGTCTGGAACGCGAACCGTTCGGGCTGGACGGAGCCGACGAACAGGCCCTCCACGTCGTCGGGGGTCACGTTCGGGACGTCCTCGAACGTCGCCTTCCCGGCCTCCTGTATCAGGTCCTTGTAGCTCGCCTCGCGAACGCCCCACCGCGAGTGGCCGCCCCCGACGATCCCGACGTTTCGCGTCGCGTCAGTCATCGCCGAACTCCGGCTCGCGGTCCGCGTTGAACGCCGCGACGCCTTCGAGCATGTCGTCCGTGGTCGTCAGGAGACCGAAGCCCTGACTCTCCAACGCGAGGCCGGTGTCGAGACTCGCGTCTCGCCCGTCGGAGATGACCCGCTTTGCGACCTTCAGTGCGGTTTGGGGCCCGTCAGCGAGGTCGCCGATCGCGTCGTCGACGGCGTCCGCGAACTCCGCTTCGGGCACCGCCCGGTTGAGTATCCCCCACTCCGCGGCTCGCTCCGCGGACACGTGGAGTCCGCGATAGACGAGCTCCTTCGTTCGCGGCTCCCCGATGAGCCGAACGAGCCGCTGGGTCCCGCCGCCACCGGGGATCAGCCCGAGTTCGATCTCGGGGCTGCCGAGCGTCGAACCCTCGGTGGCGTACCGGAGGTCACACGCGAGCGCGATCTCCAGTCCGGCACCCAGACAGAAGCCGTCGATCTTCGCGACGGTGGGACGAGGGAACTCCGCGATGGCCTGGATGGACTCGTCGACGTCCATCAGATCGGTCGGATCGGCCGTGGTGAATCCAGTGATATCGGCACCGGCGCTGAACGCCCGATCGCCCGCACCCTCGAAGACGACGCAGGAGACCGCCTCGTCGTCGACGGTCTCGAGGAGGCGCTGGACCTCGGCGAACATGTCCGTCGAGAAGGCGTTGAGGCGTTCCTCCCGGTCGAACGTCACCTCCAGCACCCCGTCGTCGGTCAGGTCGTGGCTCACGTAGTGGTACGGGCCGCCGTCGCGGTAGTCGTAAAATCCCCGTCCGGCGTCCTCACCGGTGTGTCCGGCCTCGACCAGTTCGACGAGGTAGTCGGCCGGCTCGTACCGTTCGGCACCGGTCTCGGCATGGAGCTCACGGAGCTTCGCCGCCACCGCATCGAGACCGAGTTTGTCTCCGGTCCGGCAGGTCCCTTCGGGGAGACCGCCGCCGAGCCGCATCGCGAGGTCGATGTCCGCCGGCTCGGCGACGTCCTCGCCCACGAGGCGCGCCGCCTCGTTTATCATCCGCGCTTCGATACGCAGGGTGTCAACGCCCCCGCCCTGGGTCGGTTCGTATTCGACGCCGTCTCCGCCGTCGTACTCGTAGAACCCCGCGCCGGTCTTTCGGCCGAGGTCCTCCGCGTCGACGCGCGACCGGATCGATTCGGGGACGGGGTCGTCCCACTGATCGCGAGTGTGTGCGAAGACGTCGATCCCGCCGAAGTCGTTGAGCTCGAACGGTCCCATCGGATACCCTCGTCGGAACACCATGGCCGCGTCGACTGCAGGAACGTTCACGTCGCCCTCGTCGAGCATCCACGCCGCCTCGCCCATGTACGGTGTCAACACGTTGTTGACGATGAACTGCGGGACGTCCTTTCGGACGAGCACGGGCGTCTTGTCGATCGACTCGACGAACTCGGTCGCGGCGTCGATCGTCGATTCGGCGGTCCCCTCGCCGGAGACGACCTCGACGAGGTCCATCTTCACCGGCGGGTTGAAGAAGTGGAGCCCACAGCAGTCCTCCGGTCGCTCCGTCGCGGTCGCGATGTCCCCGACGCGAAGGCTCGACGTGTTCGTCGCGATGATCGTTCCGTCGGCGGTCGCGTCGTCGACGTCGGCGAATATCTCTCGCTTGAGTTCGAGGATCTCCGGTGCCGCCTCGATCACGAGGTCAGCGTCGGCGACGGCGGCGGCCAGATCGACCGCCGTGTCGATCCGATCGAGCACGTCGTCGGGATCCTCCTCGATCCGCCCCTTCTCGGCGAGCTTGCCGAGGCTCCACTCGATGCGTTCGTAGCCGTCCTCGACGAGGTCCTCCTCGATGTCGCGCATCACGACGTCGTAGCCGGCGATGGCAGCCACCTCGGTGATGCCGTGGCCCATGCTTCCGGCTCCGAGAACTGCGAGGCTCTCAATGTCGGTCTCCATCGATTCGATCTTGGAACACGGGCACATATATCTACCGCCGTCCCGCTGGTCGGCGTCACGACGAACCCGGCACTCGTTGGCACCGCCGATCGACGACCGTGGGTCGACGGGACGGTTTTAAGCCCCTGTCGCGTTGGTCGTCGTATGGACGGCAACTCCGAACTATCGACGGTCGAACGGGCGCTGGAGGTCCTCGAACTCCTCTGGGACCTGAACGGTGCCGGCCCGACGGAGGTCGCGGAGCGACTCGACGTCCCGAAGGGGACCGTCCACGGATACCTTCGGACCCTGACGAACGCGGGCTACACGGTCAACGAGGGCGGGACGTACCGCGTGAGCTACCGGTTTCTGACCATGGGTGGGCGTCTCAAACACCGGAGCCGCCTGTTCCACGTCGCGAAACCCGAGGTCGAGCGTCTCGCGGACGAGACGGGAGAGATCGTCGACGTGAGCATCGAGGAGAACGGTCACTCGGTGACGCTCCATCACGCGATGGGCGATCAGTCCCTCCGACTCGGGCTGTATCCGGGGATGACGACGCCGATCCACGCGCATGCAGCCGGGAAGGCCGTCCTCGCGTACCTGCCGGCCGACCGCCGCGACGAGATACTCGCCGGCGACCTCGAAGCGATGACCGAGCGAACGATCACCGACCCCGAGGACCTGCGTGAAGAACTGGCGACGGTCCGGGACCGGACGTACGCGTACGATTGGGACCAACAGGTCACGGGGATGGGCGTCGTCGCCGCGCCGATCCTCGTCGACGACGAGGTGCTCGGCAGCATCGCGATCATCGCGCCGACCGATCGACTCCAGAATCACTCGTACAGGGAGGAACTGATCCGATACGTCCGCGAGGCCTCGAACACCGTCGAGGTCAGCTACCAGTACAGCAACTGAGCGCTCCGCGCTCACGGGAGCGCGGTCCCCTCTCACGAGACGCACTCCGCTTTACAGCCCACGAGACGCACCCTGCCTCACAGGTCGTAGTCGTTCGGATCGAACCCGTCCAGCGGCTCCGAGACGAACGCCTCCTCCAGGTGGAACTCGCCGTCGGCATGGTGGTCCGGCGCGCCGGTCTCGAAGGAGCTGAGAACCTGCCGTTTCCCCTGTAGTTCGCCCCACTCCGTGTACTGTACCGGCTCGGCGAACAACGACTCCAGTTCCGCCCCGCGGATCGCCTCGGAGACGGCGACGGGGTCGGCCTCGCCCGCGTCCTCGATGGCCGTGGCGATCAGCTCGGCTGCGACGTACCCGAGGGAAGCGAGGATCCCGAAGTAATCGCCCGTCTCCTCGGAGAACTCCTCGGCGACCGTTCGGTACTCCGAGGAGTACGGATACGGCTGGTGAACGCTGAGCCAGCCCTCCGTGACGTCCTCGCCGAGAACGTTCCAGACCGGGTTCGCCTCGGAGTTTCCGAGCACGTACTCCGGGTCGACGTCGAGCTCCCGCTGCTGTCGGAAGATGCTCATCGCCCCCGCGGGGTGTGACGTCGCGATCAACACGTCGAGGTCGTCGGGCATGTCGCGCAGATACGGGACGAAGTCGTCCTCCCCGAACGGAGCGACGACCGTGTCCATGTCGATGTCGTCCGGGAACTCCGATTCGATCGCCGTCTCGAACGCTCGCCCGTACGCGTAATCCGCGATGATCGCTCGGACGGTGTCGAACTCGTTCGCCTCGATGAACTGCGCCTGTGCGGCGGCAGTCGTCGGGGCCGGTAACAGTCCCAGCCGGTACGAGAACCGTGACTCACGGTCTATCGCGGCGTGACTTCCGACCTGATTGAACACGACCGGAACCTCCTGTTCCTCGGCGAGGTTGGCGATCTGGATCCCGACGTCGCTGGAGATCGGACCCGTTAGCGCGACGGCACCGTCGCGTTCGATCATCTGTGTCCCGATGGACACCGCCTCCCCCGAACTCGTTTCGGTATCGACCCCGTCGAACACCAACTCCCGCCCGAGAACGCCCCCGTCCGCGTTGATCCCCGAGAGCGCGAACTCGAACCCGTTCTCGAACTCCTGGGCGACCTCGGAGAACGGCCCCGTGTACGGCTGGAGTCCGCCAACGAGTATCTCGTCTTCCTCGTCATCGCCGCCGAGACAACCGGCGAGCGCCGCCGCACCGACGCTTCCGCCGGTCAGCTCGAGGAATCGACGACGGTCCACTGTCGGGACAGCACTATTGGTATGCGTCCGCATGGTAGATGCGATAGCGGACGTACTACTTATAACTTTTGCTGGTTCGCGCTGTGAGTCGGACGTCGCGCGGCCACGGACCGATGAGAGACGCCGTTCGCTTCGACGTTTATCGATGAGAGGTTCCGTTCGCTTCGGACGTTTCCGGTCGGATATATCGAACGCGGCCGTATAATACATGATCGTTCATCGTAGAACGGGCAATCTTCTCACATCCGTAATAGTGTAATGCTACTCCAGCGAGCCACTCGATGTTCGAGATATCCGACCGGGCTCGTGCGTTCACGGGTCCCGATCCCCGCTTCGGTGCGAGAATCGTTTCCACTACGCGAACGCATCTCGCGTTCGATCGATTCGATCCGACGGCTGTCGACGCCGGGTCGGGATCCATGGATCGCCGATAGCGGTCTCTCACCCGCTCCGATCAGCCGGTATGTCCCGGTATCTCCGGATCCGTTTACACGTGTACCGTCGTAACACGCGAGCGAATACGTCACGATCGATCAGTATCTGTTCTCCATCGAGAAACACGAGGGCGCGATCGAGCGACCGCCGTCGCCGGCCCTCATCGGCCCTCGTCGAATCCGCACCGGGCCCATACCGTGTCCGGTACGACGCCACACGGCGGGCCGTCAGTGATCGTCCGCGAACCGACGTCCGAGCTCCACGTAGTGTTCCCTCACACGGTCGATCTCGGCGATCTGATCGTCGGTCAGCGGTCGGGTCTCCGCGGGAGTCCCGTACGCCAAGTGTCCCTCGGGGATCGTCTGTTCTCCCAGTACGACGGCGTTGGCGGCGACGATACAGCCGGATTCGACGGTCGCACCCCGGAGGACCGATGACTGCATGCCGATCAGACAGTCGTCCTCGACGGTCGCGAAATCGACGACGGCCCCGTGGCCGACGGACACGCGATCGCCGAGCGAGGCTCCGTGGACGGTCGTGAACTCCTGGACGTTCGTTTCTTCGCCGATGGATACCGGTCCGTGGTCGCCGCGGAGACACACGAACGGCCAGACGCTCGCACCGCGCTCGACGCTCACGTCCCCTGCGAGATAGGTCAGATCGGCAACGTACGCTTCCGCCGAGACGTCCGGGGTGTTCCCATCGAACGACTTGAACATGACTCGCACGTCGCATTCGCCATGTAAAGCGTTACCTCCTATCGCGTCCGCAGCGGACGAACTCACCTACTTATACGTCAGGTTCAGCTCGAGGTCGTTGACCGCCGTGAGCAGGCGATCCGCGTACTCGTCGTGACAGCGCTGCTCGGTCAGACGGGTCGCCGCGCCCGCTATCGACAGCGCGCCCTGCACCTCGTTCCGGTGGACGATCGGTGCGCCGATCGCGTGGATCCCCTTCAGGTCCTCCTCCAGATTGAGCGCGTATCCGCGTTCACGAGTCCGCTCCAGTTCCGCGAGCAGGTCGTCGACGTCGGTGATCGTCTCGGAAGTTCGCTTCGGGAGTCCGTAGTCGTCCACGATCGCTCGGACGCGTTCCTCCGGAAGCTCCGAGAGGATCGCCTTGCCGCCGGAGTTGAGATGGAGGTGCGTCCACGTGCCGACCAACGAGTCGACGTTGATGTCGAGCGAGCCGCCATCCCCGAACAGGTACATCGCCATCCCGTTCTCCTCGACTATCAGCCACACCATCTCGCCGGTCTCCTCGGCGAGTTCGCGCACGCGCGGTTTCGCCTTGTGAAACACGTCGTACTGGTCTCGGACGTACGAGCCGTACTGGAACAGCTCCAGCCCGAGCCGGTACTCGCCATCGTCTTTCACGACGCACCGCTGGTTGACCAGCGTCGCGAGGTGCTTGTGGACCGAGCTCTTCGAGAGCCCGAGCTCCGTCGCGATCTCCGTTACACCCGCGCCATCGCGCCGCTGTAGAACGTCGATGACCGCGAACGTCGTTTCGACCGCCTGTACCGTTTGGGGGTCCGATTCGTTCATGCGCGAGTACTGGATAGCGACGATTAAAAAATCTCGTGTTCGCTGTTCGTGAACACGATCCACGGATCGGTTCCGGATCGGAGCGCGGATCCCCGCTCAGAACGGATACTCGCGCGGCTCGTGTTGGATCGAGATCCACTTCGTCTCGGTCACTTCACGCAGGAACTCGTCGGTGTTGTAGCCGCCGACGCCGGACGCACCGGTACCGCTGAACGGGACGTGCGCCTCGTCGTTGATGGGCTGGTCGCCGATGTGGACCATGCCCGTCTCCATCCGATCGGCGATCGACTTCGCGGTCCCGAGATCGCCCGCGTGAACGGACCCGGAGAGACCGAACTCGGTGTCGTTCGCGATCGCGACCGCCTCGTCGACGTCCGCGAACGGAATGACCGGCGCGATCGGACCGAAGTGCTCGTTGCAGGCGGCCGCCATCTCGTTGGTGACTCCGGAGAGCACGGTCGGTTCGACGACCAGTGAATCGTCGACGCCGTCGAGGTCGACGATCCCGCCGCCGGTTTCGAGCGTCGCGCCGGCCGCGACGGTCTCCTCGACGTATCCGAGCATCTGATCGCGTTGGGACTCGTCGATGATCGGTCCGAGGTGCACCTCGTCGTGTGCGCTGCCGGCGACGAGCGACTCCGCGCGGTCGACGAGCCGCGAAACGTACTCGTCGTACACGTCCTCGTGGACGACGTGGCGGTTGATCGAGATGCACACCTGGCCCTGGTGGATGAACGATCCGAACACCGCGCCGTCGATCGCGCGGTCGAGATCCGCATCGGCGGTGACGATGTGGGCGTTGTTGCCGCCGAGTTCCATCGCGGGCGTCGCGAGGTTGCGCCCCGCGGCGGCGGCCACGTCCCGACCGACCTCTGTCGAGCCGGTGAACGCGACCACGTCGCTTTTGGGATGGCTCGCGACGCGGTCACCGATCTCCGAGCCGCGTCCGGTGACGACGTTCAACACGCCCGGCGGGAGGTCGGTCTCCTCGAACAGCTTCGCGAAGAGGAGGCCGCCCGTGATCGGCGTGTTCGTCGCGGGTTTGAGCACGACGGAGTTCCCGGCGGCGATCGCCGGCAGGACCGCTCGTGCGGAGAGGTTCAGCGGGAAGTTCCACGGCGAGATGACGGTGACGACGCCCTTCGGCTCCCGCTGGACGACGTGCTCTTTCCCGGGGATGTTCGACGTCGCGTGTTCGCCCTTCATCCGTCGCGGGAGGGTCGCGGCCTCCGCCGCCTGATCGGAGGCGAGGTGGTGAGCCGTATGTCCGTAGCCGGCGGTGCCGCCGGCCTCGTGGCTCATGACCTCGATCAGTTCCGCCTCGTGTTCGGCGAGCGCGTGCTGGAACTGCTCGACGACCTCCTGTCGCGCGGCGGGCGGTGCGGCTCCCCACTCCTCGCTCGCGGCGGCGGCCGCCTCGTAGGCCGCGTCGACGTCCGACTCGGTTCCCGCGGGGACCGACGCGAACACCTCCCGCGTCGAGGGGTCCTCGACGTCGATTGCGCTCCCGTTCGACGTGGGGACCCATTCGCCGTCGATGTACATCGATTCCCAGTTCGCCGTCGGTGAGATTGATTCCGGCATACCGTCTGAATGATGTCGTTTCTCGCATATAGTAGTGTGGTAACGACTGTGTCACCAGCGGATCCGTCAACTGGCTCCGACCGACGGTCGGAACCGACATGGGATGGATTTACATGGGTTCGGATCGCACGGCGTTGTATGGTGTTGCAGACGGACCTCGAAGACGCGGCGGAGTCGCACGACGAACTCCCGAGCGCGGAGGACGTGTACGACGAGTCGGAATCGATCCCGCTCGCGGACGTGTTCGACGACGCGTTCGTGAGCGAGCACACGGCGTTCGCGACGTTCGACGAGCTGGTGGCCGCGAGCCCCTCGGACGCCGCCGACGGTGACGAGTTAGGGTACGTGGGCCACGGCGACTGGGACGAGTTCGTCGCCGAATCGACCGACTTCGACGACGAGGAGGCGTTCGTGATGGCCGGCCGGGACCACTGGGTCGCCAAGCGGCTCGACCTCGCGTAACCGCCGCGCCGGATACGGCGACGTGCGAACGAGGTCGGACGAGGCACCGATCCGGGACGACGGGAGCGGATCGCTCACGAACGCGCGATGAGGAGTTTATAAGCACTCAGTCGTTCGCGCATGACTGGCTGATCAGTGAATCGCTCCCGCGTCGCGGGTATCGACCGCCTGCAGAGCCCCTCCCCACCGCACGGCACTGGAGCCTCGCGCCTCCCCAGCCTCGTCAGGGGCGGCCGCCGGAACCGCTCGGCGGCCGCCCCTGACTCCCTCGCGCGCGAGGAACGCGCGCGCGCCACCGCACACGAACCGGTCTGCAGACACGGCCGGGGTCACGGTGTATATCGCGGTCGATTTATAAGCGATCGTCACCCGGTTCCCGTGGCCGTTCCGCGTTCGGGATCGGAGCGGACGGTCACGGAGCGATCCCGTACGTGGGACCGTCGTTCAGTAGTTGCCGGTCGAGACGATCGGCGGCGCGTCGTGGGGACCGTACGGCGCGTCGTCGAGGTACTCGCCGGCGACCTCGAAGTTGTCCGCGAGCTCGGCGGCGACTTCCTTGCGAAGGACGGTGACCGGATCGTCACCCTGCAGGTACTCGAGCGCTTGCCCGGCCGCATTCAGGTTGTACTCCGCGGCCGTCTCCCGGCGTGCCGCGAACAGTTCGATCTCGTCGCGGGCGACGGCCTCGTGTTTCGCGTCGAGCGCGACCGCGATCGCGGAGGCGGCCTCGTCCGCGTCGGCGACCCCGGAGTTCATCCCGCGCGCACCGAACGGCGCGAGCAGGTGGGCGGACTCCCCGGCGAGCAGTACCCGCCGGTCGTCGTCGACGAACGTGTCCGCCATCACTTGGAGGAACTGGTACGTCGAGACCCATTTCACGCGGTCCGCGTAGCGGTCGCCCATCACGTCCGCGGCGATCTCGCTCATCCGCTCGTCGGAGGCGAGCTCCTCGACGTCGTCGTCCTCGAAACACTGAATGTCGAGCCGCCACCCGCCAGTGAACGGAACGAGCATGACGTTGCGGCCGTCCACCTCGGGCGCGTCGTAGTGGAACAGTCGCTCACAGGGGAGGGGGTCGTCGTCGTCGGCCTCGACGTCGGCAATGATGAAGTGGTTCTTCGACTGTGACCCCTCGAACTCCGCGCCGATCTCCTTGCGGACCGTCGACCCGCCGCCGTCGGCTCCCACGAGGTACTCCGCCTCCCACTCCCGACCGTCCGCGGTCTCGACGTACACGCCGTCGGCGTCGCTCTCGACGTGCTCGACGCCCGTCTCCCAGTGGATATCGATACCTACCTCGTCGAGCGCGTCGTGCATGTACTCCTCGGTCCACTCCTGTGGAACGCTGGTGAAATGCGGGATGTCGCCGGTGCCGCCGAGCGATTCGTACGTCCGACGGAACACCTGCTTCCCGCGCCAGCGCGTGTGCCGCGTCGGCCACACGAGCCCGTTGTCGACCATCCGCGTTCCGAGCCCCGGATGGACCCGTTCGAGCGTCCGAAGCGTCGATCCGTGTATGTAGATCGCCCGGCTCCCGGACCGGTCCCTGTCCTCCGGGTCGCGTTCCAGGATCGTCGATTCCACCCCGCGGGCGTGCAGTGCAAGCGCCGTCGTCATCCCCACCGGACCGGCACCGGCGATAAGCACCGGTGCGTCCGTACTGTTGTCGCTCATGACGTCTGGGTTCGCATTGTCATACCATACCCAAAGCGTTTGCGGTCGGGCGGCCCGTACCGACCCTCGCGGTCGTCGGCGAGCACGGCTCAGTACAGCAGCGTGAACCACGCGAGCTGAAGCGGCAACAGGACGAGGACCGTCGCGAGCGAGCAGGCGGCGGTCGTCCGTATCAGCTCGCCGGTCTCGACGTCGCCCTCCGCGAGCATCGCGATCAGCACGGCCGACTGATACGGGAAGAAGTACGTACTGAGTCCGAGCGCCTCGATCATCAACACCGGAGTGAGCGGCAGTCCGGCGGTCTCCGCGTACGTGATCACGACGGGCGTGAGCACGCTCGCGACGGCCAGTCCCTCCATCGAGAACGCCAACAGGACGGTCGTCGCGAACACCAAGAGGAGCGAGACGGCGAGGGGTACGTCCGCGGGGACCGTCCCGAGCAGCCCGGTCGCGGCGCGTTCCGAGAGCCCGGTCGCGGCGAGTCCGTCGCCGAGCGCCAGGACGGCCGCGATGAAGAACAGCACGGAGACGTCGAGCTCGCGTCCGACGACGTCGAACTCGACGACACCGACCCCCGGAAGGAACGCGAGGGCGACGACGACGACCGCGCCGACGACCGGGTCGAGCCCGTGGAGGAAGTCCGTCACCCAGATCCCCCCGCCGACGAGCAGGAACGCGAGCATTCGACGCGCGGATCCGTCGTCTCCGCTTCCGTCGACGTCGCACCCGGTGTCGGTCCCGATCGCGACGCCATCGATCGCCACGCTCGTGTTCGGCTCCGGCCGGAACAGCGCGTACACGACGGCGACGACGAGCAGCACTCTCGTGAGCCCCATCACCGGGTACATATGAACGAGCCACTCGGTCCACGAGATCGGGTGGTCGGCGACGGACGCGCCGAGTCCCGAGATGATGATGTTCGGGAGGTCCGCGGTCAACACCCCGGCCGAACCGTAAAACGTCGCGAACAGCGGGCCGAGATACAGACCGATGCGCGCGCGCCGCGACTCGAACCGCGCTCCGATCTCGACGAGGACCGGAGCCAGCAGCAGCACGCGAACGAGCGACGACGGCACGAGCAACGCGAGCGCGTGAGCGGCGAGTGCCAGCGCGAGCAGCAGTCGACGGTAGACGCGGCGCGTGTCGTCGCTCGCGGACCGGGGAACGCTTCGAGCGGTGATGCGGCGTCCGGCGAGCTCCGCGAGGCCGCTCATCCGCGTCGCGATCCCCATGAGCAGTCCGAACCCGACGAGCCACGTCGCCGACGACTGGAACCCCGACAGCGCGAGCGTCGGCGAGAACACGGCCGCGAGCGCACCGATCGCAAGGATTCCCGTGTAGGCGGGCGGAACCGGAGTGAGCACCCAGAGCAGGATACACGCCGCGGTGATCCCCGCCATCGCGCCGGCGTCGCCTCCGAGGAGTGCGACCGTCGCGATGGCGGTCGCGATCGCAAGCGGAAACGCTACCCACGGTCGGCTCACACCGTCGGAGAGGGTTTCGAACACGTCGGATCGGGCCCCACCGAGTTATCTCCCGCGGTGTGATCGCCGCGCCGACACGGTCATTCGGTCAACGCCTCCCGGAGGGGGTCCGGAACCGGCGTCGGGTCGCCC
Organism: Halorubrum rarum; assembly: GCF_048380895.1. Taxonomy (NCBI): domain Archaea; kingdom Methanobacteriati; phylum Methanobacteriota; class Halobacteria; order Halobacteriales; family Haloferacaceae; genus Halorubrum; species Halorubrum rarum. The sequence continues at coordinate 41,541 of NZ_JBLWMN010000001.1, read as the reverse complement.
CCGTCGACGTCGACGCAGACCCGGCGCTCGTGGCCGGTGAAGTGGACCGCGCCGTCGACGCGTCCCGTGTACTCAAACCGAACGCTCGTCGTCCCCACCGACGTCGACAGCTCGAACCCGACGACGTCGCCGCTTTCGAGGGGGCGCTCGAACGTCGCGGTCACCTCGCCGACGGGAAGTCCGACGCCGAACTCGGTCTGGATCCCCCAGAACGGATGCCCCGTCGACTCCATGTACATGTCCGCGGTCTCCTGGAACGCGTCGACGATCCGCGGATAGTGGGCGATCCCGAACGAGTCCGTATCGGAGAAGCGAACGGTCCACTCGCGCGTGTACATCACGCACCCCCCTCGCCCGCCGGCGCGTCGGTTCCGCCCACGACAGCGTCGTCCAACACGACGAGGCCGTCGAGCGCTATGGCCCCGTCCGGCGAAACCAACACCGGATTGACGTCGATCTCGGTGATCGCGGGACGCTCGACGAGGAGGTCACCGACCGCACGGACCGCGTCGACGAGCGCGTCCACGTCGCCTTCCGGTCGTCCCCGATATCCCGACAGCAGGGGGGCCGCCGTGAGTGAGTCGACCGCCGCGCGCGCCTCGCGCTCGGAGACGGGGGCGACGCGATGGGCGACGTCCTCGTACACCTCCGCGAACACGCCGCCGAGGCCGACGAGCGTCACGGGACCGAAGGAGGGATCGTTCGTCCCGCCGACGATGACCTCCGTCCCGTCGTCGAGGTCGACCGCGGGCTCGATCAGCACCTCGGCGTCGATCCCCCGTGTCGCTGCCGCATCGAGCATCGCCGTCGCCGCGTCGGCGACGGCCTCCGGTCCCTCGAGTCCGAGTGCGACGCCCGCCCCGTCGGCCCAGTCGCTTTTGTGCGTGACGGCCGGTGACGACACCTTCGCGACGACCGGGAACCCGATCCGTTCCGCGGCGGCGACCGCCTCGTCGGGAGTCGCGACGACCGCGAACGACGTCGTCTCCACGCCCGCGTCCGCGAGCAGTCGCTTCGATTCCGCCTCCGTGAGCGTCGTCCGACCGTCCGCCGTCGCCGCGGCGATCGGGTCCGCGCCCGGATCGCCGGCCGCACCCGCGTCGATGCCGTGCTCAGACATCGGCGATCACCTCCGACCCATCGGCGGCGTTCTCCCGCAGCGCGCCGTACCTCGCGAGAACGCTTACGGCGTCGGCGGCCCGCTCGGGCGAGTGGAACACGGGGACCCCGAGTTCCTCCAGTGCGGCCACGTCGTCGGCGACGTCGTCCGGCGGTCCGCCGGTCGCGAACAGTATCGGCTTGTCGACGGCGTCGACGAGCGACGCCATCCGGTCGACCGGGAGACCGATCGCGGCCTCGAACAGCTCGTACACCAGGACGACGTCGACGGCGTCGTCCGCCGCGACGGCGGCGACCACGTCGCCGAACGCCGGCATCGGTCGGCCCGTGTCGACCGGATTGCCGGCGTAGGTGATCCCCGGAAGCAGCTCGTCGAGGTCCTCACGCGTCGTCTCGTCCAGCTCCGGAAGCCGACCGCCCGACCGCTGGATCCTGTCGGCGATGATGATACCGGGGCCCGCCTGCGCCGTGACGACGCCCACGTTCGGTCCGGACGGATGGGGTTGCCCGGCGAGGATCGACGCACCGTCGAGCAGCTCCGTCGTGGAGCGCACGGTGGGGACCCCGTACTGCTCGAAGCCGGCCACGTACAGCTCGTGGTCGCCGGTGAGCGCGCCGGTGTGCGACTCCGCGAACTCGCCGACGTCTGACTCGCCGACCTTGTACGCAAGCACGGGTGTGTCGACCTCGCGGGAGACCTCGAGGAGCTCGCGTGCGCGATCGGTTCCCTCGACGTGGAGGACGATCGCCTCGGTGTCGTCGTGGGCGTCGAAATATCGGATCGCCTCGGGAAACCCGACGGTCGCGCGGTTTCCGAGCCCCACCATCGCGGAGAGGCCGCGCCCCTCGCGCAGCGCTTGGAACGCCAGCGAGTGGGCGACTCCGCCGCTCTGTGCGATCACGCAGGTGCCGCCCGGCGGGACCTCGTCGACGCCGCTCGCGAACGACCCGAGCAGACCGTCTCCGGGGACGACGAACCCGCTCGTGTTCGGGCCGAGCACCGCCATGTCGTGCTCGGTTGCGGTCGCGACGATGCGGTCCTGTCTCGCCTCTCCCTCGGGTCCCGCCTCCGCGAACCCGCCGGCGTAGATGACCGCGGCGTCGACCCCCGCGTCCGCGCACTCGTCGATCACGTCCGGAACGACCGGTGCGGGAACCGCGAGCAGCGCGAGGTCGACGTCGGCGTCGATCGCGGAGACGGACTCGACGAACGGCTCGCCGAACAGTTCGCCGTCAGCCGACGGGTTGACGGGATAGACGCGACCGTCGAATCCGTCGAGGTTCGCCATCACCTCGTGACCGATCTTCTCCCGGGAGTTCGACGCGCCGACGACGGCGATCGACTCCGGATGAAACAGGCTACCAACGTTCATACGGGCCATACAGACACCGGCGGGATATCGTTTTCGACCACGTGCGAGGTTGCCGGTTCGACCGCGAACGGGCGTCGACGCGTCCCATCGAACGCGTCTCGCGGATCGCTTACGGTCTCCCGTCGAACGCGACGAACCGATCCAGTTTCTCGCTCGCGGCCTCGAGCACGCTCTCGCCGTGGAACACGAGCCCGACGTCGAACTCGTAGTCGACCAGCCGTTCGAGGCTGGCGTCCGCCTCGTTCAGGTCGGCGGAGTAGAAGCCGGTCGGCAGCACGAAGTACCCCGCGGGGAGTCCGCGCGCGTCGGCACCGAACACCGCGTCGCCGAGCACAGCGAGCGAAGCCTCCTCGTCCACGAGCGCGTGGCTGTCGGCGGTGTGACCGGGGACGTGGACCGCTTCGAACCGTCCCACGTCGTCGCCGTCCCCGTACCGGTGATCGGGATCGGCCCCGAGGTCCGCGTCGCAGTTGGCCGGGACCCACGTCTCCACGTCGAACGCCTCGGCGAGCCCCGAAAAGCCACCGACGTGGTCCCCGTCACCGTGAGTGACGACCAGTCGCTCCGGCTCGACACCGATCTCGGCGGCGGCGTCGACGACCGTTCCGACGGTGTCCTCGAAGCCGGCGTCGACGAGCGTCGGCGTCTCGCCGTCGAGCAGGAACACGCGATACCGACCGCCGTTTGACTCGGTCACCGTCACGTCGTACACGTCCGGGTGGATCTCGGAGATCATCGTTCCGCGATCCGGACGGGTCCGAGTTCAACCTTCCCCCTGAATGCGTCGTCATAGATCCCGGGTGCGCCGCCCGTAGACCCCGGGTGCGCCGCCCGTAGACCCCGGGTGCGCCGCCCGTAGACCCCGGGTGTACCGGCTCCTCGAGCGCTCACGGGGACGATACCCTTTTGCGACTGCCGCCATAACGGCGAGGTATGGCGGAGTTCACGAACCCGTACGCCGAGGAGAACCCGTTCGTCGAAGCGCATTTCGACTGTCTCGACTGCGGCGGCAAGCTCTGGGAGTACGCCATCCAGCGGCAGATGGTGTGCGAGGAGTGCCGCGGCGTGTTTCACAGCGAGGACGTCTTCGACGAACAGGTCGCCGGCGCGTGATCGAAGCGGCGGCATCGAGGATCGGAGAGGCGGTCGCCGCGAGCCCGACCGAATCGCGACGGTGAGGTCGTCCGGCTCAGCCGAATCGCGACGGTGAGGTCGTCCGGCTCAGCCGAATCGCGACGGTGAGGTCGTCCGGCTCAGCCGAATCGCGAGGACGATCGCACCGACCGAGAGCGTGTCCACTCTCGATCGTGGAATCCGGTACAACGGCGTTCTCGTCCCCGAAACCGTCCAGTACACTTAAGTTGATTCTGTGCTAACATGCCTCTATGGCGCAACAAGAGCCCGAGGAGCTCCTAGAGTTGAGTTCCGAGACACGGACGATCCTGGACGACCAGGGACTCCGCCCGCTGTGGGAAGTCGAGGACGACTTCGGGAACGTACAAAACGATCTCGAACCCGGCATCTGGAAGTGGGAGGAGATGCGGACGGCGATCGACCACATCGAGGACGACGTGCCGATCGCGGACCTCCCGCCGGGATTCCAGCGGCGGGTGACCGTGCCGATCAACGCCGCGATCGGGAACGCGATCTCGAACACGATCTACGTCGGCGTCCAGACCGTCTCGCCCGGCGAGACCGCGCCCTCGCACCGGCACGGCGCGAACGCGCTCCGGTTCACCATCGACGGCGACGAGGAGATGAAGACGGTCGTCGCAGGCGAGGAGTTCCCGATGAAGGACAACGACATGATCACCACTCCGCAGTGGGAGTGGCACGACCACGTCAACGACTCCGACGAGACGGCGGCGTGGCTCGACGTCCTCGATCTCCCCTTGGTGCTCGACTCGCTGAACGCGTCGAACGTCTTCGAGAACCACGAACTCGAACGCCAGCCCGTCACGAAGACGCAGGGGTACTGGGACTCCCAGTACGGGCGAGCGCGCCCCGCTGACGAGCCGAAGAGCGGCGGGATACCCGGTCCGTTCGAGGGGATCCGCGAGCCGACGCCGCCGTATCGGTTCGGGTGGAACGAGATGCTCGAAACGCTCCACCAGCGCGCCGACAACGACGAACCCGACCCGCACGACGGCTACAGCCTCGAGTACGTCAACCCGGCCGCGGCCGAGCCGCCGCTGTTCCCGACGATGTCGTTCCGGGCACAGTTGCTCAACGACGGCGCGACCGACCCACACTTCCACAACGCGACGGAGGTGTACTTCGTCATCGAGGGCGAGGGTGCGACCCACGTCGACGACGAGGCGCTGGAGTGGAGCCAGTGGGACATCTTCGTCGTCCCGCCGGACGCGACCCACCACCACGAGGCGGACGACGAGGCGATCCTGCTCGGGATGACCGATCGACCCGTGTACGAGGCGTTCAACTTCTACGCCGAGGCGGAGCCGTCGTCGTAGCGCTCCCGACCCGACCCCGATTTCTTGCGCTCGACCCCGCTGCTCGACGGCGAGATCACGAGACCACGTCCTCGAGCGTGGGGGTTAAAGTGGACGTCCCGTGAACGATCGGCGATGGAATCCGGACCCCCACCGACCGACCCGCGAGCGCCGAGCGGTCGCGACGTCGGTTCGGATCGCGGGATCGCGATCGCCCTGATCGCGTTGATCCAGCCGACGTTCCTCGGTCCCGCGGTCGCGATGGCGCTCGTCGGCGGCGCGCTCGCGCCGACGCTCGACCCGTGGGTCCTCGGACTCCACGCCGGCGCGGTCGGACTCGCGGTGTACGTTGCACACCTGCGCGACGCGTTCGTCGACCGATTCGTCCGTCGGGAGGAGCCCGCGGGCGGTACGACGCCGGACACGCTCCGAACCGCGCTCCTCGTCGTCTCCATCGCCTTCCTCGCGGTCGTGTCCGCGCTGTGGACGGCGACCGGACCGATCGCTGCGGTCGTCACCGTCCCCCTCTGGGTCCTCGCGATCGCTCACGCGCCGTATTTCGACACCGGTCCCGTCGGCGTCACCGTCGATTACGCCGTCGGCGTGGCGATCGCCCTCCTCGGTGCGTACGTCCTCCAAACCGGGCGTCTCTCCGCAGGGATCGTCGGCACGGCGGTCGTGTACCTGATCGTCCTCTCCGCGGTGAAAGTCTCCGTCGACGGTCTCGACCACGCGTTCGATCGGTCGATCGGGAAACGGACCGTCCCCGTCGCGATCGGTCCAGCGAACGCCGACCGGTTCGCCGCCGTCTCGTTCGCTCTCGCGGGTGTCGTGACGGTCGTCCTCGCGGCCGGCGGCGCGCTCCCGATCCGGTCGGCGATCGCGTCGGTCGTCCTTGGACTCGCGGCGGCGGCAGTGTTCGTCCGACCACGACGACGAGCCGTCCGACTCCAGATCGCATGCGTGTATCCGTTCAGCGCGCTGTTTCTCGGGAGCCTCTGTGTGGACGCGAACGCGGTCTGTGGCACGGGCATCGCGTGGCTCCTGCCGTCGCTCGTGTGAGCCTCGCGGGGAGGGTCCCGTCGAGTAACCATGTTGTGCCATACCAAATGTTATATAGGGACTCGTGCAAAGCGTTGGATCATGCTTCAGGCCACAGGCGTCACCAAGTCGTTCGGCGGACTCGTCGCCGTCGACGACGTGAGCTTCGAGGTCGACGACGAGGAGATGGTCGGTCTGATCGGTCCGAACGGAGCCGGTAAGACGACCCTGTTTAACACGATCACGGGCGTGCACCCGCCGAGCGACGGTTCGATCACGCTCGATGGGACGGAACTCACCGGCCGCAAGCCGTTCGAGATAGCTCAGCGAGGCGTCGTCCGGACGTTCCAGACCGCGCGGACGTTCAACGAGTCGACCGTCCTCGAAAACGTCGAGGTCGGGGCGGTGTTCGGCAACGGAGACGATCAGGACGTCGCCGAGGAGCGCGCACACGAGTGTCTGGAGTTCGTCGGGCTGGACGACCAGTCGGACGCGGAGGTCTCGGGGCTCAACCTCGCGGACCGGAAGCTCCTCGAGCTCGCCCGTGGACTCGCGACCGACCCAAACTTCATGCTCGTCGACGAGATCGGTAGCGGTCTCACGCCCGCGGAGCTGAACACCCTCACCGACACGCTCGAGCGCACCTGCCACGAACGGGGCATCTCCGTGTTCTGGATCGAACACATCATGGACGCGATCATGGGATCGACCGATCGGATCATCGTCCTCAACCAGGGTCAGAAGATCGCGGACGGGACGCCCGAGGAGGTTCAGAACAACGATCGAGTCACCGAGGCGTACCTCGGAGGTGGTGATGAATGACGATGCTCGACGTGACCGATCTCGACGTCGGATACGGCGACCTTCAGGTGCTGTGGAACGTCTCGATGACGATCGAGGACGACGACGACGTCGTCGCTCTGGTCGGCCCGAACGGGACCGGAAAGACCACGCTAATGAAGACGCTATCCGGCATCCTCGAACCAACCAACGGCTCGATAGAGCTGTTCGGTGAGGACGCCGCCGAGTACTCCGCCAACGAGCGCGTCGAGCTCGGATTCGTGCAGGTGTCCGAGGGACGGAACCTGTTCGGCGAGATGAGCGTCTATGAGAACCTCCGGATGGGGTCGTACATGCACCGGGACCAGTTCGAGGAGACCCGAGAGGAGGTGTACGAGATGTTCCCCGTCTTAGAGGAGCGGCGCGATCAGAAAGCCGGCACGTTAAGCGGGGGCGAACAGCAGATGCTCGCGATCGGTCGCGGGCTGATGGCACAGCCGAAACTGCTCGCGCTCGACGAGCCGTCCGGCGCACTCGCCCCGCAACTGGCCGAGCGCGTCTTCGAGAAGATCGAAGAGATAAGCGAGGACGTGACGGTGCTTCTGGTCGAACAACACGTCGACCGCGCGCTCGAACTCGCCGACAGGGCGTACCTGCTGGAGAACGGACGGATCACGCAAGCGGGCGAAGGCAACGAGCTGCTCGAAAGCGATCACGTTCGCGACGCGTACCTCAGCGGCTAATATGCCGATCCGGCCTCGGACGCGGTCGGACGGGTTCAGTCGTACTCTTCACCCTTCCGTCCGGTCGCCTCCGCCACTCTGAGTTCGACCCGCTTCGACCCCGTGATCGGTTCGGTGGGCGGGAATATCGTCGGGAACCACGCGTTGTCCTCCATGACTTCCTCCATGTGTTCGACGTCCTCGTCGTCGACGTCGTGCAAGCTCCCCGAGACGATGACGCTTCGCCAGTCGAACTTCGAGTCCATCTCGTAGGCCGTCAGGGAGGCCGTGTTCGTGTCGTCGACGAACGCCAACTTCTTGCTGTCGTCCCCGAACCGAAGCAGGTACAGAAAGACTCGGTCCCCGTCGTACCCGAACGAGACGGGGACGCCGTACGCGTCGCCCGCTTGCGCGAGCGACAGCGTTCCGTGTCCGAGTTCCTCCAACGTCCGATCAACCTGTGTGTCGTCCATCTCGACCCCCTGTACGCGGGAGACATCATCTGCGGTCATCGTGTCACCACTGGCACGGTACGACCGACTGTGTAATAATTCCCCATGCCGATCCGACGTGATCCGCGGGAAACCGGTGTGACGTGACCCGCGAACGTTCGGTTCGACGGTGTCGGCGGGACGGAGTCGAGGTGATCGGTTACGCGAAGTCCTCCGGGTCAGTTGCGTCGAGCGTATCGGTGCGGAACTCCTCGACGAGGTCGAAGTCGTTCTCCGGGTAGTAGTCCGGCGCGTCCAGCTCGAATCCGCTCCAGATCAGCTGGAATTGATCGAGTTCGCCCCACTCGGTGTACTGGATCGGCTCCGCGTAGATCGTGTCGAACTCGATGTCACGCATCGCGTCGCTGAGCCCGTCGCGGCTGATCTCGTCGGCCTCACGGAGTCCCTCGGCGATGAGGTGACCGGTCACGTAGCCGGCCGCCTGCGTCGGACCGAAGTACTCGCCCGTGTCCTCGGAGAACTGCTCGGCGATCTCTTGGTACTCCTCGGAGTAGACGTCCGGGAGGTGTCCGAACGTGAACCCGTTCGCCACGTCGTCGCCGATCGCACCGTAGCTCGCCTCCGGCGGCGAGACGGCGGCGGTGAACAGCTCCGGTTCGAGGTCGATCTCGAGCATCTGCCTGAACATGTCGTTCAGTCCGGGCGGATGACCGGAGCCGACGAGGATGTCGAGATCGTCGGGCATGTCGCGCAGGTACGGGACGAAGTCGCTTTCGCCCGCCGGAGCCATCGCGGACGTCAGATCGAGATCGTCGGGGAACACGCGATCGATCGCCGTCTCCGCGGAGATCCCCCACGCGTAGTCGCCGTTGATCGCGCCGACCGTGTCGAACCCCTTGCTGTCGATGATGTCCGCGACGGCCTGAATGAACGCGGGTGCCGGTGGGAGCGCAGTCCGGAAGGTGTACCGAGAGTCCTTGTCGAGTATATCCAGGTTCCCGGCGGCGTGCAGATACAGCGGGACCCCGAGATCCTCCGCGGTCTGTGACGCCGTGACGCCGACGTCGCTCGACACGGGGCCGACGGCCGCGATGGCGTCCTCGGACTCGACCTGGTTCGTGAGGATCGTCGCCGCCTCGCCGGGCGCTGACTCCGTATCGATAGCGTCGTGTTCGAGCGGTCGACCGTCGATGCCGCCGTTCGCGTTGATCTCTTCGATCGCGTACTCGATACCTTCCGTGTGGGTGTCGCCGTATAGTGCGAACGGCCCCGAGTAGGGTTGAAGCCCGGCGATCGTGATCGGCTCGGCGTCGTCGTCCCCTCCGTCGCCGTTCCCGCCGGTAGCGTCGTCGCCGCCACCGGTGTCGCCATCGTCGTCATCGTCGCCGACGAGACAGCCCGCCAGCGTGGCGATCCCCGCTCCCGCACCCGTCGTTTTCAGAAACCGTCTCCTGCTGGACGCTGATGTGATATCTCTTGTCATGCGGCCTCCGGGCATGTATGTGTTCCTCCCCATCTTTAATCTTCTTAAATAATCAAATTCAGTCGACAGCTGAAAAAAGGAGTCGCGGTCGTTTCGTCGATGATTCCGAACCGGAGTGGGAGCCGATGCAAACCGGAGTGGGAGGCGATGCAAACCGGAGTGGCGCTGCTACTCCGGCAGAGCCGACTTGATACGTCGTTTGAGACCGAGCCGATCGTTAAGCACGCGATCGGCGAACGGGACGATCCCCTGTCGGAAGTAGAGGAACAACACGATCAACAGGAGTCCGAACAGGACGGTCCGCCACTGGCCGGCGGCCTGGAGCTCCTCGTTGATGTATATCATCACTGCCGCGCCGACGATCGGCCCGAGCAGGGTCCGCATGCCGCCGATAACGAGGATGATCAACACGAGCACGTCGATGACGTTGAACGCGAACATCCCCGGCAACACGAGCGACTCCAGTTGCGCGTACATCGGCCCCACGAGTCCGATGATGAACGCGCTGATGAACCCGGCTATCGTTTTGTATCGGACGACGTTGACGCCGATCGCCTCGGCGGCGATCTCGTCCTGTCTGATCGCGTCGAACGCCATCCCGTATTTCGAGTTACGGAGATAGTGGTACAGGAGGAGAACGCCCGTCAAAAGCGCCAGCATCAGGTAGTACAGGACGACGTGTTCGTGGAGTCCAAGTGCGTTCTGAACCGACACGAGCCCGAGTCCCGAAAACGAGAAGCCCGTGCTCCCGCCGGTGATGTCTCGAGCGCCGACGAACGCCTCGATGATCGCCAACTGCAACGCAAGCGTGAGGATCGCGATGAGGATAACCGTGAACCGTCTACGCGCGGCGACGTAACAGACCGCCGTTCCGAGGGCACCGGCGAGGAGCGCTCCGACGAGGAGCGTGGCCCACGGAGAGATCCCGAGCGCGTCAGCGGTCAGTGCCGTTCCGTATGCACCGATCCCGGTCAGCGCCCCGACGAAGAGGAAGAGTTGGTCCGTGTGTCCGAACACGATGTTCAGCGCCATCGCCAGCGTCGCGAACACCAGCATGAGGATGAACAGTCGTGAGATGTACGTGAGGCTTGGATCGAAGAACAGCAGCGGGACCATCGCCAGCACGGCGACGACGGTCGGAATACGGAGGCTGTCCCACGTCAGGTCGGCGAGTGAGTTCGTGAATGAGTTCGTGAGTGACATGTTACTTGATCTGCTCCGGACGGGCGATTAGCACGGCGATGGCGACCATGAACAGAACGATCTCCGAGACGTACGCGCCGATAAACGCGCTCGTGAACGTCACGACGATCCCGAGCAACAGGCCGGCGACGACCGCACCGACGATACTCGTTACGCCGCCCACGATGGAGACGATGATCGCGTATATCGTCAGCTCGAACGCGGTCGCAACGGTCACCTCGAACGTGAAGCTGTAGAGGATGCCGGCCAACCCGGCGACGACCGTGCTCAAGAGGAACACGAGCGTTCGCATCCGGCGCGGACTGATCCCACAGAGAATCGCTCCCGTCTCGTCCTGAAGGACCGTTCGGGTCGCTCCGCCGAGATACGTGCGGCTGAAGAAGTAGTACAGCGCGAGGAACGCCACGACGGAGATCGCGATCACCGCCAGCGACGAGCCACGGATCTGGACGCCGCCGAGCGTCATCGACGAGAGACCGGCGCTCAGCGAGTAACTCGACGGGTACGTGATGAAGAGGAGTCCGTCGAGGAACGTCGCGAGCCCGATCGTGGTGAAGATCCCGAGCAGGATGCGTTCTTCGCCCTCGGACCGATAGACGAGCGACAGCAGCGATCTGTCGACACCGAGGCCGAGGAGCCCCACGGCGAGCAGCGCCGCCGGGATCGCGACGATCAGACTCCCGGTGAGACCGAACAGTTCCATCGCGACGATCACCGCGATCACCGAGAACACTCCCAGCGCGAGGTTCAATACGCCACCGAGACCGAACACGACGGTGATACCGACCCCGAGGAGTGCAAACACCAACCCTCGAGACACCCCATCGATCAGCAGTTCAAGTAGCCGAATTGGCGTCTCCATGTTCTATGATACCCCTTTCATGAAAGCTTTTAATTGTTATGTTTATTGATCGACGATACGCTCGCCATCGTGATTCCTCGACCGCTTCGGCCGACCATCGGGATCGTTCGACTCATCAGAAGAACTCCGTATGGACCGCTTCACGACGGATCTTCCCGGTGTCCGTCCGGGGGAGCGACTTCTCGACGATCGTGTACTCGCGGGGGCGCTTGAAGTCCGCCAGTTCGTCGTGGTCCGTACAGAACGTCTCGAGGTCCGCCTCGCAGAGGTCCGCCTCGTTCGTCCGGACGACCGCGGCAATGCGTTCGCCCCACACCTCGTCATCGAGCCCGATGACGGCTACCTCCGTAACGGCGTCGTGGGTCGCAAGCACCTCCTCTACCTCCTGCGGGTAGACGTTCTCACCACCGCTTATGATCATGTTGTCGACCCGGTCGACGATGTAGAGATGGCCGTCCTCGTCGACGCGTGCGACGTCGCCCGTCCGGAGCCAGCCGTCGACGAGGAGGTTGCGCGTCGCATCTGGCCGTCCGAGATAGCCCTCACACATCCCCGGGGACCGGCCGATCACCTCGCCGGTCTCACCGGCGTCGACCTCGGCGGTCGGATCGAACGATCCGGCGTGTGCGGCCGAATCGACGACCCGGAGCTCCCACATGAACGATTCCTTGCCGATCGTTCCGGGTTTTTCACGCTGGGTCTCCGGATCCGCGAACGTGAGGTTCGGTCCACCTTCCGTCAGGCCGTACGTGTTGTACAGTCCGTCACAGAGATGTTCGTTGACCAGTTCGGAGAGCCGTTCCGTGACGACGGAACCGCCGGTACGGATGTATGACAGCGCGTCCAGTTCGTAGTCGCCACGTTTCGTTTCGTCGACGAGCGCGTGGAGCTGGGTCGGGACCGCCAACAGCCCGGTTGCGTCGTGTTCGTCGAGGAGCCGAAGCGTCTCGGGCGGATCGAACGATTCCTGGATCACGATCGTCGCTCCGGCCTGTAGATGCGGCAGGATCCACGCGGCGGTCGTCACCATGTGATACCAGGGCGTCGTCAACAGGGCGACGTCGCCGTGGTCGATGTTCATCTCCATTATCACCTGCGTGCCGCCGTACCACAGCTGGTCCTGATCGAACGGGACCGCCTTCGACGCGCTCGTCGTGCCGCTCGTAAACAGGATCCCGTGTTCGTTGGCGTGAGACTCCGGGCGACCGGCGGGAGCGTCGTCGAGCAGTTCGTCGTAGGCGTACACCGCCTCGCGATTGGTCTCGGCTCCGTCGATGCTCACCGCCATCGACAGATCGCTTCGATCGAAGACGTCGAGGGCTTTCTCGGCGTTCGCGTCGTCGAACACGAGCACGGACGCGTCGATCGGCTCCAGCATCCCCGCAAGCCCTGCCGGGCTCGACATGAAGGGGAGTTGCACGTTCCCAACCCCGCGTTTGTGGCTCGCGATCATCGTCTCGATCGCCTCGGGACCGTTGTGAGCGAGCGTCGCGATCCGTTCGCCGGACGCGAGCGATTCCAGCGCGTTCGCCAGCCGATCGGTCCGATCGTCCAGCTCCGCGTACGTGTAACGTCGACCGTCATCGGTCCGTACGGCGTCCGTCTCCGGGTAACACCGGACCGCTCGGTCGAAAGCATCGATGCAGTTCATATATGTCGTGACTACATCTCGCACGGTGATGATTCACATTAACTATTGTGGTATCCACGGGGACTGCCGATCGGATCGCGGCCGAGTCGATGTCGGCAAGGCATGATTTATATGCATCGCGGGGAACGAACGGATATGCGATTCGTCCAGTACGATGACGGCCGGCTCGGACTGTTGACCGACGACGGCGAGGGAATCGTCGATCTCACCGATCGCCTCGACCTCTCCTCGAACGATCCCCTACAGGAGTATATCCGCGGCGACTACGACGCGAGCGCGTACGCGGACGCTGATCCCGATCTCGCCGTTGCCGACGCACACGTCGGCTCGCCGATACGGCGTCCGGGAAAAGTCATCGCGGCACCGTTGAACTACGAGAACCACATCGCGGAGGCGATCGCGGACAAGGACATCACCACCGACGAGTGGTTCTCGATCGAGGACAAGGGGTACTTCCTGAAGGCACCCTCCAGCGTCGTCGGCCCCGACGACGGCGTCGAGCTTCCCTTCTCCGACCGTCGGTGCGACCACGAGGTCGAACTCGCGTTCGTGATGGGCGACGACGTCAAGGACGTCTCCACGGAGGAAGCGTGGGAGAACGTGTTCGGTTACACGATCCTCCTGGACATCTCCGTCCGTGGCGATCAGGACCGCTCCAACCGAAAGTCGTACGACACGTTCACCGTCATCGGGCCGTGTGTCGTGACGGCCGACGAGATCGACGATCCACAGAACCTCGATCTGGCACTGCAGCTCAACGGCGAGACGAAACAGGACGACAACACCTCGGACATGGTGTACTCCTGCGGCAACATCGTCCAGTACGCCTCGATCGGCACGACGATCGAGGCCGGTGACGTGATCACGACCGGGACGCCCGAGGGCGTGAGCGCGCTCTCGGACGGCGACACGATCGAGGCGACGATCGAGGACGTGGGCTCGATGACGGTCGACGTGACGGAACGCGATCTGGTGTTCGACGACGTCGACGTCGACAAGGACGGAAACGACTAACGACGTCGACAAGGACGGAAACGATCCGAGTCGCGACCGCCCCTCTCAAACCAACCGTGCGTCTCCGAAGTCGCATCGAGCGCCAGTCGCGACGCCCGTTCGTTCACGCTCCGGTCCTCCGATTCGAGATCCTCCGGTCCTCCGATTCGAAGTTTCTGTTCTCTGTCAGTGAACGCATGTGCGGGGGAGATGGGGGATCGAGAGCCGCGAACCGACGGAGATGTTACGTAGATACGACTGTAATCGGTACGATCGGGCGATGAAACGGTCTCGAACCGCCTGACGCACCGATCGTACGTGAGTCCGACCTCGATATCGAGTTCTCCATGAAGAAACGAACCGATCGACGGAACGCGTCGGACGGCCCGTCGTCCGATCCGTCACTCGGCGACGGTCGCCTCCTCGTATCCCAATCGGAACGCGAACCAGAGACCGCGTTTCGCCGGGACCATCGGAGCATGTCGGGTTCCGCCGGTGAGTCCCTCGTCGCCGAACGTCCACGGGGTTCCGTCGGCGTCGATCACTCTGCCCTCCCGGATCGCGGTCGCGGGTGGCGCGTCAGTCGGCCACTCGAACACGCCGACGTCGCCGACGTCGGTCTCGACTGCGACGTACTCGCGGCCGTCCAGCGACCCGACAATCGGTCCGGCGTCCGTGACACGATCGATCGGAAACGCGAGGGCGGCGTCTCCGCTTTCAACCCCGTACACGGCGGCCTTCTCGTCGAGTTCGCTCTCCGCCGTGGACACGCCGGGCTGGATCGCCGAGCCGTCCCAGTAGTGTCGGAAGATCCCGAGATCTCCCTTGTACCGACCGTAATCGTAGCCGTATCCGGTATCGGTCGTGGGAACGACCGTGTCCGGGTGTTCGTTCCGCCACTCCGCCCACGTCGTCTGTGACACGGGGACGACCGACAGCGATCGCTCGGAGCCGACGAGTGTGCCACCGATCGGGACGCCGCGGTGTTGGCTCCACAGCGTTCGCGTCTCCTCGTCGTACATCACCTTATTGCCTTCGAGCAGCATGCCGGAGTTCCCGAACGTCAGGACGTCATCACCGACCCGTCTGTCGTAACAGATCGGCGCGTTACACAGCGTGCAGAACGTGAGCGACAGCGGAACGCCGTCGACGGTGACGTTGAGCAGTTCGTGGGGGAACAACAGCCATCGCGGGACCGCGATCGGCACTCCCTGGACGCGGATCCCGAACACCGTGTCATCGTCGTCGAGCGTTGCGGTCGCCGATTCCGTCCCTCCGGCCCCCGTCGTCTCGTCGTCACCGCCGATCCGTTCGGGATCGACCAACGTCGGCTCGTTGAGCGCGGCGAGGAACGACGGGTCACAGTTGCCCCATCGGAGGTCTCGAAGGTCGAACGCGATCGGATCCGTGTCCAGCAGCGCGCCGACCGGCGGGAGATACGTGTTGTACAGCCGCCGTTTCCACTCGTCGTAGCCGTCGAGGGGCTCGAACTCCCGCTGAGAGTACCACGTCTCCCACTCCACCCACGCGTGGTCGGAGTCGAAGCGCTCGCCGGTCAGCGCTTCGAGCGCGTCGGTGACGCCGGGCCAGCGCACGTCGGGGAGTTCGAGGTAGCGGGGCGGATCGTGCGACCGCATCGTCTCCGGAAACCCGAACCGTTCCCAGTCGGTCGCGATCGCGTCGACGACGAGGACGTCGAGCAGATGGGGGACGACGCGGTCATCGCCCTCGCGTGCAAGTGTCTCCACGGCCTCCGCGTGCGCGTCGACATCGCGGACCAACAGTCCTTCCGTCGCGGCCCGTCGTGTATCCGTCGTCATACGATGCGGTGTTCCATCCCAGCATACATAAACGTCCGTGCGGCTCGCCCGAGATCCCGCTCCGTCCTGAATCGTTCTCGTTCCGCTCCGATCTCGACCTACGCCGATCGGTCGCGTTCCGCGGGGGGATTTCGGACGTCGCTCGCGATCCGGTCCGCAAGCGAGAGGACCATCTCGAGGTCCTCGTCGTGCGAAACGATCTCGAAGCCGAGCGACCGGTAGATCGCCACGGCCGCCCGGTTCTCCGGAGCGACGTGCAAGACGAGTTCGTCGTGGCCCGCGGCCGCCGCGTCAGCGATGACGTGTTTGCACAGTTCGGTTCCAACCCCCCTGTCGTGGACGTTCGGATGGACGAACACAGCGAGTTCCGGATCGGACCGGTTCTCGGGCGTGAACACGGCATGGCCGACGGCCCGACCGTCGGCTTCGACGACGACGTTGTGTCCCTTCGAGAGTAGCGTGTCGAGCCACACCCGTTGCTGGGGCTCCGTGACGGGCGGGACTCCCCGGGCGCGTTCGCCAGGACCGAACGCATCGTACATCTCGAGGAGGTCGTCGAGCGCGATCTCGTCGCCTCGGCGGACGGTTAACGCCGTCTCGTGTTTATCGAGGAATCGCGGACACCGCGGCGGACACAGCGGTGTCCCCTGACAGTCACCGCTGTCCCACCCCGTACAGGCCAGTTCGAGGTTGTCCACGTTCATACGTCACATACGATCGCATGACGTATTAATCCGATGCACGATTCCCGCCGAACGGTCGCTCACGAGAACGGTTCGGAACGCGAGAACGACTCGGATCGAAGGCGTTAGCCCAGATGCTCGATGTACGTGTACTCCTCGGACAGCGCAGCTGCGTCCTCCGGCAGGAGCGCCGCAACCAAGTGGTCCACGTGATCGCAGAAGTAGTCCACGACGCGTGCGATCCGGTCCGAGTCGATCGCTTCGAGAGAGTCGAGCACCACGAACGGAACGACCTCGTGGACGTCATGGACGAGGTACCCTGCGAGCGCGAACACGAGGCCGGTGACTTCTCGCTCGCTCTCCGACAGGTGGTCGACGGTGTCCTCGTATGCGCTTCCGTCGGCCCCGGATCTGACGATGTGGAGATCGAACCGCGTTCGAGTCACCTTTCGCCGACCCTCCCGAACCTCGGTTTCTCGCCGATCGATCCAGACTCTATCGAGGTTATCGTACTCGAGTATCTGGAGTACGGTCTCCATGTGATCGTTGAACGCCTCGACGGCGTCTTTCTCGATGCGATCGACGCGTGTTCGGAGTTCAGTCAGGCGATCCGCCAGCTCGTCGCGCTCCGACTGCAGCTCGTCGCGCTCCTCGACGGCCGCCTCCCGTTCGGCGATCTCATCGTTGATACGATCGAGTTCCGATTCGAGCTGTTCGATACGGAGCTCCTTCCCGTTGAGACGTCGGTGGAGGTCCAACACCTCGTCGTGGCCTTCGACGTCGATCTCCTCCGTTTTCGCCTCTAGCTCCGCGACGCGGTCCTCCGTCGCCTCGATATCCGATTCGATCCCGTCGATCCGGCTCTCCGTCGTCTCGATTTCCGCTTCGACCTCCGTGATCCGGCGCTCTGCACGTTCCTGCTCGTTCCGTTGTTTCCGGACCTCGGTTCGCTTGGTCGTCAGTTCGTCGATGGTCGATCTGACCTCCTTTCGCTCGTCGAGGATGTCGGTTCGAAGGTCTCGAAGCGACTGGATGGTTGCCTCGATCTGCGACTCCTCGACCTCCGAGCCGCAGGTCCAACACACGGTTTCCCCGCTCGCAGTGAGCTCTTCAGTCGGGTCCGAGTAGTCGGAATCGTTGATATCCAACCCGTCACCGTCCAACATCTCCTCGTTGAATCCGATCACGCTTCCGAGGTCGTTCGACCGCTCGTCCAGTGACCGCTTTCTGCCACGGAGCTCCTCGATCCGTCCGGCAAGCCACTCCGGGTCCTCCTCGGGATCGTCGGCGTCCGCGAGTGTCGCTTCGAGTTCGTCCCGCTCGCTCCGGAGTTCCGACAGCGTCGTCCGTTCGGTTTCCAGATCGAACTCGAGGTCCTCGAGTTCCGATCGCGCATCGCGGACGCGCTGGAACGCGTCTTCGAGTTCCTGTTTCCGACTGCGGCTCTCCTCGACACCGGAATCGAGCTCTGCCAGCTCCGATTCGATCGATTCGAGTTCATCGCGGGCCTCGGCCAGTTCGGACTCCTTCTCGGTTCGCTTCGTTTCCAGCTCCGGGAGGTCGCGTTCGAGCTCGTCGAGCCGCTCGATCTCCGACTCGAGCTCGCTTCGTCTTCGCTTGCACTGCTCGATCTCGGCATCGATCCGATCGGTATCGATCGGCTTCATGATGATCTCTCGTAGGTCGTCACCCCGGGAGACGGCCTGGCGTGCGTCGTTGTTCTCGAGGAGGAACGCGAACAGGTCCGCGAGTTCCGGGTCGCCGAGGTACGGGTCGCCCTCGTACGAGACCGTTCCGCCGGCCCGTCGGAGCGTTCGCGTATAGGTCTCGCCACCGACTTCGAGTGTGACAGACCCCTCCTCCGCGTTGCCCTTCAACGACGCCCGCTCGCTTCCGAGTCCGGCCATGATCGCTTGCAGAAACGACGTTCGGTTCGTCGCGTTTCGTCCCGTTAGTACTGAGACACCCGGCGGGAGCGTGACTTCCGCCTCGTCGATCCCGCCGATGTTACGTGCGTGAACTCGCACGGTTTGCTCCGACAACTGATTGGTCGACATAATTCATCTTCGGTTCGCCAGTTATTAAAACGTATGCTTTGCGGAACGTCGTACGCGGAGCAGGTGCTTGTATCGACACGCCACTGTGGCCCACAGCACATTACATAGATACTAGTGTAATTTTTTACGCATTGATCGGCCCCGAGGAGGAGAGAAGTACGGACGATGACTGTATGTTCTATATCGCAATATGTGGTTTATGAGATCCAGTTGGGACGTCACACACGCAGTTGTATATTACTGAAATTTATATACTCTCCTGAGATACCCACGTCTCACTCTTCGAGTAGTTAACAATGCCTCAGATCAACTGGTACACGTTCGCCTCGTACGTTTCACGTACTTGGTCTCCCCAGTTGTGCGTGTACGTATCGATCACGTCGTCGGCGACGTCGCCGCGAAGGTACTTGACGACGCCCCGATCACCCGTTCGATCCCGAAGGTGCGTCGTGAAGAAGTGCCGGAAGTAGTGCGGGGTGACGTTTTCGCTTGCTCCGCCACCGGTTCGGTACCATCCTTCCTCGCGCGCGTAGCGTTCGACGACATGCCGGACGGTCTGCGGCTCGATGCGTCGTCCCCAACCTTCCGTGGTTCCGACGAACAGTGGATTCGCAGCGGACCGATCGTCCGGCCGGATCGCGAGCCACGCTTTCAGCGTTCGCGCGAGCTCTGCGTCGATCGGTATCACCGTCTCCCGTTTACGCTTGTTCGATGCGGTCCGAACCTCTCCGTTCAGTTCCGTGCCCACGGTCGCGTCCGGCGATACGTACATCGAGTTCGGCCGGGTGTCGAGTGCCGGTCGCGTCCCGAGCTCGTACGTCTCACGTAGTTCATCGTCGTCGATCGACACGTCGCGCAGATCGAGGTTACACAGCTCTCCAACGCGGATCCCGGTCTTCAGGAGCGTCACGATCAGCGCCCGGTGGAGCGGATGACCGATATCGCCCACGAACGAGCGCATTCGTTCGATCGAGACGTCACGACGGGCGGGATCTTTGTCCACCGTTTCGTCCATCTCCTCCATTACGAGCGTCATCGGGTTCCCCTCGAACGCACCGACCTGTGTCATGTACCCGTAAAACCGGTGGAGGTAGGCGGCATACGTCGCAACGGTGCTCTCGCCGACGTCGCCACGCAACGAGTGAACGAACGCCATGCAGTCACGATGGGTGGCAGACGACGGCGACGTGTCCTCGTCGAGCGAGCGTTCGAATCGTCGAAGCACTCGCTCGTACGACTCCCGCGTTCGGTCGCTTTTGCCGTGGTACGTGAGATCTTCGATGAAGTACCCGACCGGGTCGTCCGGATCCGTCGGCGTCGATCGACTACCCATCGATCAGCGTGTACCCGCCTTCTCGTCCGTTGTACCGGACGCGGTTTCGATCCTGGAGCGACTCGAGTGCGTCCTCGATCCTGTCCTCGAGATCACCGGATATCTCCTCGAACAGCGCCTCCCATGGAAGCGTCTCCGCAGCGAGAACTGATTCGATCCGCCTTTCAAGCCCTTGACCCCCAGGGTCATCACCTGCAGAACGGTCCTGCGAACGGTTGGCTTCATCTCCTAGCGAGAACCCTCGTCTCCCGGCCTGTACCATCGTTCTCACGAACTCGCTTTGTGACATCCCCAACTCGTCGGCGTGTCGCTGCCACTCGGACTTCTGGTGTGCCGGCACGTAGGTCTTCACCGATCGTCGGTCGTCAGTCATCGATATCGGACCCATTCGGCCCACCCGCTTCAATCTTTCCCATATTTACGGATAAGTGACCTTATCCCAACTAGGAGGACCAATACTCGGCGGATATGTGGGGCTTAATTGCTAGATAAACACACATCATGGATAGAATCCGGGAATATACTGTTGGTAGGGTAGTCCTATAGTTATGGATCTGTATCGTACGGAGCGCTTCGGAATGGTACACAGATACGAGTCTCTCGTTCGTGAACCGTCGCTGCGTCGAGGTCACGACTCTCGCTCAACGTCTCGTCAGGGGAGTTGTCGGTCGAGGATCGTCGAAACGGATTTGCGGTTCCGAGTCGGCCGTGGTTCGGGACGCACCGATCGCCCTTGAGCGCGGATCCGCGGACCGGAGTGTTCCGTTTCGACTTATTTCGACTCATTTCGAGACCGGTCGCTGATGATCCTCCCCGGTTTCGGCCCCTTTTACCATCCCACGGCCTTCAGAGTACTCGATCGATCCCGGTGACGTGTAGACAGCGTCCAGAAGCGGCGTGAGGCCACCTGAGAGCCGTTTAGCTGAATTGAGAGTTTGGGGGAGGTGAACGGTGGAACGTGGCTTCCAAGCGCGTCGTGACTCCGAGTACGAGTCGGTTCACCCGAATCGGAGGTCGGTTGGTTGTATGGGATCGATCTTCGTCGGGGTGCCACCTGATCGATAGGAGATCGGGACGGTTCACCGTCGTACGGTTGATAGATGCGTTCGAGCGGATCGTCTCTCAATCTCCGAAGCGTACTCGACCCCGCGGCGGCCGGACTCGAATACTTCCCGAGAGACGACACACGAGTGGGATGTACACGAGTTCGAGGAGTTCCCCGTCATCGAGAACACCTCAAAAGGATCGGACGCGAAATCGGAACCGGTCTCATTGTCTCCGTAGCGCACCCCGAGCTCCGATCGCGACGTCACTTCGCCGCCGACATCGGCCCCCGATCGATGAAATATCAGCAGTAGTGAGAGACAGATCTCCGATCGGTTCGCGGCGATCCGGCTCAACGGGCTTGTCGCTCTTTACCATGTTAGAAATCATCTATCAAGCGAAACCCACGACGGTGTGTTCGAGACTAATAAATTGTATGATGCTATATACAGTATTTACCCCGATTCCAACGAAGTAGTTGATTATCGGTTGGATCGTCACCTACTCGTGGGAGGAGGTCACCTGATGAGTTCGGTTGGTTGATCGTCGACCATCAATGTGTCCCGAATGAGGGTGTCGATACCTCGTCGCAACCGTTCGGAAAGCGCCTGATGAGAGATGCCAAGGTCTCCCGCGATATCGACGAGATCGACATCGCGGGGGACCGTGTAGAACCCTTGCTTCCAAGCAGTCGTCAACGCCTCAAACTGCGCGTCAGTGAGTTCGTACCGGCCCGCCGGTTGGCCGTTCATCTCGCTGATCGCGATCATCTTCAGATCGATGTCGTGCTCCTTACAGTGGGCCATCGTTTCGCTCGCACCGTCATGAGTCGGGAACATGAGCCGTACGATCCAGCGCCCGTCGCTCGTCGTCGCCGTCAGGATCGTTGCCTGATTCGTCACGAGCGTCTCAAGCAGACCCTGGACGTTGTCGATCCATTTCATCCGATACAACAACCGATCGGCGTGCTCCGAGAGTAACTCGACCTCCTCTGTCGTCGGATCGTCCGAGAGGGCCGTATCGAGATGGTCGTGATCGGCGGCGCTCGCCCATATAAGAGGCATCACGCTTGTCTCGCACGTCTCAACCACCTCCTCGACCTCGAAGCTCGCGTTCGGGACCGACGACAGCGTTTCCGCAAGAACGAACTTCTCGTGGGGAAGAGCAGCTGACAGTAGCGTGACCATGGCTGTCGCTCACTTGTCTGACCTACATATTAAAGGTAGAGTATAGTTCACAATTAACTCTCGTTATTGGTGTATTAATTCGGCGGTACGAGTTCCGATACACCGCCCCGGATCTCGCCCCTCGAAGCTTTCGTGGATTAGTCGGCTACTACCATCCGAAACCAGCCGGAGTGGTGAGGACCACCAGCATACCGGTTATCCCGTTATGTCTCGAAATTCGACGGCGACGTCCGAGTTCATTGGCAAGCAACCGGCCGACCCCCTCGTCTTTTCGTACGGTCTCCGGCTCAACACGGATATACCCTGTCAGTCCTCTTTGACCGCGGCAATCGCCTCTTCCGGCGCGCCACACGCCGGACACGACTCCGGTATCCCGTCCTCGAGGTCGCCCATCTCGCCGCACTCCGAACAGCGCCACATCAGGTATCCCTCGCCGAACTCCTGTCCCGGGATGGTCTCCGCGTCGTCCCCGCCGGTTGAACCGCTCTCTGTCGTCGCGACCTCGAACCCGTCGGCGGTGTACCCGCTGACCTGCCCGAGGGCCCGTCCGTCCTCGTCGTACACCGTCTCGCCGGGAGCGATGGCCTTGTCGTCCGGGTCCGACCCCGCATCGTCGCTCATGCTCGATCCCTCCGTGGTAGCCGGCCGGTCCGGGGAACGCGGCGGATCATCGTTCAACCCCCATCCCGGAGCAGCGCATGCCCTGACCGATCAGTTCGGCACTCCCGATGACCAAACGTCGACCGCGCCGAACCCTCCGGAAGAGTCGGATGAAGACGGAGATGACCACGCCCAATCCCGGCATCCACTTCGATGCGATGGCCGCACCGAGTAAGAGGATCCCCATCCGGCTGTCCCGGCGGGCGAACGCCACAGCGGCGTCCAGCAGGGTCGATGCGATTCCCAGTCTCCGTAGCCTTCGTCCGCCGAGCATCGATCGTATCATGGGACCGCTACGGAGTCGACGTATAACTGATTCGGGCTTGCGTTCGCAAGTTCTCCGCCGAGGAGTCGTCCCGTGACGTCGACGGGATATCAACGGGTGTCGGAGCGATACCACCCCGACTCGCGGAACGGCTGTCGATCACCCGTCCGCGTCCCCCTCCTCGATCCGGTCGGCGCTCTCGAGGTCCAGACATCGGGAGTATCACCGCTCTTGATCCCGCGATCGTGAAGCGCGACCTCGAACCGCTGCCTGAACTGCTGGACCGCTCCCGACTCACCGACGACCCCAACGTCGACGTCCCTGACGTCGAACACGCGTTGGAACCGATCCGACGACACCGTCTCGCCGTCGACGATCTGGGTGTCCCCAGCGATCGCTACCCCTGTCGGTGTCTCGACCGCTACGACGGTACTCATCGTCGATGGGAGCTACCGCTGATTCATTCGAGCGGACCTTCGGCTCGCGCTGCTCCTTGAGGAAGGTGGCTTACCACCTGTGAGTGGTTAACTAAGTCACTGTGTGGCAGATGACCAAGGAGATGGATGTGACCGATCCGACGACGAACGAGGTAATCGACTCGTACGAGGAACACTCGCCGTCCGATGTCGACGAGATGCTCGAAGCCGCCACGACCGCGTTCGAGACGTGGAGACACCGCGCGCTCGCCGACCGGGAGCGGCTGCTCGCGGGTGCCGCGGATGTCCTCCGAGAGAACGCCCACGAGTACGCCGAGACGATGACGCGCGAGATGGGCAAGCCGATCACACAGGCCGAAGCCGAGGTTGAGAAGTGCGCGCGGGCCTGCGACCACTACGCCGAGCACGCGAGCGCATACCTCGAACCCGAGCACCACCCGAGCCCGCCGGGGACGACGGTCAAGACCGTTCACGAACCGCTCGGACCCGTGCTGGCGGTGATGCCGTGGAACTTCCCGTTCTGGCAGGTGTTCCGGTTCGCCGCACCGTACCTTACGGCGGGCAACGTCGGCCTGTTGAAACACGCATCGAACGTCCCCGAGTGTGCGCTCGCCATCGAGGAGGTGTTCCGGGAGGCGGGCTACCCGGAGGGGGCGTTCCAGTCGCTACTGATCCCGTCCGACCGCGTCACGGACGTGATCGCAGACGACCGCGTGACGGCCGCGACCCTCACCGGGAGTGAGACCGCAGGACGGGCCGTCGCTTCGACGGCCGGCGAGCATCTGAAAAAGACGGTGCTGGAACTCGGCGGGAGCGACCCGTACGTCGTCCTCGAGGACGCCGATCTGGAGGCTGCAGCGTCGACCGGCGCATGGGCGCGCAACCAGAACGGCGGACAGTCGTGTATCGCCGCGAAGCGGTTCGTCGTCGTCGACGCGGTGTACGACGAGTTCCTCGAACGGTTCGTGGAGGCAGTCGAGTCCCTCGCCGTCGGCGATCCGACGGATCCGGCGACGGACGTGGGACCACAAGCGCGCCACGACCTGCTCGAGGACGTTCACGAGCAGGTGCGGGACAGCGTCGAGGCGGGGGCGACGGTCGTCACCGGTGGCGAACCACTCGACCGCGAGGGGGCATACTACCCGCCGACGGTGCTCACGGAGGTTCCGAAGGGTTGTCCCGTGGACACGGAGGAGGTGTTCGGTCCCGTAGCGACGGTGTACCGCGTCGCCGACGAGACGACCGCCGTCGAGAAGGCGAACGACACCGCGTTCGGACTGGGTGCCAGCGTGTGGACGACCGACCGCGCCCGCGGCGAGCGGCTCGCCGGCGATATCGACGCCGGCTGTGTCTACGTGAACGAGCTCGTGAAGTCCGATCCGCGGATCCCCTTCGGCGGGGTCGGTATTTCGGGGTACGGCCGAGAACTCTCCGAGGACGGTATCAAGGAGTTCGTCAACCGCAAGACCGTCTGGCTCGCCGACGAACCGGGAGACGAAACGGTGGTCGAATGAAGGCCTCGGACCTGCTGGTCCGGTGTCTCGAAGCGGAGGGCGTCGATCACGTCTTCGGTCTGCCCGGCGAGGAACTCGAGGATCTGCTGTTCTCGCTGCAGGCGTCCGACATCGAGTTCATCCCCGTGCGCCACGAACAGGGAGCGGCGTTCATGGCCGACGTCCACGGGCGGCTGACCGGCGACGCCGGCGTCTGTCTGGCGACGCTCGGCCCCGGGGCGACTAACCTCATCACCGGCGTCGCCGACGCGCACCTCGACAAGTCGCCGCTGGTCGCGATCACGGGTCAAGGCGGGCGTGAGCGACTTCACAAGGAGAGCCATCAGGCGCTGGATATCGTTCAGATGTTCGATCCGGTGGTCAAGTGGAACAGCCAGATCGCCGAGGCCGAAACCATCCCCGAGTCGGTACGAAAGGCGTTCAAGCTGGCCCAGTACGAGAAGCCGGGTGCGACCCATCTCGAGTTTCCCGAAGACGTGGCTGCCGAGGCGGTCGAGGCAGCGCCGCTTTCGCCCCGTCAGCGGGTGCGTCGTTCAGATCCGGACCAGACCTCGTTGGACCGGGCGGCCGATCTGGTTTCGGCCGCGGAGGCACCGCTGGTACTCGCCGGCAACGGAGCCGTTCGGACTCCCACCGCCCGTCAACTCCGGGAGTTGATCGAGCGGGTCAGTATGCCGGTCGTCGCGACGTACATGGGAAAAGGGGCAATATCGGACCGACTCGACGCGTCGCTGATGACGCTGGACTCCGGACCGGACCGCGAGGCGGCCACCGCGATCGGACGGGCCGACTGCGTTCTTGCGGTCGGATACGACATCGCCGAACACGATCCGAAGTCGTGGAATCCCGACCGCGACAAGACGGTCGTCCACATCGACTACGAACCGGCAGAGGTGTACGAGCACTACGACCCCGACGTCGAGATCGTTGCGGATATCTCGGCAACGCTCCGTGACCTTCGTGAGCAGCTGGACGACGATACGGACGCGACGTGGTGTCGGGATCGACACGAGCGGATCGTCGCCGACGTCTCCCGCGAGCCCGACCCGGACGACCCGTTCTCGGTGAAGCGGACGCTCCCGTACCTCCGGGCAGCGATGGCCGACGAGGACGTCCTGATTTCTGACGTGGGAAGCCACAAAATGGCTATCGCACAGCACTTCCGCACCTACGAACCCAACACCTGCATCATCTCGAACGGACTTGCAAGCATGGGAATCGCCCTCCCCGGCGGAGTCGCGGCTGACCTCGCCGTCGACGCCAACGTGGTGGTGGCAACCGGCGACGGCGGGTTCCTGATGAACGCCGCGGAGATCGAAACCGCGACCCGACTCGGGCTGGGGTTTACCATCGTCGTCTTCAACGACAACGACTACGGGCTCATCTCTCAAAATCAGATCGAACACACGGGTGAACAGTTCGGGACCGAGCTGACGAACCCCGACTTTCAGCGGTTTGCAGAGAGCTTCGGGATCGACGGCTATCGTCCGGAGACGTGGGCCGATGTCGAGTCGACGCTTCGAGAGGTCGTCCCCGAAGACGAGATGGCGCTCGTCGAAATCGCCCTCTAATACGGTGAGGAACGTATCCGTCGCTTCGCCGAGCCGGTCCCAGTTCCCCCCGGTGGTAGTACGGTCGCGGCCCTCACTGTTGCAGCGAGAAAGGCCCCGCGCCGGCGGTCCGCTGGGCGACCGCCGAGAGCCGGAGCATGTACGCGGTCAACACGAGGAACGGAGCCAGCGAAATCGTGAACACGGTCGCGACGAAGCTCAGTAGTGGTGGGAGACCGAACACCCACGTGTCGGGCAGGATCTTGGCGTTGATCGCGAGGATGGCCGACGCGGTGACTAGGATCGACGGCAGCGAGATAACGAGGAGCGTCTGCGACAGCTGTGACACCTCTTGAGTGTAATAGATCGTTTTGAAGTACTCCTTGCCGACGGCGAACAGCTGGAACGCCTCGACGAGGTCGTCGAGTCCCTCGTCGAACGTCTCGGACAGTTCGCTCCCGTGAGAGCTCCGCAGCGCCCGCGAGCGGTCCATGAACGTCCCGTAGTCCGCCTCTAGACCGAGCCAGAGGATGCCGAATTCCGCGCCAGAGGCGCTGTCGCTCTGATGATCGAGCGGCTCAATCGTGTTGATGACCTCGTCGACGTACTCCTGGATGTCCGCAGTTAGCTCCCCGTCACTCCCCGCGGTGATCTCTTCGAGGGCGCTTGCGCGGTCGTGGATGACCGCCGCCATCAGACTGAGGAACGACGCCGGATCTGTGGGGCTCTCGCCGCTCTCGGTTAGCTCACCGATGTCCCGTCGGAACTCCATCACCCCCTGGATACGGTTCCCCTGCGCGTCCACGGAGGTGATGTCGTGGGATAAGACGATCGAGTTAATCGACACCACGATCGATACGAGCAGAATGATGCCACTCAACAGCGAACTCAGGATCGTTTGAACCGCGGGCGTCTCCGTGAGGACCTGTTGCATCTGGAAGGTCCAGATAGACCCGATGAGCATGAGCGCCGCGAACACAAACGTCAGCAACGCACCGGTGACCGCGAGCCGGTTGGCCTCCAGCAGGACCCACCGGATCACGTGGAACCGGCCGTTTCGCTGCGGGACCGGGAACCAGTCGCGAAAGCCCCAGTAGTGGTCGACGAGGCTCATGGGCTATTCACTGCGAACTCGACGACGAGCGCGTGCTGGACGTCAAGTCGCCATCCATCGGGACTAGTCCCGTCGGAGATGGCGAGGAGTCGTCGAATGGAAAGCTCACGTCTCCCGTTCGCGGGATCGGGTGTCACCGACCTACACACCGGGCACCCCAAGCGCCTCGAAGCCGATCAGTCCCACGACCGCCATCACGTAGAGGACGATGAGCGAGGCCACGGCGGCGATCAGCGCGATCCCGGCGGCCTTGACCCAGCCGCCCGGGTACTGCCAGTTCACGACCGCAAGGTACGCGATCAGCGCCAGAAGCGGACCAAGAAGTGGGATCCTACCGAAGAAGAACGCGACGATCGCCCAGACGACCGCGCCCACTAGGGCCGTTACCACCGCCTTTGGAAAGTCGTCGATGTTCGTCATCACGCGTGCCCCGACGTAGATTCCTGTCGCGCCGACGAGCAGGCTCACCAGGAACACGATCAGCGTGTCGACGATTGCCATGGGTACCACTCGACTCTGAGGCTGATACGATCGCTGCTTGCGGGTGCAACCCGGGGTCTCCGTGATCTCAGCTCCTTTCTCCAGTTCCCGTCCGGCTCGCCCCGGTTGAGGAGACGCAGCTGTGCTTCCGCCTCGTCGTTGGGGGGCGGTCGAGGCGACGGTCACGTTGCTCGGCGGCTTCGTTCACAGCGGAACAAGGAGGACGTCCACGGCTTCAGCCGTGGGAGGGATCCGACATATGCACCTAGCATAGGCAAGCAGAACGGTTAGCCTCGGAAACGTTGTTCATCGGATCACCATGCAAGACGGGATACCACTGACAGAGGGCGTCGAAGACACCGACCAGTTCGACACCTCTGGCGTCGAGACCGTCTCTGATAACGAGATCCGCCTGATCAGGTAACACCGCTCATCGGGCCTACCGCTATGTCTCCTGCTGGACCCTTCTTTTCAGTGCGGGACTTCGACGTGTTATCGTACAAACCTAAAAAAACATATGACAGTTAAACGATACCAAATCACATGAACGTTCGCCCTGCGGAGTCGGATGACCGAGAACAGATCAGAGCACTCACACGCGACTCGCTGCAATCATCGTACTCGCTCAGTCCAGAAGAGATCGAGATGATTCTCGAAGAGGAATTCAACGACGCATCGCTGGCCGACCTGCTCGACGATGCGGAGACGGCAGTGCTCGTCGTCGACGAGACGGTCGAGGGCACGGAAACCGTCCGCGGATTCGTCACCGTCGAGATCGGAACGGAAGCGACGATCCGGTGGCTCCACGTGGATCCAGCGGCACGGGGAGGGGGTGTTGCCACGGCGCTGCTCGATCACGTTCGCGAACGGTTTGCCGAAAAGCCGATCGCGGCGTGCATCCTTGACGACGCCGTGGAGGGCGGCGAGTTCCTCGAAGAGTTCGGCCTCAAGCAGGGTGATCACGACCAGATACTGGTCGGCGGGGAGGAGTTCGCAGTCACCATGTTCACGGAAGGCCAATCGACGGAGACGCCGAACGAACCAACCGTCACGGTCCCGGAGTCCGTCACCGTCGACGGGGTTGACCGACCCGTCGATCGCGACGATAGCGTTCCCGGCAGTGAGGCCCCGTTCTTCACCGTGTACAGTGCGGACGACGACGAGGAGGACGCGTACGGGTACTTCTGTTCACAGTGCGGCAGTACGAACGTCTCGATCGACGGACTCGATAGGCTCGAATGCGGGGACTGTGGCAACACTCACCTGGCCGACGAATGGGACGATGCGTATCTCTGACACGGGAACGGACGGGGGAGGTGTACGAGTGAGAGAGTGCCGGGATGGGCGGGCCGATCTCTCGGTCCTTCGGGCGGGATGCATGGCGGACGTCAAAGCTACCGGTGAACGTAGTCGTACCCAGTTCTCACGAGGTCGTCGACTCGTGAGTTGCGAACGTCTACCTCAACTGCTCCCTCCCGAATCGCGGCGACCACTGTTTCTGGCGTGAGTTCCGCAGCCTCGATCCGGGTTACCGTCCGCCCGACCTCGAAGGGATAGTGGGCGTCGCTCCCGCCGACGACCGGTATTCCACGCGATTTGGAGAGTGCTCGTACGCGATCGGCGTTGTCGGGGTGTTTCCCGTTTATCTCGACGGCGTCGAACTCTGCGTCACTCTCGCGAAGGCGACTCCGGCGATACGGATGCGCGATGATCGCGGCACAGCCCGTACTGTGTGCCTGCGACACGACCTCCTCCGGAGTTCGTTCACCGGGAACCGACCGACGTGGCGGATCCGGTCCGATGACCAAGAGGTGGCCGAGCGTCGTCGTGATTTCGATGCCCGGAATGAACTGTGGACCTCCCATCGCGCAGTCGAACGGGCTGTAGTAGTCGTGATTGGTCAGCGCGATGGCGTCGAGCCCGGAGCGTTGTCCCCACAGTGCTAACAGACGCGCGCCGATCGGGTCGAAGGCGGTCGGTTCCGCGTGGAATCCGTGAAAAAACCGAGTGTGAGCGTGGAGGTCTACTGTGAACATTGCGTCCTCGGATGATGATTCGTCGTCCCCCAGCCGTTCGCGGGAACCGGCAGCCTCATGTGTCCGTCGGGGTAGGGTCGTATCCCTCCCCGACTACGAGCCGCAGTGTGTTCGGTCGAACATCGAGCGTGAGGTCGCGTCGCTGGATGATCTCCCCGTCCAAGCTGAATCTGACGGGTTCCGACGAGTGGCTCATGATCTCCAGCGATGCGGCTTGGAACCGGTCGATGTGTGCCGAATCCTGTCCGAACAGGCGCTCAAGCACCGTATCACTCATCAGATCGATCGCGGGCACGTCCCTGACGATCACGACCTCGAAGAGACCGTCCTCCATGTTGGCCTGTGTGGTCCCGTCCGCCGCGAATTGACGGCCGTTCCCGACCATCACACAGAACGCTTCGCCGCTCCAGGCCGGAGTGCCTCCGTCACTCGCCTCGTTATCAATGGTAAGCTCCAGCGGTTCGAAGTCCGTCACGGTCCGGAGGGTCGTGAGCACGTACGCCAACCCACCGATTCGGGACTTCAACTCCCCGGACGTCTCGTCACTTGACGTGGCGGTTAATCCCCCGACACACGAGTTCACGAAGGGCCGATCGGTTGCCATCCCGAGATCGATAGTACGCTGGACGCCGTCATCGAGGGCAGTGTACGCGGTTTCGAGATCGGTGATTCCGATCTGTTTCGCGAAGTTGTTCCCCGTCCCGAGCGGGAGGATGCCGAGCGTGACGTCGTCGAACGCGTCGGCCCGGTCAATTCCCTGAACGACTTCGTTGACAGTACCGTCACCGCCGCCGGCCACGATCGTCGAGTATCCGGCCTCGACAGCCTCCCGTGTCAGTGTGAGCACGTCGCCGGCTCGTTCGGACCGTTCGATCGTGTACCCGGACAGATCCGCTCGGGACTCGACCTCGTCGGCATGGGAGCCGCTTCCACTCTGTGGGTTATAAATAATCACGGTGTCCGCCATACTAGACCCCGTTGGAGACGATGGAAGCACTGGAGGTGATGTCAGTTCGGGCTCCACCCTGTTCGATAGCCGATCGTGGGACCTGATGTTCCCGGATACTTCGGTCCGGAGCGGGGGATGTTCGAAACATTAGGTCCTGATCGCACTGCTGGTAGATTGTTAGGAGGTCCTCTCTTTTGTAGGCACAGATTATCGCTCCGTTGAGACACTCAACAGGTGACATGTTGTGACATTCCTGTGGTCAATGCAGATACGGCGGCGATCGAAAGCGGGAGTGAGTGTTGCAGTTCACCGGTAGCGAGACGATATGTGAACCGCACCTGAGCGCCAACCGCTCCGACTGGGCAGCCTGCACGGGCGCGTCCCGTCCACCCGGCAGGGGCCGGCACAGAGGGTAAGTGGCTTCGGCACGGCTCTACGGGAATGACGACCGATCAGAACGACGATAGCCGCGAGCAGGGTGTGGAGCTCGGTCCGCTCGCGGACGAGCTTGAAGACGAGGAGTACCCGATCGATCTGGAGACCTTACTGGAGCGGTACGGCGACTACGAACTGGGGTTGGGCGACGACACGACGACGCTCCAGACGGTGTTAGAATCACAGGACGGGGTCACCTACGAGTCCGCCGACGACGTACGTCAGAGCGTCATCGGGATGGTCAGTGACGAGGCGATCGGCCGGAAGAACTACTCGGATCGCGGCGGCAGCACGGAGGCCGAGGAGGACACCGAAGAGTCGATGTAGGCGGCTGGCCGGCCAGCCGCTTCGAAACGGGGTTCGCCCCATCCTCACTGTGCCGTCCGGTCGCGCGGTTCGCTCAGTCGCGCAGCCAGATCCCGTCGTGCGGGTGTAGGGGATTCATCGCGCTCTCGGCGCTCACCGCTAGTGACCGGAACAGGAGGGAGACGGTTTCTCGGGCTTGCGCTCGCATGCCGCCCGATTATGTTCGCCCGGCACTTCTCTCCGCTGAGTCATGATCAAACGCCTACTCACGCTCGCGTATTACGCGTCCAGCGTCATCACCACCCTCCACCTCCTCCACAAACTGGTCCGGGCGATCCGCGGTCGGTCCGGCTGAGCGACGAGCGACGTTCGGATCGAACCCTCTCGAACGGAAGAACGCTCCCCTCAAGCCGGAACGGACCGACGAACGAGACCAGCCGACGCCCGGGCTCCGAGGAACAGCAGCGCCGGCCCAACGTCACGCAGCCAAGCGGCCGGGTAGATCACCAAGAGGCAGATCACCAAGATGACCATAACGACATCGGTACCGCCCATTCCGATACCGCCGATCCCGACGGCAATAACGTTGACCGATAGGAATCCGACACGGATGGCTACGGACCCGCTTTTCGCGGCTGTCGACCGCCGGATAACCGAACGCGACAGTCGAGACGGACTTGGGCTGGCGGACGTTGCTGACGCTCGCTGGCAACACCGGTGCGACAGCCGCCACGTACCGGGTTCGTGTCGTACCGACTGGAACAGATCGCTCTCGCTACGAGGAGAGAGATACTGATTCGGCGCGCTTGTCTACTATGGATCCGGAAATTCGAACTGAGAGTTCCGTATACGAGAAAACCACCCGGGAACGCGTGGCCGCGTGGGTGCTCATCGAGGGGGATCGGCGTGTCGTCGCGAGTGGTATCTCCGTCAGTATCGTCGGGATCGTTGGAGCGCTAATCTGGGGTGATATACTCGCTGTGGGACCGGACAGCGCCACCGGTACGCTCTTTTCGAGTGGTCTTACTGCCGGTGTCATAACGCTAATTACGATCTCGCTTTCGATAAATCAACTCGTTATGTCACGTGTGTTCGGGACTATTGACTCGTTGACAAACCGTCTCAATAGCGCGCGTGAACTTCATGAGGACATCGCAACCCTCGCCGGACGGCCGTCGAGTCCAAACGATCCGGCCGCGTTTCTCTCACTCATCGGCCGGACGCTGAGTGACCGGGTCCTGACCCTCCATGCGATGGACGAATCCGGCGATTGGGACCCACCAAGTGAGGTGACGAGCGCACTTCGTGACATCGGAGAGTACGGAGAAAACATCGACGCACGGCTTGAAAACAACACGCCGGTTGATCACGTGCTCACCGTCCTCTTGGGAACCGAATACGCCGTGAATCTAACGTCGATCCAACATCTGCAAAACGGATACGCCGAGTCGGTCCCGGACGCCGTTCAGGTGGAGCTCCATGCGGTCGAGAGGCTTCTCGAGTCGATCGCCGTCGTGCGTCAGTTCTACAAGACGATAGCCCTCCAACAGGATTTCGCAGAACTCTCGCGTATGATCGTCTACACCGGGTTGATAGCGTTCGTCACGACGATCGCAGTGACACTCATCTACCGGACGAATACCGTGACGGTTCCACTCTCAACGCTTCCCATCGTTGTCAGTCTCGGTATTGGCGTCGTCACCATGCCACTCGCGCTTTTCGTGTCGTATATCCTCCGGGCAGCAACGATCG
The DNA here is from genome assembly GCF_048380895.1 of Halorubrum rarum. Taxonomy (NCBI): domain Archaea; kingdom Methanobacteriati; phylum Methanobacteriota; class Halobacteria; order Halobacteriales; family Haloferacaceae; genus Halorubrum; species Halorubrum rarum. Next base: position 7,790 of record NZ_JBLWMN010000001.1, on the reverse strand, counting down.
CCCGGCAAACCGTCTCGGTCGGTCCGTTTATCCCCCCGTAATGACGTCCCCTAACGCCCCTTCGTATCACCTGTGGGGATGGACCATCCCAGCGGCCCTAGTGGTTGTTCAAGCGACGACACCGGCACCGGAGGTCGGTCCTGGAGAGCTCATCGAGTACTGGCCGGTCGTCATCCGCATCGGCTGGTTCCTCGCCGGCCTCCTCGCTGTCGTGATACTCAATCGACTCTTCATCCAGCCCGTCTTCGCGCGGATACTCCGCCGGCGAAACCACAACAATCCCACGCTTCAAAACGCCTTGCTCAGGTATTTTCAGGTAGTCGTCATTGTCATAGCCGTCTTCGTCGGTGCAAGCATCGCCGGATACGGTCCTGCACTCGGTGACTCCGCACTCCTCATCAGTGCCATCGCGCTGGCGATCGGCGTCGCGGCCCAGGAGGTGATCGGATCGCTGGTTAGCGGCATCGCCCTCGTACTCGATCCGGACTTCAACGTCGGTGATTACATCCAGTGGCCAAACGGCGAGGGGGTCGTCCAGTCGATCGCCCTTCGAACCACGCGCGTCGAAACGAAGGACGGCGAACTCGTGACGATCCCAAACACGATCCTAACGAGCAACGAGATATCTCGTCCGTTCGGCCGGGGGAATCATCGGATCGTCCAGCAGTTTGGAATCGCCTACGAGAACGAGATCGACGACGCGATAGGACATTTCGAGGACGTCGCAGCCTCGATCGACGCAGTTCTCGCAGATCCGGTCCCGGTCGTGTATGTGGACGAACTCGGGGACGAGGTCACAGTTCGCATCCATTACTGGATAGAAGATCCCGGCCGGCAAGACGTCCTCGCCACCCGGTCGGAGTATGCTCGCCGAATCAAGCACCGGTTCGAGAACGAGGGAATCACTATCAGTCCCATATCGGAGCTAGAGATCACTGGACGGATCGGTATCGACGACTCGGGACGGCCTCGATGAACCGTCCCGGGCGCGACTGGCCGAGGTCTAATCGGTATCACACGGTGAGCGCTGAATCCGCTTCGGGAGCGACCAGCCGATCCCGAGCGCGGTCAACGGCGTCCGATCGCTCGGCGTCGTTCCCCATGAGGACCGTCTCGCTGGGGAACAGGTGCTCGCCGAGTACCAGTCCGTGCTCACGTGCGGTCGATCCGGAGACCGTGAGGTAGACGCCGAGTCCGGTGTCGGCGATGGCGGCCTCCTCCTCTTGGGCCTCGCGGGTCGGATACGCGAACTCGACGTCGTCGAGGACGTCGGTTCCGAGCACGGCGGTGACCAGCCGCTCGTAGCGCGGCGAGATACAGAGCTTTCCGTCGTACTCTCTGACGAACTCGCGGTCGAGCTCCGCTCCTCCGGGAAGGATCTCCGGACGGGCCATGAGCGTGTGATAGACAGTGTCACCGAGTCCGCTCACGACCCGAACGTCGGTGTCGAGCGGATCGATGCGTTCGTTCACGTCGGCGAGTCCCTCCAGTCCCGCGGGCCGGATCCCGACGACCTCCTCTAACACGAGATCGGCGGAGTCGAACCCGAGCGCGAACTCGTGGGTCCGTAACGCCCGAAACGGTTCCTCGCGACCGACGAGCTTCAGTTCGACGCCGCCGAGATCGACGGTCGCGGCGTCGAACACGATCCGTCGTGGTTTCCCGTCGCGGTCGTCGCGCAGCAGCGTGAACTCGGGCTCGGTCGGCTCGCCCGGATCGGAGTAGTCGGCCAGCCGTTCGTACGGACCGGCGTCGGCCTCGACGCTGCCTTTCGTCACCGCCTTCTCGTACCGAAGCGTGTTGCTCACCCGGTCCGCGAGGTCGTCGAGTGCCTCGTGATGGCCCACGTTGGCGACGCGCTCAAGAACGGCTTCAAGCGGACGGCCCTTCCGTGGGACGGCGACCGGGACGGGTTCGCTCATTGGTGCCGATCGGGGACCGCCGCTAAAACGGGTTGCGCTTTCGACCGGCTTACGGTCCGAACGCCTCGTTGAGGCGCTTCCGGAACGCTTCGAGCTCCTCGAGGTGATCGTTGATGCCCGCGAGCTCCGCCTCGATGTCGTCGACGTCGTCGCCGAGGCTCTCCTCGAGCGTGGTCAAGCGGCCGTCGACCTCCGCGAGATCGTCCCAGACGTCGTCGAACTCGGCGTCGAACCGACCGAGACGGTCCTCGACGTCGTCGACCCGCGCGTCGGCGTCCTCGAGCGCCGCGGCGGTGTCGTCGGTCACCTCGTACAGCGTCTCGACGTCGTCGCCGATATCATCGACCGCGTCGTCGAGTCCGGACAGGTCCGAGGCGACGGACGAGACCTCGTCTTCGACGTCACCGATCGCCTGCTCCGCATCGGACACGTCGGCGATAACCGCGGAGACGCTCTCGTCGAGCTCGGAGACGGAGCGTTCGACGCGGGCGACCGTCTCCTCGACTCCGATCACGGAGCCCTCGACGCCCTCGATATCGCTCGCGAGCTGTGCGCGCTCCTCGTCGGCCGAGTCGACGCGGTCGTCGATCGCGGTGACGTCGGATTCCATCGCATCGACGCGCGACTGGAGCCCGTCGAGGACCTCTTGAGCGGTCCCGTTCTCGTCGATGAACTCTGCGAGCGCGTCCGCGTACGCCTCGATATCGGCGACGCTCGACTGGAGTCGGCTGATCCGAACGTCGACGCTGCGCGGCAGGCCGCCGTCGAGCTCAGACCGGAGGAGTTCGAGATCGTCGTCGTCGACGTCACCGGAGCGGATCTCCTCGGCGAGCGTCGCGGCGAGACCCGCTTCGGCGAACGGGGCGGGGTCCGAACCGGACTCCGGCTCCGAGCCGTCGTCGGGTTCGACGTCCGACTCCGTCGGGGCCGTCTCGTCTTCCTGGCCCTCGTCCGACACCTCGTGCGGTTCCCCCACGGCCTCCTCGTCGGATTCCTGACGTGGAGTGACTGCGGCCGCCGTCTCCGCGTCGGTGGGGCGCGGTTCGATGTCGCCGTCCGCGCCATCGCCGGCGTCGGCGGCATCGGCGTCGTCGGCGGAGTCGAAGTCCGTCTCGTCGTCCGCGACCGAGCCGTCTTCGAGCGGGTCGTCTTCGAGGAGGTCCTCCTCGAGCGGGTCCGCCACCGACGAGTCGTCGGTCGCGTCTTCCTCGCGTTCCATCCCGGGGAGCGTGGCCCGATCGCCGGAGAGGACCTCTCGAACCGCGTCCGTCTCTCCGGTGCCGAGGACGTCCTCGATCTCCTCGCCGACCGGGACGTGTTCGATCACGGGAGCGCCGAGGAAGCCGTCGATGTCGGGATCGTCGGAACGGATCCCGAACACGGTCTCGACGGACTCGCCCGGTTCGAGCACGCGTTCGAACTCGACGCGGTGGTCCTTGTACGCGGTCCAGTTGTCGCTTTCGTACTCCGGATGGAACCCCACGCGGTCCATCGGGAACGACTCCGGGATGGTATCGACGATACGTACGCGAGCCGACTCCGTTCGGTTCGAGGCGAGATCGTACGTTACCGCTGGTACGGGAAACTCGTCGTCTGTAAAGGACTTCTCGACGCTGATCCCGTCCTCCTCGACGGTCATCGCCGATTCTGCCGTCCGTTCGGTCATAAACGAATGCTTCGCAAGGAGGGGCTTAAATTCCACGGGCCGTGTTTCGTCCGTGATAACCCGACGTCGTCCGGAGGGGTGTCGACGCGCTCACTCCTCGTCGGGCATCGTGTACTCTCCGAAATCGTCCACGGTCCCGACCGGTGGTGCACCGAACATGAGCCACGTTTGGGCGTCGTCGCTCTCGTTTCGGACGCTTCGGACCGATTCCGGACTGATTCGGACGACGCCGCCGGATGACACCTCGTGGTCCGAACCGTCGATCCGGACGTGACCGCCGTCGAGCGCGACGTATATCTCCTCCTGTCGTTCGTGTGCGTGCGGAGCGGTCGCTTCGCCGGGGGCGAGAGTGATCGCGTTCACTCGCATCTCGCTGCTCCCGAGCGAGTCGGTGAGCTTTCGATGGAGGAGGCCCGATTCCGGGAACGGTTCCTGATCGACGTCGTCGAGATCGAGGACGCTGAACTCGCTCGTCATCGTGTCGTGGCTACCACACGCAGTTATAAATCGACTCGGTCGCCGATCTCGACGATGTCCAGGCGGTTCGGGTGTTCGAAGCTTCGTGCGTGCGAATGCAGGACGGTGGGGTCAGCCGTCAGTCCCTTCCACATGTCCCAGTGGGTCGGAACCAATCGATCGAGTTCGAGCGCGCTCGCCGCCTCGATTATCTCGTTTTCGTCGCTGTACCACTTCGTTCGGACGGGCTCGCGCGTCTCCTTGTCCGGAACGGTGCCGACCGATCCGAACGCGAGGATCCCGAGGTCGATATCGTATCGCTCGGCGAGGTCGGAAAACGTCGACGAGGGCTTGCTGTCTCCGGCGTGGAACACGGTTCCGGTCTCGTGTTCGATCACGTAGCCGACCGGATGGGTCGCATCGGGGTCGGACACCTCGACGACGTGGACGGTGAACTCGCCGATCCGCAGTTCGTCGCCCTCGGTCACCTCGAGGAACTGCTCCTCGTCGACGTCCCACTCGTCGGTCCACGACTCCTCGTCGCGCGCGACCGCGAGCGAGTCGTCCGGAGCGACGAAGTCGGCGTCCGTGTTCGCGAGGATCGGCGCTTGTGAGGGGCCATGGACGTGATCGGTGTGTTCGTGCGTCGCGAGCACGGCGTCCGCGACCGCGACGTCGGCGGGATCGAACGGGACGGGAATCATCCGGATCGTCCGCGGCGGGTCGCCGAGCCCGACGTACGGGTCGATCCAGAGGACCGTCCCCTCGGCCCCCCTGATCGCGAAGCCGTTACAGCCGAGATACCACAGCGCGACGGTGTCGGGGTCGGCGTTCGCGACCGCTCGCGGCAGCCAGTCGCCCCAGTCTGACGTCGTCATACCCCTCCCTGCGTTGGCGTGGTCCCTAATCGTTCCGGAGCGAGTCCGGGACGGGGTGGGTATCGAGGGATCGAGGACGGAACCCACCGAGAGCTGAAACGAATCCAGTGCCCCCGGTCGCGACCCATCGTGTCGGATCCATCATACGCCTGAAACGTATATACCAGGCCTACGAACGGCGTGATGGAGGGTCAGCTCACCGCGCCTTCCGTTACGAATGGCACAACGAACCGATCCGCCGTCGTCAGTGTTCGACGGCACGAACTCGTCGTATCGCTCCGATCTCGTCCGACTCACCGTGCGGACGAAACGTTTCGGAAACACGCTCGTGTACAGCTCCGCGTTCATGGCGTTCGTCGCCGCCGTGGAGGTGGGCATCGCGACCGCCCTGCTCGGTCTCCCGGTGACGCCCGCGCCGCTCGTCGTCGGCCTCGTCGCGTTCGCGGTGTACACCATCGACAGCGTCGCCGACGCCGACACGGACGTGCGTTCCAATCCCGACCGCGCGAACTACGCCAGGCGGTACGCGGATCAACTGATGATCGCCGCCGCCGTCGCATACGGGGTGGCCGTCGCGCTCGCGCTCGTCGGCGGTCCGGCGGCGCTCGCGCTTACGCTCCTGCCGGGGGCGTTCTGGGTGTTGTACGCCTCCGACTGGCTCCCGTCACTCGGGCGGGCGACAGGTCGATTCCTGGGGAGTGTCCCCCGACTGAAGGACGTGCTCCTCGTGAACTCCGTGTTAGTCGCGCTCGGCTGGGCGGTCGCAGTAACGTTCCTTCCGCTCGCGTTCGCGGGCGTCGCGATCACGCCGGCGGTCGGCGTGGTCTTCGGATACTTCTTCCTGCGCTCGTTCGTCGACGCCGAGCTACCGAACGTCCGTGACGTCGACGCGGACGCCGCGATCGGCGTCGCGACGCTGCCCATCGTGGTCGGCGTCGAATGGACTCGTCGAGCGCTGTACGCCGTCGATCTCGCGACCGCGACGCTCGTCGCCGCCGCGGTGTCGATGGGGCTGTTCGCGTGGCCGCTCGCCGCCGCACTGCTCGTCGGCGTCGCGATATCGGTCGGCGTGACCGCGCTCGCGGGACGAACGTCGAAACCCGACCTGCTCGGCATCGCACCCGACTGCTCGTACATCGTCGTCGGCGTGGTGATCGTCGGCGTGTGGCTGCTCGGCTGAGTCGGGCACCCCGTTCGCCGGTCCCCACACTATCCCGTGCATCAGTTCCGTTGAAACACCCAGTATTTGACACACGTGAGTCCGATCGCGGTCAGTACAGGTTAATCACGTACCGATATTTAACGCCAATCTCTCCACAATATGTCAGTAGCGGCGTGCGAGATATGGATGTTGTATGAACCAGAAGCTATATTGGATACCTCACTTTTTGTGTGCTAATGAGACTGTTCGGAGGGGGAGATGAAAATAAAAGAGCGGAGCGTTTAGCGAATAACGCAAAAGGAGAAAGCGTTACACTGGAGCGCCTTACTACAATAGAACGCGGGTTTGGAAAGGGCAGAGATTACCTAGCAAACAGCTCAGTATTAGATTGGCTTAAGGATTCGGAGCAGCCCCATTTCATTTTCCCAAGTCGTGTAAATAACCGCATCAAAAGACAAGCTGGCAGCGACTTAGAACCAAACGGTGAGTATCGAGTTGTTCTCGTGGTTACCAGTGAGAGAGTACTCTTTTTGATTGGTGACAAGAGCGATGATCGATCGCTTACTATCGAATACGGAGATATTTCCGGAATAGGATTTGTCAAACAAGAGTCATCCGGGATGTTGGAGCCTTCAGTAGCCACTCTCAAAGTTGAGACCAAAGATGAGACGTATTTTTTCCAACTTTCCGGGGAGGATGAGGGCATGGAGACCGCTTCTGAGTATATTTTAGAGGCATCTGAGGTCAATGAAGATATTCAAGCGGATTTCGAAACCCCAAAAACGGTCGGACAAGAGGCCCGCGAACGGTCTGATAGGCGGTTGGAGCAAGCAACTAACAACCCGAATGATCAGGGCCCGCAGCCCATTTATTCAGGGAAAGGTGGCAAGGTTAGGATTGAAGGAAATACGAAGCAAAGAGAAAATTGTGGTGGCGTTGAAGTTTATGAAGGAAAAATAAAAGTAGAAAAGAAAGGCATGATAAATAGAAGTTGGATTACGATTCCAATAAGTGAGATACGAAGCGTCGACTCTACCGTATTTGGCAAAGTCTCGATCGTCACCGATGCCAATGATTATACGATCAGTGGATGCTCTATTGCGACGCAATTGGTAGACTTTGTTAATAAATGGGAAGACGAATCGAACAGAGGAAATCAGGGAGACGCCATCAGTGCTGCCGAAGGAATTGAAAGATTTGCTGAGCTCAACGAAAAAGGAATTATCTCAGATGAAGAATTTGAGAAAAAGAAAGAGGAGTTGTTATAGCCAGCTGTTTTAGCTGAATTGAGATAGGACCCATCCTGTTTGGTGAGGTTTTAACGGTCAATGGGGTGATTTCCGATGGTTTGTCACTCCTTTGTTCTTGGAACACCTCCCCTTTTGCACAGCAAAAGCGAATCTAGTACAACATTCGCGCCCTGCATCTCGCACGGCTATCAGAACACCTCCCTAAGCTGGTAGAGATTCAACGGCCAATTCAGATACAGCGGTGATCGATAGCGGGAGTGAGTGTTGCAGGTCGTCGGTCGCGATACGGTATTTAAACGACCGTGATCGACGGCGACTGCCACTTATAAACGAACTGTGCGGTGGCGTCGCCGGCGCGACGCGCCGGCTGCAAGCGAGAGCCTCGCTCTCGCCCTGTGCGCCCGTGAGCGGCCGTCAGGCCGCGAACGGCCTCGCGCGAGGGAGTCAGGGGCGGTC